>JAEYXD010000054.1 GCA_023428645.1 Pseudomonadota bacterium
ATACGCGTGCGAAGCTCGGCAAGATTCTGAGCGAGCAGCAGATGAAGAAGTTCGACGTGCTGACGGAGCGTCCGCCGATGCGTCAGCGGCACCCCGGCAAGCCGGGCGCGGCGAAGGCCGATGCAGCGAAGGCCGATGCGGCCAAGACCGACGCGGCCAAGACGAACTAAAGTCGGCGTTCGGCAACCCACGCCAAAGGGCGACTCATCCGAGTCGCCCTTTTTTATCGCTCGCGTTCACGTGCGCTTGTCGATCCTGTGGCGCGTCTGGTACCCGCCGCGTTCGAGGTGCGAAGGCTCGTCGCGATCATACGGACCGCCATGCTCGTTGAACGGGTACTCGCCGGCGACCGCGCGCGTGCGACCGTACGCCGGCTCGTTCTCGGGACCACCGACGGCGCTGAAATCCGCCGGATCCTCGAACAGCTCGTCGGGCGGTGTCCGCTCGATCAGCTCGTTGGGCACGCCTGGGGCCGTGCCTGCCGGATTCGGTGGGAGATTCTCTTTCGACATGGCCGCGCTCCTCGCTGCTGCTCAGAAAGCAACGAGGCCGCGCCGGGTCGGGTTCCGGCGTCAGCCCTGGTCCAGGACGGCGCGCAGCGCGGTCAGATCGAGCGGCTTGCGCAACTGAGCATCGAGCTGCGCGACCCGTCGCTCGGTGCTGTGGCTCATACCGATGATGCGCACCCGCGGGCTCGACTCGCGCAGGCGCGCGATCGCGCCGTTCGCATCGATCGAGCCGTCCACGTCGAGCACGACCGCGAACGTCGGCTGGCTCTGCGCGGACCGCACGGCCGCCTCCACGTCATAGGCCGCTTGCGACTGGAAGCCTTCGAGCTGCACGAGCATGGCCAAGCTGTCGGCGGCGTCACGATTCGCATCGACGATCACGAGTCGACGCGCGCTCATATCCACTTGCGCCGCCGGCACGCTCGGCACCCGCACGATGACCGAGCGCTGATTCGCCTGCGACGAGACGTCGATGCGGCCGCCATCCGCGCTCAAGATTTCACCGATGTAGACGAGCGCGTCGCTGGGGCTAGCTTCCGCCGCGAGCGGGTGGCGCAGTTCGATCGACGCGGCGTGCTCGCCCTCGCGACGCGCGGTCAGCGCGAATGTGGCGCGCGCGGGCGCGCGATCCATCGCATCGAGCAGCACACAGAGCAGCACGTCCTTGAGTCGCGAGCGGCTGGCGCGGACGATGACGTGCGGCTCCACGACGGTGGTGAGCTCGAAACGCTGCAGCTGATGGCGCAAGTCACGCGCGCATTGCTCGAGCAGCGGATCGACCGCGATGTCGCTCGGCTCGTGCGTGGCCGGTGCGATTTCGTCGAGAAGGTGGCTCAACGTGCCTTGCGCGCGCGTCAGCTGTTGCTGCAGCAGCGCGAGACACTCCGCCGGGGCAATGCGGGCCGAGCTTGCCGTGAGCGACTTGCCGAGCAATTCCGTGCCCGACAGCAGTCCGTGCATGACGTTCTTCAGGTCGTGCTCGAATGTCGCACGCCGCCGCGCCAGCACTTGCGCGTGTAGCGCACGTTCGAGCAACTCGACGCCTGCGAAAACGAATGGAGGTGGAATCGTATCGGTCATGGCAGCTCCGAACGCGACCGGCCCTGCATTGGTTGCATTCGTGCAAGACGAACGTCGAAATCGAGCGGGGCGGACGTTACCGAACTGCGATCACTGCTCGCAAGCGCTCGCGCGTCCCCCGAGTCAAGACAAATGGCCCGTCCACCGGCCCGCGAGTGTGACCCCGACCCAGCACAGCAATGACGCGCCGCCCGCAAGCCGGGCGACAGTACTCGTGCGCGGCGCCGTGTCCCAGCGGGCGATGTCGCGCCGACCTAGATGGTGGAACAGGATCATGTTCAACGCCGCGAGCGCGAGCAGCACGAGCTTCGCCTGGAACGCGCGATTGGCGACGTAGGCGCTCGCGCGGGTGATGAACATGCCGAGCCCGCTCGCGAGCGCAAGCGCGAACGCGGCCCAGGTCCACGCGAGCAGTTCGCGCGTGAAGCGCGTCACCGGGTACCGCATCGCCGCCACGCCGAGCAGGCGCAGATCGACGAACAGAATCGCGCCGACGACGAACATCGCGGTCAGCACGTGAATCGATTCGAGCAGGGGGAACCACCAGCTCTCGCCGATGCGCGCCGCGAGCGGCAGCATTTCGATCCGATACCAGAATTCGGTCATGGCTCACTCGGGGGGAAAAGATAGTCGACATACGCAATCCACCGTCCCGCGAGAATGATGCAGGTCCATGCGGCGAGACTCGCGAGGGCAACGGCGCGCGCGATCGTGCGCTTCGGCGTCGGGTGGCGAACGATGCGGTACAGCAGGGCGGTGAGGGCGAGCGCCGGAACGAGCAGCGCGAGCTTCAGGCCGAATATCGGATTCGAGAAGTAGCGCTGCGGACGCGCGAACACGAACAGCAGCCCGCTCACCGCCAGCACCGGCAGCGCGCCCCATGTCCACGGCGCGAGGCGGCGCGACATTTCCTCGGGCGCCTGGCTCGGCACGGCCCAGCCGAGCGCGCGCAAGCTCAGCAGCACGATCGAGCCGAGCACGACGGCGATGCCGAGAAGGTGCAGCGTCTGCGCGAGCGGCGGCAGGCCGGGCACGTTCCGCAGCCAATCGACGGCGAGGTCGTGAGCGGCGCTGTTCGCCAGGGTGCGTGCGAATTCGCGTAGGAGTTCGGCCATGCGGGGTTCTTGTAGGAATTCGCAACAGCGTAGAGCGCAACGTGCGCCGATGGAGGGTCGTTGACGTTTAATGACGTGGCGAATCGTCCGTCGGCTGCCCGACGCAGCGCTGCGCGTGCCGCGCGCGGCTGCACCTCTTGCGCAGGGCAGCGCTTGCCTGGTGGATCGGCACGGCTAAGTCGCTGTTTGTTCCGGCGTTACTTTGCCGTTAATCGGCCGCGGGCTGCTAGGATGCACACCCCTCGGAAGGAGCGGGCATTGGCAGATCACGAGCGGTTGGCAGCAGCGGCGGAGCAATTCCGCGCGAGCGGCTTGTTAGGCAAGCCGGGCTCGTTGTCGCGTCTGTTCGACTACGTGCTGGCCCGGACGCTCGCCGGCGATCCGCCAAAAGAGATCGAGATCGCCCTCGAGGTGTTCGGCAAGAGCCCGACGTTCGATGTGTCGCAGGATGCCGTCGTGCGCGTCTACGTGCACAAGCTGCGCCGCCGGCTCGATGACTTCTACGCGAAGACGAACGATGCCAGCCTCGGCAGGCTTTCGATCCCGAAGGGCGAGTATCGAATGGTGTTGGAGCCGCCGGAGGCGGCGCCTGCCCCTGCCCCCGTAACGACTCCCGCGCCCGCTGCGCCGCCTCGGCCCGCGCAGCGGTGGCTCTGGCCCGCGCTCGCATTGTTCGCCGGCCTCGCGATCGGCGCGGGCTTCGCCTTGCTCGGGAACCGATTGACGCAGGATGCCGCGCTGCATGCCTTGCGCACGAATCCGGTATGGGCGCCTTTGCTGGCCGACGACGTGCCGATCACGATCGTCGTCGGCGACTACTACTTGCTCGGCGAGACGGACGAGGGCGGCCTCGTGCGGCGTCTGGTGCGCGAGTTCTTCATCAATTCGCATGCCGACTTCCTGGAGTACGGCGAGCTCGACCCGCAGGTCACACAGAAGTACCGCAACTTGAATCTGACCTATCTGCCGACCTCGAGCGCCTTCGCGGTTCAGGACATCGCGCCGATTCTCGGTCGGCAGAAGCGCGTGAACGTGGTGATGATGTCGAATCTCGACGTGAGCCTGCTCAAGACCACGCACGTCGTCTACATCGGCTTCATCAGCGGGCTCGGCATTCTCGGCGACTCGGTGTTCGCGGCCTCGCGCGTGTCGCCGGGCGGCTCCTTCGACGAGCTCGTCGACAGCAAGACGAGCGCGACGTATCTCAGCACCGCCATGCCGCTGCATGGCAACGAGGCGAGCTATCGCGATTACGCATATTTCTCCACGTTCGAAGGGCCGGCGGGTCATCGCGTGCTCGTGATCGCCGGCACGCGCGATACCGGCGTGCGGCAGATGGGCGAGATTCTGAGCGAGCCGGCGACGCTCGGCGAGCTCGTGCAGCGCGCCAGCGGGGCGACGAATTTCGAATCGTTGTACGAGGTCTACGGTGTCGCCCAGGCGAGCATGAAGGCGAAGCTGCTGTTCGCGGCGCCGATGCAGAACGTCAACGTGTGGGATGTGCGTTGAAGAAAGATGGCTGCAACCAACTCCCCCTTCTCCACGCCGCGTGGAAGGGTTAGCGGAGGAGGTCTTCGCCATGGTCACTTCATGATCGCAACCCTGCGCATCGCCCTGGCCTTCGTGATCGTGCTCGCCAGCACGATCGTCCATGTGCCGATCGTCTTGCTCGGTGCGCTCGTCAAGGCCGCGATTCCGCTCGCGCCGGTGCGCCGCGCGTGTGATCGCATCCTCATCGGCACCACCGAGAGCTGGAATGGGCTCAACACGCGGATGATCGGCTGGTTCACGCGCACGCGCTTCGTCGTAGAGAGCGAAGCTCAGTTGCGCCGCGATGGGCATTACCTCGTGCTCTCCAATCATCAGAGCTGGGTCGACATCCCGGTGCTCGAGGCGCTATTGAATCGACGCGCGCCGATGCTGCGCTTCTTCTTGAAGAGTCAGCTGTTCTGGGTGCCGCTGCTCGGGCTCGCTTGGTGGGCGCTCGATTTCCCGTTCATGAAACGCTATTCGCGCGAGACGCTGGCGCGCCGCCCGGAGCTTGCCGGCCGTGACATCGAGGCGACCCGACGCGCCTGCGAGAAGTTTCGCAATATTCCGGTCTCGCTGATCAATTTCGTCGAGGGCACGCGCTTCACGACGGCGAAACACCTGGCTCAGGCATCGCCGTACGAGCACCTGCTCAAGCCGAAGGCGGGCGGCGTCGCCTTCGTGCTCGACGCCATGGGTGACGCGATGCACGCCATCCTGGACGTGACGATCGTGTACCCGCATGGAATTCCGACGATCGCCGATCTGTTCGCCGACCGCATTCCCGAGATCAGGGTGCACATCCGCGAGCTGCCGATTCCCTATGAGCTCGTCGGCGGGGATTATCAGAACAGCGCGCCGTTTCGCGAGCTGTTCCAGACCTGGATCAACGGTCTATGGTTGGAAAAGGACCGCCGCTTCGAGGCGCTCTTGCAGTCCGGCGAACCGACGCTGCCCGCGAAGTAGCGGGGAACCTAAGCACGGGTTCGCCGCTCTCATCAGCGTCATTCACCGCGGGAGTTCGCCATGCGTCACCTGAAGATGATCGGCGCCATTTCACTTCTCGTCGGCGGTGCCGCCCTTGCGCACCACGGTTGGGAAGGCTACGACGCGGACAAAATACTGAAGCTCGAAGGCACCATCGCGGCGGCGGGCTACGAAAACCCGCATGGCACTGCAACGTTGAAAACGGCCGACGAGACCTGGCACGTCGTGCTCGCACCGCCTTCGCGCATGATGAGCCGCGGGCTGACGCGCGACATGCTCGCGGAGGGCGCGAAGGCGATCGTCGAAGGTTATCCGCACCGCAAGAACGCGGGCGAGCTGCGCGCCGAGCGCATCACGATCGGGGACAAGACGGTCGAGTTGCGGTGATGCGCGCCACCCTCTCGATCATTGACACGGCAACGATTGCTTTCGCGGTTCCAGTCGCGCGATAACGCGGCGTTCTCTTCTGGTCTTGGGCAATTTCCGCAAGGTGAATTCGTGAACTCCAAGTTCGATACGTGGTTGACGCGCCGCACCTTCATCGAGCGTACGGCCATTGCTGGAGCGAGCCTTGGCATCGGCTGGTCGGCCCAGGTCGCCGCCGACACCGCCTCGCTGCCGCTCATCACGAAGGCGATCCCGAAATCGGGCGAGCAGCTGCCGGTGATCGGGCTCGGCACGAATGCATACGGTGTCACCGACCCGGCCGAGCTCGCGGCCCGCCGTGAAGTCTTGCAACAATTTCCGATGCTCGGCGCGAAAGTCATCGACACCGCGCGCGGCTACGGGGAATCGGAAGTCGTCATCGGCCGTTTCCTCGAGGAGCTCGGCAATCGCGATCAGGTGTTCCTGGCGACGAAGATGCCCATCCGCGGACCGATCGCGGCAGGCGACGGGGAGCTCGAAGCGGCGCTCGCGCGGCTGCGGACGAACAAGATCGATCTGATGCAGATCCACAATTTTCACGAAACCGAGACGCTGTTCCCTCGCCTCCTGGAATGGAAGCGCGCCGGCAAGGTGCGCTACGTCGGCGTGACGACCTCGACCGACGACCAGTACCCGCAGATGAAGAACGCGCTCAACAAGTTGCCGCTCGATTTCATCCAGGTCGACTATTCGATCGACAACCGTGGCGCGGCCGACGAAATCCTGCCCATGGCACAGGACAAGGGTGTCGCCGTGCTGATCAACGTGCCGCTCGGCGGCCGCCGCGGCAATGTGTTGTCGCAGCTCGCCGGCAAGCCGCTGCCGGGCTGGGCGGCGGAACTCGACGTGACGAGCTGGGCGCAGCTCATGCTCAAGTACAACATCTCGCACCCGGCCGTGACCGCCGTCATTCCGGGCACGACGAAGACGACGCATTTCGAAGACAACCAGCGCGCCGGCCGCGGCCGTCTCCTCGATGCAGCGACGCGCAAGAAAATCGAGGAATTCTGGGCGACAATCTGAAGCCCTTGGTGGGCTCTCCGTTTCGACGCGGCGTCCGCCGCGTCGATTTGGAACTGCCCGCCTGCTTCCGCATTGGTCGAAGATGGAATTCCCGCAACAGTCATCGCATTTCTCGCTCGCATTCCTGCTGCTCCTTTGTACTCAAATCTCTTCGGCCGGGGTCAAGGTCGAATTCGAAGGCATCAAGGACGAGCTCGAAACAGCAGCCCGCAACAACCTCGAACTGGAGCAATACGCCGACCGCTCGCTGTCGCCAGCACAGGCGAACCGGCTGTTCGCGAAAGCAAACGAGGAGATCCGCAGAGCGTTGCAGCCGTACGGCTATTACGACGCCCGAGTCGAAGGCGATTTGCAGCCCGGCGACAAGGCAGGGGAGTTCGTCGCGAAGTTTCGCGTGACCCTGGGCGAGCCCGTCATCGTCAGCAAGGAAAGCGTCGTCGTCGACGGGCCCGCCGCTGAGCTGCCGGAAATAAAAGCCGCGCTCGAGGCGTTCCGACCGAAGGTCGGCCAGCGGCTCGAGCACGGCCTCTATGAAGGCAGCAAGTCGAACATCACGACGCAACTGCAGTCGCTCGGCTTTTTCGACATGAATCTCGAGCGCCACCGTGTCGAGGTCCTGCAGTCCGCGAACACGGCCGACATCGACCTGAAGTGGACGAGCGGCGAGCGCTATCGTTTCGGCGAGGTGAGTTTCAGCAAGGTGCAGTTTCCCGAAGAGTTCCTGCAGCGCTTCGTGCCGTGGCAGCCCGACGCGCACTACAGCATCGACGACATGTTGTCGCTGCAGCAGCGGCTCGTCGACGCCGACTATTTTTCGAGCGTCTCGGTGCAGCCGGATCTCGCGCGCAAGGCCGACGACCAGGTGCCGATCGAGGCGACGCTCGTGCCGGCGAAACGCACGATCTACACCGCGAAGGCGTACGTGAGCACGGACGCGGGACCGGGCGCGCGCCTCGGCATGGAGCGCCGCTGGGTGAATCGGCGCGGCCACAAAGCGGGCGGCGGCATCGAATACGCGCAGCGGCTCGAAGAGTACAGCGCGTATTACCGCATCCCCCGCCCCGGCGAGCGCAATCGCAATTACAACTTCGGCATCGGCTACCGCGACGAGGAAACGGACAGCAGCCGCTCGCGCACGGCGCGGGTCGCCGCTTCGGAAGTGCTGGATCAATGGCACGGCTACACGCGCACGCTCGGGCTGCAATACCTGAACGGCGATTTCGAGATCGCGGACGAGCAGAGCTCGACGAACCTGCTGTACGCGGAGGGCCTGCTCACGCGCAAGCGCGCCGACGACATGATGTTTCCGCGGCACGGCATCTCGCTGCTGTACGGCGTCCGGCTCGCGGCCGAGAGCTTGTTCTCGGACA
The DNA here is from genome assembly GCA_023428645.1 of Pseudomonadota bacterium. GTDB lineage: Bacteria > Pseudomonadota > Gammaproteobacteria > Steroidobacterales > Steroidobacteraceae > Steroidobacter. The sequence goes on from JAEYXD010000054.1 coordinate 8,041, forward strand.
CGAGCCTGGCCCAGATCCGCGCGGAGGCGAAATGGATTCGGCCCGCGTCGGAGCGGTCGCGCCTGATTCTGCGCGCCGCCCTCGGTGCGATGGCCGTCGATGACTTCGACGCCTTGCCGCCCGAGCTGCGTTTTTTCGCGGGCGGCGATCGATCCATCCGCGGCTTCGATTATGAGCAGATCGGCGAGGTGAACGCGTCGGGCGGCGTCATCGGCGGCAAGTACCTCACGATCGCGAGCGTCGAGTACGAATACTACTTCCTGCCCCAGTGGGGCGCGGCCGTATTCGTCGATGGCGGCGATGCGTACAGCACGTCGTTCAATCTCAATGTCGGCGCGGGGATCGGGCTGCGGTGGCGCTCGCCCGTTGGCATGGTGCGCCTCGATGTCGGCAAGCCGGTCGTCACCGATTTGAAGGACGAAGTGCGCGTGCACGTCGTGATCGGTCCCGACCTATGAAGCTGCGCTGGTATGCATGGGTCGGAATCGCAGTGCTGACGCTCGTCCTGGCGATCGGCGGCGGCATCGCGTGGATCTTGAACACGAATGCGGGCGCGCGCTGGGCGCTCGCGCGCGCGAGCGGCTTCTTGAACGATGCCCTGCGCGTGGAGCGCGTCGACGGCACGCTCGCGGGGCCGCTGACGCTCACGAATTTCGTGTATCGCGATCAAAAGAGCGGCCTCGACATCAGCCTCGCGCACGCCAACGTGGACGTGGCGCTGCGAGATTTGTTCAGCATGACGGTACACGTGGTGAGCGCCGAGCTGCGCGGCCTCGACGTGCGCATGAGCGAGCCTGCCGAGCGCCCGCCGCCGGAGCCGAAACAGCCGTTCACCCTCGAAGCGCCGCTCGACGTGATCGTCGATCGCTTCGTGTTGCGCGACGCGCATATCGTGAGCGACGAGCAGGAGCTGGTCGCGATCGACGCGGCGGCCTTCGCCGGACAGTGGATCGGGGCCGCGATCGCGGTGCGTCAGCTCGACGTGCGATCGCCGCAAGGCGAGCTTCATTTCCAGGCGGACGTGCGACATGCGCGCTACTACGAAGGCGAAGGCCGCGGCCGCTTCCGCTGGACCGTCGGCGAGCGCGAGTTCGCGGGCTCGCTCGAGGCGAACGGGCGCGAGGCCGTCACGAATCTGCTCGTGAATCTGACGGCGCCGCTCGACGCGAAGCTCACCGCCGAGCTCAAGCAGCTCGAGCACATGCCGTGGGCGTTCACGCTCGATGCGCCGACGTTCGATCCGCGCGAGGAGTTGCTGCCGGACTCATCGCTGCAAAGTCTCGCGGCCAGGCTGAGCGGAACCGGCACCCTGCAGGAAGGCGCGATCACAGGCGTGCTCGAAGTGAATCAAGAACAGATTCACATCGAGCGCGCGCATTTCGTGCGGCAGGCGGAAGCGCTCGATCTGGACACGCTCTTTCGTCTCGGCGGCGGCAACATCGCCGCGAAGGGCACGGTGCAGACCGCGCAAACGCCGGTCGCGGCGATCATGAACGTCACGTGGTCGGAAGTGGTCGTGCCGGCGACGCTCGCGGGTCAGGAGCTGTTCACGCGCGGCAATCTCGATGTCGAAGGCAGCGCGGACAGCTATCGCGCGGCCGGCACGATGGGTATCGGTCCCGCGGAGCGCATCGCGAATCTGGCGCTGAAGGTGCAGGGCACGCCGCAGCGGGTGCAGGTCGAGCAGCTCGACATCGTGCAGACGACCGGGCGTTTCGCGCTGCATGGCGCGGTCGAGCTGCAGCCGACCGTTGGTTGGTCGTTCCGCGCGCAGGCCCGGCGTTTCGATCCGGGTGCGTTCGCCGTCGCATGGCCCGGCAGCTTGAACTTCGACCTCGCCACCGAGGGCACGATGCCGGAGGGCCAGCCGCAAGGCACGCTCAAGATGACGAATCTGCGCGGCCGACTGCGCAATCGCGAGCTCGGCGGGCGAGTGGATCTCGCGCTCGCGCCGGGCATGGTGATCTCCGGCGACCTGGATCTCACGTCGGGCAAGAGCCGCGTTCGACTCGCCGGAGCGAGCGGCGAGACGATGGACGCGGTCGCGACCATCGAGGTGCCCGCGGTGAACGACTGGGTCCCGAACGGCGCCGGCGAACTGCACGGGCGCATCACGGCGCGGGGCCGCTGGCCCGATCTCGATGTCGCCGGACAATTGAACGGGAACGCCTTGCGCCTCGGCACGACGCTGCAAGCCGATTCACTCGCGTTGCGCTGGGAGATCGAGCGGCCGAAGGCGCCGTCCGGCGAGGCGACGCTCGATGCAACGCAGCTGCGCGCGAGCGGGCTCGAGTTCGCGACGGTGCGCACACGGATCGACGGCGACATGCAACGTCACACGGTCGACTTCGCGGCGACCGGTGCGCCGCTCGCGACCTCGTTCTTCGTGACGGGCTCGCTCGAAGGCGCCGCATGGTCGGGGACGATCGAGCGGCTGGTGCTCGATGTGGAGGACGCGGCGCGGCTTGCGTTGCAGCAACCCGTGCAGCTCGCTTACTCGCCGGACCTGATGAAGATGTCGCAGGCTTGCTTCACCGATCGCGACATTCGCTTGTGCCTGGAAGGTGATCGCGCGGCGAACGGTGTAATGCATGCGGTCTACAGCTTGCAGAACGTGCCGCTCGGCCTCGCGAACACGTTCATGCCGGCGGACATGCCAGTGAAACTGGCGGGCATGATCGAGGGCGACGGCACTCTCGAGAGCACCGCGGAGGGTGTTTTCACGGGCCGCGCGGGACTGCGCTCGGCGAGCGGCACGATCACGCGGCACGTCGAAGGCGGCGAAGCCATGGGCGCCGCGCAGGACGTGCTGCTCACCTATGCGGATTTCGATCTGACGGCGGAGCTCGACGGCGCGAACGCCACCGCGCGGCTCGCCGCGCGCCTGAACGACACGGGCACGCTGCGCGGGCAAGCCGCGTTGCGGGGGCTTGCGGAGCCCGTGACGAACGTCGACGGCGAAGTGTCGGCGAGCTTGCCGAGCTTGCGTGTCATCGAAGTGTTCGCGCCGCAGCTCGCGAACGTGCAAGGGCGCCTGGATCTGAACGGCAACGTGCGCGGCACGCTCGATCAACCGCAGCTCGGCGGCGAAGTGCGCATCAGCGGCCTCGGCTTGGACGTGCCGCTCGTCGGGCTCGAGCTGCGCGAAGGCAGCGTGAGCGTGACGCCGACGGCCGCCGATCGTTTCCAGATCACTGGCGGCATCAAGTCGGGGCCGGGCCGGCTTGCGTTCGAGGGCGATGCGACGGCCGCGGGCACGATCGACATGCGCGTCGCGGGCACGCAGTTCCAGGCGGCGAACATCCCGAGCGCGAACGTACTCATCGATCCGAACCTGCAGTTCAAGCGTCTGCCCAAGCGCATGTCGCTCATCGGCTCCGTGCACATTCCGACCGCGGCGATCGACATCCAGAAGCTGCCGCGCAAGGAGAGCACGCAGGGCATCTCGTCGGATGTCGTCATCGTCGATGCGCAGGGCCAGGATGAAGAAACGCTGCAATCGACGCCGTTGTCGGCGGATATCAAGGTGACGCTCGGCGACAAGGTCACGATCGTCGGCTTCGGCCTGGACGCGCGCGTCGCGGGGCAGGTCGATGTCCAGGAACGGCCCGGAACGGTTACGACGGGGTCGGGCGAAGTGCGCGTGGAAGGCACGTACAAGGCATACGGCCAGGACCTGACGATTCGGCAAGGCCGCCTCTTGTTCGCCGGCACGCCGCTCGACAACCCGCGCTTGAACATCGTGGCCGTGCGCTCGGTCGGTACCGGCGATCAAGTGGACGTGGTCGCGGGCTTGAACGTCTCGGGCTCCGCGCGCAACCCGCAGCTCACCGTATTCTCAGAGCCTCCGATGGGGCAATCCGATGCGCTCGCCTATCTCGTCACCGGGAAGCCGCTCAGCGACGTGGGGCAGGGCGAAGGCGAGGGCGACATGCTGCAATCGGCCGCGCGTTCGCTCGGCGCGGCAGCGGGCGGATTGCTCGCCAAGGGCATCGGCAAGCGGCTGGGCGTCGATGAGCTCGGCGTGAAGGACGACGAGGCGATCGGCGGCGCGGCGCTCACGATCGGTCAATATCTTTCGCCGCGGCTGTACTTGAGCTACGGCGTCGGCTTGTTCGAGCCGGGCGAGGTGATCACGCTGCGCTACAAGCTGTCGCGCAGCCTGGGTCTCGAAGTGCTCAACGGCACCGAGGACTCGCGGGCCGGTTTGGAATTTCGCAAGGAGAGGTGATCGGGCCGCATGCAACCCTGGGTCCTGAAATCCATGGAGCGCTGGCCGAACGTGCCCGCGCTGTTCGGCTGGCTGTCGCTCGATCGGCGCGGCCGCTGGCTGATCAAAGGCGAGCCAGTCACCCATGCGCGCATCATTGCGACGATGAACGCGAACTACGGCGTCGACGAGCATGGCCGTTGGTATTTCCAGAACGGGCCGCAGCGCGGCTACATCGAATTGGAGTACGCGCCGTTCGTGTTGAGACGCGACGGCGACCGCTTCCTCACGCACAACGGCCTCGTCGTCGAGCGGCCGGCGCAGGCGATCCTCGATGCCGCCGGCACGCTGTCGTTGTCGACCGAGCACGGACTCGCGGAAATTCCCGGTGACGATCTCGATTGGATCCTCGATCGGCTGAGCAGCCGCGGCGAGCCGCTCGACGAAGCATTCATTGCCGAGTTGCTCGAGCTGCCATCGCAAACGGAAACCGCTGTCGTGCTCACGTTGGGGCGCCGCCGGCTGCCCGTCGTTCGTATCGATAGCGACGAGCTGCCGGCGTTGTTCGGTTTCGTGCGCCGGCCCGAGCCCCGCGCGGGCGAGCGCGTCGGAACGACCGCGCCAGACTGACGCGCACGCTTCGAATCATCTGACGGAATTCCGTCGGCGCTGCGGCGACCTCAGCGCCCGCGCAGTGCAAATGTGTGTGAATTTGCAGCGTCTGGCACCGAGCGCATCGTGACCCTGCGCCATACTCGCCCACCCACCGCATGGCCGATTCGTCAAAGGGTGTCACGATGATCGAAGTACTGCGCCGCCGCCTCGCTGCGGCTCGTTCGAAGCAACTGCTGCTCGTCATGACGACCGCGCTCGTCGCCGCCTGTGCGAACACGAGCACGGCGCCGTCGGCCAGCAACGGTGCATGGCCGACTCGCGCCGACGTCGCGCCCGCGAACACCGGCTTCAGCGCCGCGGGTCTCGCCAGGCTCGACGCCCGAATGAAAGAGGCGGTCGACAAGCGCGAGGTGTCCGGCATCGTGACGCTGCTCGCGCGGCATGGACAGGTCGCGCAATTCACGGCCCATGGCGTGCAGTCGTTCGAGTCGGGCGTGCCGATGACCGAGAAGTCGCTGTTCCGCATCTATTCGATGACGAAGCCGGTGACGGGTGTCGCGATGATGCAGCTCTACGAAAAGGGCTTGTGGAAGCTCGACGACCCGATCACGAAGTTCCTGCCCGAATTCGCGAACCTGAAGGTGATGAAGAGCAAGGACGCGGGCCTCGCGCCGCTCCGCCGTCCGCCGACGATGCGCGAGTTGATGACGCATACGGCCGGTTTCGGTTACGGCCTGTCGCAGCTCCATCCGGTCGATCAGCTGTTCGCGAAGGCGAATCCGCTCGGCAAGCCGGACCTGCAGGCAATGGTCGATACGGTCGCGACGCTGCCGCTGCTTGCGCAACCCGGCGAGCGTTGGTCGTACTCGATCGCCGTCGATCTGCAAGGCGCGATCGTCGAGCGGCTGTCGGGCAGGAAGTTCGGCGAGTACTTGCAGGCGAACATCTTCGCGCCGTTGCACATGAGCGATACGACGTTCTTCGTGCCGCCTTCCGAGCAGGCGCGCGTCGCGACCGTCTATGCCTGGGACCGCAACGCGGGCAAGCTCGTGCCGCTGCCCGATCCGCCGGGGCGCGATTTCTTCAAGGCCGATCACGTGGAGTCCGGCGGCGGCGGTCTCGTTTCCTCGATCCACGATTACGCGCGCTTCGCGCAGATGCTGCTGAACAAGGGCACGCTCGACGGCGCCAGGATCCTGCAGCCGGAAACGGTCGAGCTGATGACCCAGAACCACATCGGCGATCTGCGCGTCGGCTTCGACGGCAACGCCGCGACGAGCGGCAATTCGGGCTCGGGCTTCGGCTTGGATTTCTCCGTGATCTACGACCCGGTACAAGCGAAGACGCCGCAAGGCAAGGGCTCGTACGCGTGGTTCGGCATCGCGGGCACGTGGTTCTGGGTCGATCCGACGAACGACCTGTTCTACGTCGGCATGATTCAGCGCCGTGGTGGCGCGGGCCCGGACGCGGTGAATTTCCGCGCCGAGTCGGTGAAGCTCGTGTACGACGCGTTGTCGCCGAACGCGGGCTCGTAGTTCGTATCAGCGGCGCCGCGAAGGCTCGGCGCCGCCCGGCCCGTCAGGAAGTCGTCGCGCGCTCAGCCTCCGCCGCGCGCCTCAAGAGCAGGTCGCGCTCGCGCCGATTCGTCGCGAGCGCCGCGGCACGCTCGAACTCGCGCTGCGCTTCCGAGTGCCGGCCGAGCCTGCGCAGCAGATCGCCGCGGACGCTCGGCACGAGGTGATAGCGGGCGATCGCGGGATCGTCCTTCATGGCGTCGACGATCGCGAGCCCTGCTTGCGGGCCCGCCGTCATGGCGACCGCGATCGCGCGATTGAGCTCGATCACGGGTGACGGAGCGACGATGGCGAGCCGCGCGTACAGCGCCGCGATCATCGCCCAATCGGTGGCGGCGGCCGTCGCCGCCCGCGCGTGACATGCGGCGATCGCTGCTTGCAGCGCGTAGAACCCGTCGGCGCCACCCAGCGCTCGAGCGCGCTCGAGCGCTCGAAGGCCGCGGCGGATTTGCGCGCGATCCCACAAGGCGCGGTTCTGCTCGAGCAGCAGGATGGGCTCACCCGAGTCATCCGTGCGCGCCGCCTGGCGTGATGCATTGAGCTCCATCAGGCTCGTCAGGCCGTGCGCTTCCGCTGCGTTCGGCGCGATCGAAATGAGGATGCGTCCGAGACGCAACGCATCCTCGCAGAGCTGCGGCCGCATCCAATCGTCGCCGCTCGCCGCCGCGTAGCCCTCGTTGAAGATCACGTAGATCACTTCGAGAACGGAGCTCATGCGCTCGGCGATCGCCTCGCCCCGCGGCGTTTCGTACGTCAGCCCGGAGTTCGCGAGCGTGCGCTTCGCCCGGACGATGCGTTGCGCGATCGTCGACTCGGCCACCAGGAACGCGCGCGCGATCTCCTGCGTCGTGAGTCCGCACAGCATCTTGAGCGTCAGCGCCACGCGTGCTTCGCGAGACAAGAGCGGATGACAGGCGGTGAAGATCAGCCGCAATTGCTCGTCGCCAAAGGCGTCGTCGAGAGCCGCGGCATAATCCGGCGCGATCCGTTGCTCCGCGTCCAAGTCTTGCGCGAGCGTCGCGTGCTTGCGGCCGAGCATTTTCTCGCGCCGCAAGGCATCGATCGCGCGGCGCTTCGCGGTCGCCATCAACCACGCGCCGGGATGATCGGGGATGCCCGCTGCCGGCCACGCCTCCATCGCGGCGAGCAGCGTCTCCTGCGTCAAATCCTCGGCGAGCGGGACATTGCGCACCATTCGCGCGAGGCTCGTGATGAGCCTCGGCTGCTCGATACGCCAGGCCGCGACGATCGCGCGGTGCAGATCCTCAAGGGCCTGCGAGGGGGCGGAGTTCAACGCTGCCTCCCCAGCCGGGGCACAGGCCCTTGTGCAGATTCAGGAGCTCGACCGCGAGCGCGACGGCTTCATCCATGTTGCGCAATTCGAACATGGCATAGCCGCCGATGACCTCCTTGGACTCCGCGAACAGACCGTCGAGCACGCTCACCTTGCCGTTCTGCAGGCGCACTTGCGCGCCTTGATCCGGGGGCGCGAGTCCGCCGGTGTCGAGGAGCCGGCCGGCCTTCATTTCCCGGTCGCCGAGCTTGCGGATCGCCTCGTGCAATTCCTGGGTGGGGGGCACTGACATGTCGGATTTCACGAACGCGATCACACGCATATTGATTGTCTCCAAGAGCGGCGGGATCGCCGCGACCCATTCGCGACGTTCGTCCCGCCACCGCATCGACGAATCGACAGGCCCAAGATCGACATGGCCGGCAACAAAATCCGCGTGAAGAATACGCCGAGAAACGCCGCAAACACCGCACATTCTCGTATGGAGCGCGCCGCGGCGAGAATCTAGGCTGTATATAAAACCAGGCTCATGAGTTCGCGGCTCCCGCCGCTTCGAAGGAGAGCAGCCATGCCCCAGAAACCAGCCGCCTCGCGCGCCCGGGCGTCGCGTTCGTCCAGCACGACGGCGGACGTGAGCGACGATCGGATTGCGTCCGCGACGGCCGCGACGTGCGACGAGATCCAGGATGCGATCGAGGATGAGCGCAGCCGCTTGATGACGGCCGAGGCGCTCCTGCACTGCATCGTCATCGCGCTGAACGACCACGACGGTGACGCCGCGCACGGCCCGGACTATCACACGCTGGTTGCGCTGGCGCGCGATCTCGTGAGGCGATCCATCGACGCGCTCGATTCGATGCGCTTGCGGCCGGCGCTGCCCGATCGTCGCGCGCAGGAGGGCCTGGCAGTGCGGGAGTGCACGGCCACGTACGTGCACTGAGCGCCCGGCGCGGCGCTACTATGACGCGGGCTGCCGCGGCAGCTCGTGTGTCATATCGATCCGAGGTGAGCGATGAGATTGGCCGTTTTGTTGACGTCCGTGTTCCTGCTGTGCGGCTGCGCCGCCAAGACGGAATCGAACCCCGCGCTCGTCTTTCAGGCGGCCTTCGCGATGGAAACGCCGCCGAGCGGTGTCGTGGCGGTGAACGGCTATCGATTCGAGCGCGGCCGCTTCCCCGGCGACGCGATGTGGCGCCTGCAGCTCAGCGGGCCGCGTGCGCGCGAGTTCGTGTACGAGCGCTGGCCCGATCTGGCCGCGGCAACGCGGCGGTCCTTCGTCCCGGGCACGCAGACGCCGTGGTTCGCGCCCCATAGCCGGGACTTGCAATATGTCATCTTGGAGTCGGCGCGAGACCCGGCGGTGCTGGTGATGGCCCGGCCCGCGACGGAAGACGTCTTCATCGCATACGACCCGAGCTGAAGCGCGCTCAGCGGCGACGTTGCCGCGCCGACGACGTGGTGCTGCGCCTGAGCCGTGGACCAAGCAACGCGCTCGATATCGATGACGCGGGAGTCGTGTCGATCGGCCGCGCGTGGGCTTTCCAAGCGAGCAACCCTCTCGTGCACGCGCGAAATGTATACGTGAAGATGCGCCTGAGCTGCGTTGCAAATGCTCAGGAACGAGAGTATCCATGCTGCACGCGCGCACCGTCGTCCGGCGAGGCGCGTCACTAATACGAACCCGCCGCAGCGGGAGATAACAAGGGGGATTGGGCATGAGCGATCGTCGAGAGCGCAGTGACGCTCGTTTTGGTTCACACCGGTCCATGTTGGCTTGGATGTTCTCGGTGATCGGCGCGGTCGCGCTCGCAGGCGCGGCACACGCGAACGACCGCGCCGATGACCACCATCGCGACGACCACCGCGGCCACGAGCATCATGGCGACGATCGCCACGGGCACGACCATCATCATCACGATCACCACCGTCACGATCACGACCACGATCACGACAAGGGCGGCGGTCTCGACCTGCGGATCCTGTCGAGTCCCGCGCGCTACGTTTCCGGCGGCGACGCACGCATCCAGGTGACCGCGGCCCCCGGGCTCCACGACAAGCTGCAATGGTTCTTGAACGGTCGCGCCATCGATGTCGCGCTGCGCGGCAAGGGGCATGAACTCGAAGGCGTCGTCAGCGGCTTCAAGGTCGGCCGCAACGTGCTCGAGGTCTACGTCAAGAAGGGCGCGCAGCGCGCGGCCTTGGAGATCACGAACTATCCGCTGACCGGTCCGATGTTGTCCGGCCCGCAGCAGCATCCATTCGTCTGCACGACGACTCAAAGCGGCATCGCGCGCCAGCCGATCGTCGAGAGCGTGCTGCCTCCGGGCACGAAAGTGTTCGACAGCGCCGGCAACGTCATCGGTTACAGCCGCGATTGTTCGATCGAGACCGTCGTGAGCTACCTGTATCGCTCGACGGGCAATGAATGGAAGGCGTTGCCGGCCGGCGCGCGGCCCGCGGACATGTCAACCGTGACGCTCCCCGACGGGCGCTCGGTCGACTTCATCGTTCGGCGCGAGGTCGGCACGATCAATCGCTTCCTGTACAGCATGGCGATGCTCGCGCCGGCGGGTGACAACCCCGCGGCCCCGAACACGAGCTTGTGGAATCGCAAGCTGCTGTACTGGTTCCAGGGCGGCGTCGCGATCGGGCACTCGCAAGGGACGGTGCACAGCGGCTCGCTCAATCCCGACATCCTGAAGCTCGGCTACGCGATCGTGCATTCGAGCGGCAACAACACCGGCACGCACTACAACCTGCAGGTCGCCGGCGAGACGGCCATGATGACGAAGGAGCGCTTCATCGAACGCTACGGCGCGCCGACGTACACCGTCGGTCTCGGCGGATCGGGCGGCGCGATTCAGCAGTACATCATCGGGCAGAACCTGCCAGGCGTGCTCGATGCATTGCTGCCGGTGCAGTCGTACCCGGATATGGTCACGCAGACGATCCATGTCGGCGATTGCGAGCTGCTCGAGCACTACATGGACGCGACCGATCGCGCGAATCCGAAGTGGCGCACGACCAAGAACCGCAGCTGGCTCGTCGGCTTCAATGCGGAGGAAGGCTTCGACAAGGTGAACGATCCGCTCGCGCAGCTGAAGGCCGCGCTCGGTTACAGCACCGCGCTCGGCACGACGGAATGTGTGCCGGCCTGGCGCGGTCTGTCGCCGCTCGCGATGAATCCGTGGTACGGCAACGCACCGAATCAACAGAACTACGAGCCGCAGTCGGCCATCGCCGCGATTCGTTGGACGCACTGGGATGACCTGCGCAACATCTACGGCGTGGACTCGACGGGCGCCGCGCGTCCGACCTGGGACAACGTCGGCGTGCAGTACGGGCTGCGCTCGTTGCAGGAGGGCAATCTCACGTTCAACGAGTTCCTGCATCTCAACTGGAACATCGGCGGCTGGAAGCAGCCGAGCGAAATGGTGCAGGAGGGATTCCCGTTCTTCGGCACGTCGCAGAGCGAGATCAGCAAGGCGCTGTCCGAGCCGGGCTATTTCGATCCCTGGAGCCGGCGCAACATGAACTTGAGCACGAATCCGAACGAGCCCGCGCCGCGAACGCGCGGCGACCTCGCGGCGATGCGCGCGGCGTACACGTCTGGCATGGTGTTCAACGGCAAGCTCGACCGGCCGACGATCGATCACCGCCAGTACATGGAACGCGAGCTCGACATGCACAACGTGCATCAGAGCTTCGCGGTGCGCGAGCGCGTGCGGCAGCGCATGGGCAACTCCGATCTGCTCGTGATCTGGTTCACGGACACGATGCCGGGCGTGCCGAAGGCGAGCCAGTCGATGGAAGCGCTCGCGGTCATGGATGAATGGATGCGCAACATCCAAGCGAATCCGCACAAGAGCGTGCGCAAGAATCGCCCGGCGCGCGCGGTGGACAGCTGCTTCGACGTGCAGGGCAAGCTGATCTACGCGGGTGATGACGCGTGGAACGGCATCATCGACGAGAAGCCCGCGGGCCCGTGCACGCTGCGCTTCCCGATCCATGCTACGTCGCGCATCGTCGCGGGCGCGCCGATCGAAGGCGGCATCTACAAATGCGCGCTCAAGTCCGTGCAGCGCGCGGTCGCCGACGGCGACTATCTGCCGTGGTCGCCGACGTCGGCGCAGATCGAGCAACTTCAGAAAATCTTCCCCGAAGGGGTCTGCGACTACCGCCGTCCGGATCGGGCGCGCCCTTGATCGCATGAGGGAGCGCTCTTCCGAGCGCTCCCTCGCTTCGCAGCTGAGGGAATAGCGACTACACGCGGCGCACAGGCGCAGCGCACGAGAACTCATCGCGAGATTTCACGGCCATTTTCCAGGCGAGATTTCCGGCTTCGCCTTGGGCACCGAAGGCCGCCGAGCCCGTTATGAAGTATCGGTCATCGTGGCCGTCTTCATTCCAGTCTCGTGGAGGTGCTCATGGCGCGCGCTGAGTATCGGCAATGCCGCTGAATCTGCTACGTGCGGTGTTCGTCGGAGCGACGCTGCTCGGATGCGCGGCCTCCGCTTCGATCGTGGACCCCGCGAACCATCTGACACCGGCTCGTCTCGACGCCGACGCGATCCGGCCCGCGCGTCGTTCGCAAACACCAGCCGCCCCGTTCCCCTATCGCTCCGACGACATCGCGTACACGAATCCACGCCACCCAGGCGTCCATCTCGCGGGCACGCTGACGAAGCCCAAGGGCAAGGGACCGTTCCCCGCCGTGCTGCTGATTTCGGGATCAGGCCCGCAGGATCGCGACGAGACCGTCTTCGGGCACAAGCCGTTCCTGGTGCTCGCCGACTATCTCACGCGACGCGGGATCGCGGTGCTGCGTGTCGACGATCGCGGCGTCGGCGGCTCGTCGGGTGCGACTCGCAACGACACGACCGAGGATTACGCCACCGACGTCGAGGCTGGCGTCGCGTTTCTGCGCTCGCAGCCCGACATCGATCCGCAGGCGGTCGGGCTGCTCGGCCACAGTGAAGGCGCGTTGATCGCGACGCTCGTCGCACAACGAGATCCGCGGATTGCATGCCTCGTGTTTCTCGCGGGCCCCGGCGTACCCGGCCGCGACCTGATCGTCGAGCAGACTCGCGCGATCGCGCTCGCCTCAGGCGCGACGCAAGACGAGGCGGCGGTCCGCGCGCGCGATCAGCGGTCGATACTGGACGCGGCCATGTCGGCCTCCGATCCCGAGAGCGTCAAAGCCGCCGTGCTCGAAACGGTCGAGCGACGGGGCTTGCCGTCGCCGCAACCAGGCGCGTTGTCGGCGCTGACTTCCGCGTGGTACCGGTTCTACATCGCCTTCGATCCGCGCCCGGCGTTGCGTTCGATTCGAATGCCGGTGCTCGCGCTGCTCGGCTCGAAGGACGTGCAAGTGACGCCGGAGCAGAATCTGCCGGCACTGCGCGCAGCGCTGGCCGGCAATCCAGGTGCCGAAGTTCGCGTGCTCGATGGCCTCAATCACGGTTTTCAGACGGCGCAAGCAGGCAGTCCGAGCGAATACGCGAGCATCGAGGAGACGATGTCGCCCGTGGCGCTCGCGACGATCGGCGCTTGGATCTCGGCGCGGTTCTGCGGCTTGTCATTCGAGCACGCGTGCGCGGGCACGGCCGGCCCGCTGGCAACTTCGAGCCGCGCCGCGCCAGGCCCGCGCGGTTCTCATTGACTCCGCGCGCGCGACGCCGGCACGAACTCCTGCATCACCGCCTTCTCGAGCAGATCGAACGGCAGCAGTCCCTGGCCGATGATGAAGTCGTGATACGCGAGCGGGTCGAACTTCTTCGCCAACGCAAGCTCGGTCCGCGCGCGCAGCGAGTTCAATTTCGAGTAACCGTAGTAGTAGGCGGTCGCCTGGCCGGGCGCGTTGAACGTGTAGCGGTCGATCTCCTGCTTCGCCATCGGCTCGGACAACAGCACTTCCTCCTGCAGGAAGCGCAGCGCCTCCTCGGGCTCGATCATGCCTAGATTCAGCATCGGGTCGAGGAACGCACGGGCCTCGCGCATCATGCGAAATTGCAGGAATGGGAGCTGCGCCTCGAGCGGCAGATGCTCTTTCATCTGCGCCTCCGCGTAGAGGCCCCAGCCTTCGACGTTCGCGCTGTTGAACGCGAACACGACGCGCGCGGTGGAGACGCCGCGTTCGAGCATCTTGGCAAACTGCAGCTCGTGGCCGGGGCGGGCCTCATGCGCGGTCAAGGCCCAGGACACCGCGTCGTATGTGAAGTCGTCCATCTCCGCGCCCGGCGTTGCGTTCGGGTTCTTCGTCGGCAGTACGAATTCGGCGGGCTCGCCGTTGTTGCCGATGAGTCGCGGCGGATCGACGTGCGGCGCGGGCTGCGCCGCGGATTCCGCCTCGGTTGCCAGGCGAATTACCGCGGGGCGTTCGGGCAGCGTCACGATCCGCTCGCGACGCACGATGTCCTCGATACGCGTAAGCCGCTCCTGATAGAAGGGCAGCAGCTGGTCCTGCGGGATGCGTTGCTTCTTGAGCTCGCGAATCACATCGCGATAGTCGTTCGCCTGCCAGCCGTGCTGCGCCGCGACCAGCCGCGCGAGGCTGTTCGCTTCGCTGCGCGTCGCGACGAAGCTCGCCGATGCGCGATCGATCAGCTCGTGCGGATCCATGTGCACGCCGAACTGCTTGAGATTGTTCGCATACACCTCGGCGGGCAGCTGGCTCGTCTGACGCGCATTCGGAATGACCGTCGAACGAATCCAGTCGCCGTAGTCCTCGACCTGGCGGCGCAGGGTTCGCATGTCCTTCTGCCAGCCCTTGAGGCCGCTCTTCTTCAGCAGCGCTTCGATGCCGTCCATGTAGCGAGTCTGATTGTCCAGATACTGCTGGGCTTCGACGACCCAGGGTCCGAGCAACGCCGGATTTTTCGCGGCCTCCTCGTAACGCTGGCGCGCGAGCTGGGTGATGGGCTCATAGCCCTTCTCGTTGCCGACGTAGCGCCGCAGGCGAACGGTCGCGGCCTGCCAGCGCTCCTTGGGAACGCGCTCGTCGATGAGATTCTGGAACCCCGAGAAGATCGACTGCGGCAGATCGATGAACGGCAGCAAATACTTGCGATTGATCTGCGAGGTCGCGCGCTGATCGCGAGCGGCGCCGATGAGAATGTCGAGATCCTGCTGCAGGCGCGCGTCGGTGGCGGCGGCGCGGGCGCCTTCGAGCTGCTTCGCGGCGGCTTCGAGATCCGCTTCCAGGCGTTCGGCGAAGCCCGGCTTCAGATCGACGATCTGCTCGTCATAGCCCTCGACGCCGAGCGAGGCCGCATCCTCCGGCACGTAGCGCGAGTAGATGTCGAGCAAGACCTGCGCGTGCCGATTGCTTGCGGCAATCCAATCGGGCTGCGCCGCGGATGCGGTGAAGGAAAACACCAGAACGAGCGATGCAAGTAAGCGCTGCATGAAGCAGTCCTCGAAACCGTGAGGCGCGCAGTCTCTCGCATCATCGCGGCGGTGGCCACTGCGCGGCGCGAAGCGATTCGAGGTTCGATGCGCAGTCGTGTAAATTCCGTCGGGGTCGATCTCACCACTGTTTCATCGTTCATGCGTGTCCTCATCATTCCTGTCACTGCCTTCCAGCAGAACTGTTCGATCGTCTGGAATGAAGGCAATCGTCGCGCCGCGATCGTCGATCCCGGCGGCGATCTCGATCGCGTGCTCGCGAAACTGGATGAGCACGGACTGACGCTCGAAAAGATCCTGCTCACGCATGCGCATCTCGATCACGCCGCGGGCACCGCGGAATTGGCGAAGTCGAGGCGCGTTCCCATCGAAGGTCCGCACGAGGACGACCAGTTCTGGATCGACGGGCTGCCCGAGGCGACGCGCCGTTACGGGTTTCCGCCGGCTGCGGTCTTCACGCCCGATCGTTGGTTGCAGCACGACGACGCGGTGACGATCGGCGGCGAAACGCTGGAGGTGTTGCACTGTCCAGGTCACACGCCCGGCCATGTCGTGTTCTTTCACCGGGGCGCGCGCGTTGCGTGGGTCGGTGATGTGTTGTTCGCGGGTTCGATCGGGCGCTCGGACTTTCCGCGCGGCGATCAGGCCACGCTCATTCGATCGATTCGCACACGGCTGTTTCCGCTCGGCGATGACGTCACATTCATTCCAGGGCATGGCCCCACGTCGACGTTCGGGGCGGAACGAAAGACGAATCCCTTCGTCGCCGATCGGTTGTTCGAGTCGCGCTGAGCGGGCCGCGCAGGAACTCGGGTTCTGCGCAATCGTTTGAATTTCATGCGTCCTTGAGCAATAGGAGACGACGTCATGAAGGCATCGATCGGCATGGCACTGGCGATTGGATTGGCCACGGCAGCGGCGGCTGGCGTAGCTCACGCGGAGCAAGCGAAGCAGGATTCCGATGCGGACCGGATGCGCGCGGTCGCAGCCGAAATGCGTCTGATGGACGCGAACGGCGACGGCAAGATTTCGGCGGCCGAGCATGCGGCCGGGGCCGCGCAAATGTTTCAAGGCATGGATGGCAATCAGGACAACCGCGTGACGTCCGTGGAAATGGATGCTGCCCAGAAGCCGTTGAAGGCGCAGGATCCCAGCCACGGCACGCATGGCGGACACGCCGGACACGCCGGACACAGCGGTCCGGTGTCACGTGAGCTGTCCTCCACGGAAAAGATCAGGAAGGTCGATGCAGACGGCGATGGTGTTCTGACCGCGCAGGAGCATGCAACGGCGTCGGCGAAAATGTTCGCCACGATGGATGCGGATAAAGACGGTTTCCTGACGGCAGCCGAAATCAAATCCGGTCACGAGAAGATGCTGACCGCGGCCGACGAGTGAGCGTCATGAGGCCGCAGGGAATTCCTCGGTGTCGATTTCGGCCTGAGTGGCAGCGGGATAGCGCGCGCCTGCGACCGTACGCTCATTGATGAGGCGATCCAGCGTAGCCAGGATGTGTTGGCTCTTCGCGATCCCGCTCGCCTGACGATCTTCCTGCAGGTGCGCGATGCTCGTCGTGCCGACGATCGGCACGATCGACGGGCGCTTGTTCAGCAGCCACGCGATTGCGAGCTGCGCGGGCGTCGCGCCGATGTCGGCGCCCAGCTGGCGCAGCGACGCGAGCAGCTCCTGGTTGCGCGAGAAGTGCGGTTCCTGAAACCGCGGCATGCCGCGCCGGATGTCCTTCTCGTACAGTGTGGCGGGATCGGTCACGGCGCCCGCGAGAAACCCGCGTCCAAGCGGCGAGAAGGCGACGAACGCGACGCCAAGCTCGTCGCACGCGTCGAGCAGCGCGATCTCCGGATTGCGTGACCAGAGCGAATACTCGTTCTGTACCGCCGTGATCGGGTGCACGGCGTGCGCCTTGCGCAGTGTGGCCGCGGACACTTCCGACAGGCCGATCGCGCGAATCTTGCCCGCCTTCACCAGTTGCCCAAGCGCGCCGACGCTGTCCTCGATCGGCACCTTCTTGTCCCAACGATGCAGGTAGTACAGATCGATGACATCCGTCTGCAAGCGTCGCAAGGATTCGTCGCACGTGCGCAGCAGCGTTTCCGGCCTGCCGTCGATCACGCGCTGGCCGTTCACGCCGGTCATGCCGCACTTGCTCGCGAGCATGAAGCGGCGGCGATGCGGCGCGAGCGTTGCGCCGACGAGCGACTCGTTCGCTCCGAAGCCGTAGAGCGCGGCCGTGTCGAAGTGGGTGATGCCGAGGTCGAGCGCGCGAAGCAGCACGTTGCGTGCCTCGTCGGCGGGCGGCGGCGCCCCATAGGCGTGGCTCAGATTCATGCAGCCGAGTCCGATCTCGGCGACTTCGAACGGTCCGATGCGTCGGGTCTTCATCAGGTCAGCGCCGTTACTCGCCGAGCGACTGCGCGAGCGTGTGCAGCGTCCGATAGCAGGGCAGCACTTTCGCGACGCTCGCATTCGGTTCGCGGCCCTCGCGAATCGCGGCGAAGAACTCGCGATCCTGCAGCTCGATGCCGTTCATCGACACGTCCACCTTCGAGACGTCGATCTTGTTCTCCTTGCCATCGACGAGGTCGTCATAGCGTGCGATGTACGTGCCGTTGTCGCAGATGTAGCGGAAGAACGTGCCGAGCGGGCCGTCGTTGTTGAACGACAGCGACAGCGTGCAAATCGCGCCGCCCCGTGTCTTCAATTGAATCGACATGTCCATCGCGATGCCGAGCTGCGGATGTTTCGGGCCCTGGATGGCGTTCGCGACCGTGATCTCATCGCCGGTTTGATACTGGAACAGATCGACGGTGTGCGCGGCGTGATGCCACAGCAGATGGTCCGTCCACGAGCGCGGTTGGCCGAGCGCGTTGATGTTCGTGCGGCGGAAGAAATACGTCTGCACGTCCATTTGATACACGGCGAGCTCGCCCGCCTTGATGCGCTTGTGCAGCCATTGATGCGAGGGGTTGAAGCGACGCGTGTGTCCGACCATGCAGACCAAGCCCGTCTCCTTCTGGACCCGGTCGACTTCCTGCGCGTCCTGCCAGCTGTCCGCGAGCGGGATTTCGACCTGCACGTGCTTGCCGGCCCGCATGCATTGAATGGCCTGCGCGGCGTGAATCTGCGTCGGTGTGCAGAGGATGGCCGCTGCGACGCCCGGCTGTGCGAGAGCGTCGGCCAGGTCGGTCGTCGCGTGCCGCACGCCGTACTTTTGCGCGGTCTGTTTCGTGGCCTCGAGATCGCGCCCGACGAGCGACACGACTTCGATGCCGCCGATCTGCTTGATCGCATCCAGATGTTTCTGGCCGAAGGCGCCGGCGCCTGCAAGGATGATTTTCATAACGCGTCCAAATGGAGATGAATGTAGTGCTCGCGAATGTGGCCCGGGCGCGTTAGCGCGCGTTTTCCAGGATCAAATGGCCCACCGCCGTGTTCGACGCCGGCACGTGATAGAACCGATGCACCTGTTGCACCCGCGGGTCGAGCGCGCCGCGCATGATCAACCACATCACGAGTTCGATGCCCTCCGAGCCCGCTTCGCGCACGTAATCGAGATGCGGCATCTTCGCGAGCTCGTCGGGCTCGTTCACGAGCCGATCGAGAAACCGCTGGTCGAATTCCTTGTTGATCAGCCCGGCGCGCGGCCCCTGCAGCTGATGACTCATGCCGCCGGTGCCCCAGATCTGTACGTTCAGATCCTCGTCGAACGAATCGATCGCGCGGCGAATCGCCTTGCCGAGCTGGTAGCAGCGCATGCCCGAGGGCGGCGGGTACTGCACGACGTTCACGGCAAACGGAATCACCCTGCAAGGCCAGGCCTGCACCTGGCCGAACATCAGCGACAGCGGCACGGTGAGCCCATGATCGACGTCCATGCGATTGATGATCGTCAGATCGAAATCGCTCTGGATCACGGACTGCGCGATGTGCGAGGCGAGCTCCGGATGTCCCTTCACGACCGGCACCGGGCGCGGGCCCCAGCCCTCGTCCGCGGGCGTGTATTCGTCGGCGCAGCCGATCGCGAACGTCGGAATGATGTCGAGACTGAACGCGGACGCGTGATCGTTGTAGACGAGAAAGACGACATCCGGCTTCTGCGCCGCGATCCATTGCTTCGAGAACTCGTAGCCCTTGAACAGCGGCGCCCAGTACGGCTCCTGGGTCTTGTTCAGGTCGAGCGCCGCGCCGATCGCGGGCACGTGCGACGTCGCGACGCCGGCGGTGATCTTAGCCATTCGACTTCTCCTCGCTACGCTTGCCGTCCGGCGTGCTCGCGGGACGATCGGTGTTCGCTGAGCGGCCGCTCTGCGGCGCCCGTCCGCCGTTGAGCATCATCTGCGCGTAGTCTTCCTGTGACATGCCCGTCATGAGCGCCGCGGCGTACTGGAAGCTCTTGCCGTCGGTCGCGAAAATCTTCGCGAGAAAATAGATGTTGCCGCCGAGCGCGATCATCTTGTTGTAATCACGAGCGAGCACGGCTTGTTTCTGCTCCTCGGTCATTTTCCATTCGTCGAGGTACGCGCGCTCGTTCGCCTTGAAGCGCTCGCGGTTCGCGGCCTTCATGAGCGACATCGCGAACATGTTCAGCGCGTAGCCGAGCCGCGATTGGTCGGCATCGAAAATCGTCGTGCCGGGGATGTTTGCGTAAGGTTTGTCGAGCGCCATGTCTCATCTCTCCCAATACAGCCGCAGCGGATTGTCGACGAGCAACTTGCGCTGTAGTTCCGGTGTGGTCGCTACCTTGCCCGCGTAATTCACGAGCTGGCCGTCGTCCGGCATGTGCGACTTCATGTTCGGATGCGGCCAGTCAGTGCCGAACAGCACGCGGTCCGGGAACGTCTCGACGAGCCGGCGCGCGAACGGCACGACGTCCTCGTACGCTGGCGGGCCGAGCTTCGAGAGGCGCTCCGGGCAACTCACCTTCGACCAGACGTTGCCGTGCTCGCGCATGAGCTTCACGAACAACTCGAACTCCGGGCCGTCGACCGGCTTCGTCACATCGGGCCGGCCCATGTGATCGACGACGACGATCGTCGGCAGCGCGGTGAAGAAGTCGTACAGCTCGGGCAGCTCCTGTGCCTCGAAGTAGATGACGACGTGCCAGCCGAGTGGCGCGATGCGCCGGGCGATCGCCATCAGGACCTCGCGCGGTGTCGTATCGACGAGCCGCTTCACGAAATTGAAGCGTACTCCGCGCACGCCCGCCGCATCGAGCGCCCTGAGCTCCGCGTCGCTGACGTCGGCCTTGACCGTCGCGACGCCGCGCGCCCGGTCGTTCGAGGCCTGCAGCGCGTCGACGAGCGCGCGATTGTCGGCCCCGTGACACGTCGCCTGCACGATGACGTTGCGCTCGAAGCCGAGAAAATCGCGCAGCGCCCACAGCTGCTCTTTCGATGCGTCGCACGGCGTGTATTTGCGTTCCGGCGCATACGGAAAAACGTCACCCGGTCCGAACACGTGGCAATGCGCATCGACGGCGCCGGGCGGCAGTTTGAAGGTCGGCTTGCTCGGCTGCGGGTGAAACGGCAGCCAATCCGCGTCCATCTGGAACTTGCTCATAGGCCTCTCGCCCGCAGCGCCTGGTCGAGCCGCGGATAGACGCGGCGTGCATTGAGCTCGTAGATGCGGCGCTTGTCGGCGGCCGGGATCGCGAGCTTGTCGATGTAGCGCTTCGTGTCGTCGAAGTAGTGGCCCGTTTCGGGATCGATGCCGCGCACGGCGCCGACCATTTCCGAGCCGAACAGAATGTTGTCGATGTCGATCACCTCGACGAGCAGGTCGATGCCCGGCTGGTGATACACGCAGGTGTCGAAGAACACATTCTTCATCACGTGCTCCTTGAGCGGCGGGCGTTTCAGCATGTCGGCGAGGCCGCGGTAACGGCCCCAGTGATACGGGACCGCGCCGCCGCCGTGCGGGATGACGAAGCGCAGCGTCGGAAAGTCCTTGAACAGGTCGCCTTCGATGAACTGCATGAACGCGGTCGTGTCCGCGTTGATGTAGTGCGCGCCGGTCGCATGGAAATTGGGATTGCACGAGGCCGAGACGTGGATCATCGCCGGCACGTCGAGCTCGACCATCCGCTCGTAGAACGGGTACCAGTGCCGGTCGGTCAGTGGCGGCGAGCGCCAGTGCCCGCCGGACGGATCGGGGTTGAGATTGCAGCCGATGAAGCCGAGCTCGGTGACACAGCGAGTCAGCTCGTGGATCGAATTCTCGATCGGCACGCCCGGCGATTGCGGCAGCTGACAGACGCCGATGAAATTTTCGGGATAGAGATCGACGACGCGCTTCACGAGATCGTTGCTCGCGCGGGTCCAGGCGAGCGACACGCCCTCGTCGCCGATATGGTGGCCCATTGCGGAAGCACGCGGCGAGAAGATCGTGAGATCCGCGCCGCGCTCGCGCTGCAGCCGCAGCTGATTCTTCTCGATGCTCTCGCGAATCTCGTCGTCGCTGATGTGCGCCTGCTGCGGGTCGGGCAGCGTCGGGTCCTTGGTTTTCGCGATCTGCGCATCGCGGAATTTCTGCTGCGCCGCTGGAGCGGTCGTGTAATGGCCGTGGCAGTCGATGATGAGCATGAGCAAGCCGTTCGGTTAGCGCGGCAAAGCCGCTAGTGAATCCAGGAAAACCATTCGTTCAATGGCAGCCCTCGATGAGCGGGAAAGCCATTCGTTCAGCATCGCAGCCCTCGATGAGCGGGAAAGCCCTTCGTCAGCGACCAGCCGTAGATGAGCGGGAATGCCATTCGTTCAGCGTCCCTTCCCCCGCTCCGCGGGGGAAGGACAGGAAGGGGGCAAGTCCCCCAAGATGGAATCCAGCATCCCCTCGAGCGAGTCCGCCTCCGCGTAGGCGCGAAACTGCGCCGCCCAGTCCTGGCGTTCGGCGCAGGCGGCGCTCATGTGCGGTGTGAGCCCGGCATTCGCGACCGTCTGTGCGACTTCGCGCATCTCCTCGGCGCGGCGCGTGCCGTGCAAGAGCGAGCGCGAGATCATGTACCGCGCGAGCTGGCGCCAGTCCGCGGCGGGTATGAGGTCCTGCAACGAACCGAGCACGGTCGCCTCGACGCCGTGCTTGCGCGCCGCGAGCAGCGATTCGGTCAGCAGTGCTTCGAGCCCCTTGATCATGACCGAGCGGCACATTTTCGCCGCGGAGGCGCGGCCGACTTCGTGCGCAAACACTTGCGCCCCGGTGAAACCGAGCGTCCGTCCGAGCCGCAGGAAGTCCTCGGCGTGCGCGCCACCGAGGAGAATCGGGCTCGCGATGCGCCGCGGGCCGATCGGCGACATCACCGCGCCTTCGACATAGCGCGCCCCGGAGGCCGTGACGATGCTCGCCACCTCGCGCTTCATTTCCGGCGAGACGGAGTTCACGTCCAGGTAGAAGGATCCTGGCGCAAGCCCGGCGAGCACCGAACGTGCGGCGTTCGCATCCTGAGCGGCGGTCACGGCACTGATCACCAGTTGCGCATCGCGCACGGCCGTCGGCCCATCGCTCGCCGCGCGCACGCGCGTTCCCTGCAGGGCGCGGCTCGGCATGCTGTCCGGATTCGTGAACTGCAGATCCCAGGCGGTGAGGTGCTCGACGCCCGCTTGCGCCAGATCGGCGGCGAGCGTCTGACCGACCTCACCGAAACCGACGAGACAAACGCGTGTGGCCGCCGTCATGCGCCGCTCCATACGCTGCGCGGCACGAACACCTCGCCGCTCATCAATTTACGCGCCGTCCGCAGCAGCGCGGAGCGGCGTACCTGCAACTCGCCGTTCTCGATCGCGACGTCCATGTCGACCGTGAAGAAGCCGGTCGGATGCTCGACGTCGAGCTGTTTCACTGCCTGCGTCATCGCGCTACCCGCGACGCTTGCGGCGACCGATCCCGGCAGCACGCAAGCGGTCGCGACGCTGACCGCGCCGAGCACGCCGATCGCCTCGTGCACGCGATGCGGGATGAACGTGCGCGTCGCGATGACGCCGCCGTGCCGCGCGGGCGAGACGAGCGTCATCTTCGGCACGGTCTTCTTCGCGACGTCGCCGAGGTTCATGCGCGGACCGACCGCGAGACGGATTTTCTCGATGCGTGCCTTGAGCTCGGCATCGGCTTCGAGCGCTTCCGGCGGCTCATCGCCGCGCTTGCCGACATCCGCGGCGCGCAGCACGACGACCGGCATGCCGTTGTCGATGCACGTGACCTCGACGCCGTCGACGATGTCGATGGCATGGCCGGTCGGCAGCAGCGCCCCGCAGCTCGAGCCCGCGACATCGAGGAAGTCGATGGGGATCGGTGCGGCGGTTCCCGGCACGCCGTCGATGCGCGCGTCGCCTTCGTACTCGACGACGCCCTGCGGGGTTTGCACGTGCGCGACGGCGACACTGCCGGTGTTCACCATGTGAATGCGCACGGGCGTGACGCCGTCGCGCGCGGTGACGAAGCCGTTCTCGATCGACCACGGGCCGACGCCCGCGAGAATGTTGCCGCAGTTCTGGCTGTCGCTGACTTCGTTCTTGTCGACGGCCACTTGCAGGAACAGGTAGTCGACATCCGCGTCCTCGCGCATCGAGCGGCTGAGGACCGCAACCTTGCTGGTGAGCGGATGCGCGCCGCCGACGCCGTCGATCTGGCGCACGTCGGGCGAGCCCATGGCGGCGAGCAGCACGCGATCGCGGGTCGCGCGGTCGGTGGGGAGGTCCTTGGCGTCGAAGTACAGGCCTTTCGACGTGCCACCACGCATCAAGCTGCAGGGAATCGCCGTCAGCGTCGTGGCGGTGCGGCGAGGCATCTCAGTCCTCCGCCGGCTGATCGATGTACTTCAGCCCGCGCTCGGCCAGGCGCTCGCGCATCTTGTAAATGTCCAGCCCGAGCTCGCCGGCCTTCAGGCGCTCGCGTGACTTCGCTTCCTTGTCCTCGCGCGCCTGCGACGCGTGCAGCACGGCTTCCGCACGCTTGCGCGGCACCACGCACACGCCATCGTCGTCGGCGAGAATCAAATCGCCGGGATGGATCAGCGCGCCGGCGCATACGACCGGCACGTTCACGCTGCCGAGCGTCTCCTTGACCGTGCCCTGCGCGGATACGCACTTCGACCACACAGGAAAGCCGAGCTGCGTGAGATCGCGAACGTCGCGTACGCCCGCGTCGATGATCAGACCCCGCACGCCGCGCGCCATCAGGGAACACGCGAGCAGCTCGCCGAAGTACCCGGCGTCGGAGAACGAAGTGGGGGCAACGACGAGAATGTCACCCTCTCTGCATTGCTCGACCGCGACATGAATCATCCAGTTATCGCAAGGCGCGACGCTCACGGTGACGGCCGTGCCGGCGATGCGGGCGCCGGCATAGATCGGCCGCATGTAGGGCGCGAGCAGGCCGGTGCGCCCTTGGGCTTCGTGCACCGTCGCGACCCCGAACCTGGCGAACTCAGCGACGATGCGCCGTTCCACGCGGCGAATATTCTGTACGACGACTGACATCACGAGCTCCCGGTGACGACAATCGATTCTGCGCCGGGCTGCCTTCCCCTGGCCAATTGAAATTCCATGCAACCTATAAGAAATTGCTAATCCTATGGATATCAATTTCCGGTACTTGCAGGTCGCACGCCAGGTTGGCCGTCATCCGACCCTCAGCGCTGCGGCACGGAACATAGCGCTTTCACAACCGGCCATCACGCAGGCGATCGCGGCTCTGGAGCGTGGCTTGGGCGTTGCGTTATTCAATCGAAGCAATTCGGGGGTAACGGCGACCGAGGCGGGCGGGTTGTTCCTGGAGCGCGTCGAACGTGCGCTCGCCCACGTGCGCGAGGCCGTGCTCGACACGGTCCGCCTGCCGCCGCGCGAAGCCGCGGTGCAGTTCGCGCGGCTCGAACGCGCGATGACGACCGCGCAGCTCAACGCCCTCGTCGCCGTCGTCGAGCACGGCAGCTTCAGCCAGGCGGCGCGCGCCGCCGGCGTTTCGCAGCCGACGGTGCATCGCGCGGCTCGCGAGCTCGAGCGGCTGCTCGGCCTGCCGTTGTTCGAGCGCACGAGCTTTGGCGTGCAGCCGACCCGCGAGGCGCAGCGGCTCGCGCGCGGGGTGAAGCTCGCGTTCGCCGAGATCGAGCAGGCGCGCGCGGAGCTCGGCGCGTTCGGCGGCGGCGAAGCCGGCCGCACGGTCATCGGCGCGATGCCGCTTGCACAGAGCTTCTTGCTGCCGCCCGCGCTCATCGAGTTCACGCGCGAGCACCCGCGTCATGCCGTCGCCATTCTCGAAGGCTCCTACGACAATCTCGTCGCGGCGCTGCGCGGCGGTACGGCGGACTTGCTGATCGGTGCGCAGCGCGAGCCGCTCTTGTTCAAGGACGTCGTACAGGAGCACTTGTTCGACGACGAGCTCGCGATCGTCGTGCGCGCGGGTCATCCGCTGCTGGCGCAAAAGCGCGCCACGGTGCGCTCGCTCGCGAAGTACTCGTGGATCGAGCCGCGCCGCGAGTCGCCGCTCCACGAGCGCTTCGACACGTTGTTTCGCGATGCCGGCGTGCCGGCGCCGCAGTCGACGATCGAATGCAATTCCCTCGTCGCCGCGCGCTCGCTGCTGCTCGAAAGCGATCGAGTGATGCTGCTGTCCGTACATCAGATCCACTACGACCTCGCCGCCGGCCTGCTTGCTACGCTGCCGCATCCGCAGGGCCGGGTGACTCGCGCGATCGGCCTCACGACGCGCAGCCATTGGCGGCCGACGCAGACTCAGCAGGCGTTGTTGGAAGTGCTGAGGGCGCGCGCGCGGCGGGTGCGCGATGATCGCCGCGCTGACATTGCGCCGCCTTAATTGTGCCGATCTGAATCGACTCCCAGAATCACGCCGTGTCGATGAGGGACCGTCATGCAACGACTGATGCACGCGCCCTGCGCGCGAGGCTCTGGGCGAGGCTGCGTCCGTGGATCCTGGGCGCGGCGGCGCTCGTGTTCGCGGCGCTCGTGCTCGCCGCGTTACGCGATGTGCTCGGCAGCGTCACCTACGCGCAGATCGTCGCCGCGATCCGCGGCACGTCGGAAGATCGAATCGCTTTAGCGCTCGTTGCGACGGCGCTGAGCTACCTGGCGCTGAGCGGCTACGACACCTCGGCGCTGCACTACATCGGCGCGCAACTGAAGCGCGGTTCGGTGCTGTTCATCTCGTTCGTCGCGTACGCGCTCGGCAATACGATCGGTGTCGGCGTGCTGACCGGCGGCGCGGTCCGCGTGCGGCTGTACATGGCCGCGGGCGTCGAGCCGGCGAAGATCACCTCGCTGATCGCCTTCAACGCGCTCGCGTTCGCGGTCGGGCTCACGACGTGCGGCGCGGTCGCATTGCTCGTCGGTGCCGTGCACGTCGCAACGCTCGTGAACGTGCCCGCGTGGCTGTTGCGCGCGCTCTGTGTCGTCGGCTTGCTGGCTGTTGGCCTGTTCCTGCTCGCGTGCGCCCGGCGACGCGAGCTGCGCGTGTTCGGGCGCTGGACGATCTCGCTGCCGCCGGTCTCGCTCGCGATCCGCCAGCTCGTCATTTCCGCATGCGACCTGCTCGCGTCGGGAGCTGCGTTGTGGGTACTGCTGCCGCCGAATGCCGTCGATCCAGGGACGTTCGCGGTGTTTTATGTCAGCGGCATCGTGCTCGGTCTGCTGAGTCACGTGCCGGGCGGCATCGGCGTGTTCGAGGCGACGATTCTGTTTGCCTGCGCCGGCCGCGCGCCGGTCGACCAGGTCGTGGGCGCGCTCGTCCTGTACCGCGTCGTCTACTACCTCATCCCGTTGCTGATCGCGGCGATGCTGCTCGCGCGGTATGAGTTGCGTGAGGGCGTCGGCGCGCCGATCGGCCGCGCCGCCGTCAGATTATCGCCTGCGCTCCTCGCTGCATTGACGCTCATCGGCGGCGTCATGCTGCTCGTCTCGGGCGTGACGCCGCAGACGCAACATGCCGAGGATCTGCTGTCGCTCCATGTGCCGCTGCCGATCGTCGAGGCCGCGCATTTCATCGGCAGCATCGCGGGCGTCGCGCTGCTGTTCGTCGCTCGCGGCTTGATCAGCCGGCTCGACGCCGCGTGGTGGGCGGCGCTCCTGTTGTCGATCGTCGCGGCGCTGCTTGCGATACCGAAGGGCATCGCGATCTCCGAGAGTTTGTTCCTGGGGGTGCTCGCCATACTGCTCTATGTGTCGCGCAAGCAATTCGACCGGCCTTCGACGTTGTTTGCGATGCCGTTCGAGCGGGGCTGGTGGCTGTCGATCGTGCTCGTGCTCGCCGCCTGTCTGTGGATCCTGATGTTCGTCTATCGCGATGTCGAATACGCGCACGAGGTCTGGTGGCAGTTCGAGTTCGACGCGCATGCGCCGCGCTCGTTGCGGGCGCTCGTCGGGGCGATGATCGTCGTGATCGCCCTGGCGCTGCATCGACTGCTGCGTCCGCCCGGCGGCGCGCCGCATCGAGCGACGGCGGAAGAACTGGCGCAGGCACAGGCCATCGTGCAGCAGCAGCCCTGGGCGGACGCCTGCCTCGTGGCGACCGGCGACAAGTCACTGCTGTTCTCGCGCTCGGGCAAGGCGTTCCTGATGTATGGCAAGCATGGCCGATCGTGGATCGCGCTGTTCGATCCGATCGGGCCGCTGGCCGAATGGCCGGAGCTGATCTGGGGGTTCAGTGAGCTTGCCAACGCGCACGGCGGGCGTGTCGCGTTCTACCAAGTGCGACCCGAGGGCTTGCCGTTCTATCTCGATGCCGGGCTGCGTGCGATCAAGCTCGGCGAAGATGCGCACGTGCCGCTGCGAGAGTTCAGTCTGAAGGGCACGAAGCGCTCGCACTTGCGCCAGAGTCTGAATCGCGGCGAGCGCGAGGGCCTGCGATTCGAGGTGCTCGACGCGGCGGCCGTTGCCGCGCGCTTCGAGGAGCTGCGACGCGTCTCCGACGAATGGCTGCAGGCACAGCAGGCGCGCGAGAAGGGATTTTCGCTCGGGCACTTTTCCGCGGCCTATGTCGCTCGTAATCCAGTCGCCGTCGTTCGAAAGGCGGAGCGTCTCGTGGCATTCGCGACGTTGATGCACACCGAACAGCACGCCGAGGCGACGATCGATCTGATGCGCCACGTGAACGACGCGCCGTCCGGCACGATGGACTTCCTGTTCGTGAAGCTGCTGCTGCACTTCCAGGCGTTGGGCTATGAGCGCTTCGGTCTCGGCATGGCGCCGATGTCCGGCATGGCGACGCATCGGCTCGCGCCGGCATGGCATCGGGTCGCGCGCTTCGCGTTCGAGCGCGGCGAGCGGTTCTACCACTTCCGCGGCTTGCGCGGTTTCAAACAGAAGTTCGATCCGGTGTGGGAGCCGCGCTATCTCGCCGTGCGTGGCGGGCTCGCCCCGGTGTTCGCCTTGACGGACATTGCCGCGCTGATCGGCGGCGGGTTGCGCGGAGTCGTGAGCAAGTGAGGGCGCTGCTTGCGCTGCTGCTGTTGGTCTGCGTTTGCACGGGCACGCAGGCCCGCACGATCACGCACGGCCGGTTCCAAGGCGTGCGCATCGTCGCGCCGTCGCAGCGAGTCGAACAATTCGTGCTGCTGCTTGCCGATGGGGCGGAAGAGGGCGCGCGGCTCGCGACGACGCTCGCGTCTCAGGGCGCGCTCGTGGCGACGATCGATACGCGCGCATTGTTCGCGGCCTTGGAGCGCGATGGCGCGGAATGCGTGTCGCCGAACGGCGATCTGGAAAATCTTGCGCACTACGTTCAGGCGATGGAGCACCTCGACAGCTATCACACGCCGCTTCTCATCGGCGCGGGTGTCGGAGCGCCGTTCGTGTACGCGATGCTCGCGCAGTCGCCCGCCGATACGTTCGCGGGCGGTATGTCGGTGCGCTTCTGCCCGCAGCTCGCGCTACGCAAGCCGCTGTGTGAGGGCCAGCACCTGAAGTACGAGTCGCGCGCACGGAACACGCTGACGCCGGCGCGCTTGGAGCGCCCCTGGAAGGTGCTCGGCGTTGCGCCGGCAGCGTGCGCCGACGCCGCGCGCACGTTCGCGGCACAGGCGGGCGCGCCGATCGAGCCGGTCGACGCGACATCGCTGAGCGCCCGCGTCGCGAGCGCCTACACGCAGCTCGCGAGCGGCGCGACGCCGCGGACCGGCGGCGCGCGGCCGCTCGCGGATTTGCCGCTGATCGAAGTGCCCTCCGCGGTCGCTGGCGATACGTTCGCGGTGATGTTGTCCGGCGACGGCGGCTGGGCTGGTCTGGACAAGGAAGTCGCGCGAGCCGTCGCGGCCGCGGGCATCCCGGTCGTCGGCTTCGATTCGCTGCGCTATTTCTGGACGAAGCGCACGCCGGAGGACCTTGCGCGCGACCTCGGGCGCGTCGTGCGCACCTATGTGCAGCTGTGGCGTCGTCCGCGCGTCGTCGTGATCGGCTATTCGCGTGGCGCGGATGTCGTGCCGTTCGGGATCAATCGACTCGACGCTGCGACTCGCTCGCGGGTATCGAGCGTCGTGCTGATCGGGCTCACGAAGACGGCGAGCTTCGAATTCCATGTCGGCAATTGGATCGGGCTGGGCGCACGCGGCGCGTTGCCGATCGCCCCGGAGATGGCAAAGCTGCGGCTCGAAACGGTCGTGTGCATCCAGGGCGCTGACGATGCGGAATCCACGTGCGGGGCCTACGCGAACACGGCGGCGCGCGTCGTGAAGCTGCCGGGCTCGCATCACTTCAACGGTGATTATCCGGGTCTGGCGAGCACGATCGTGCGCGAGATAAAGGCATTGCAGGGCCGTTGATGACGCAGTGGAGCCGAGGCTCCCGGCGAGGGGCGCGACGAGTTCGCCTCATTGATAACCCTTCGCCTGCAGCGAAAACAAATGCGCGTAATGGCCGTTCCGCCGCATGAGCTCGTCGTGCGAGCCGTGCTCGATGACGCGCCCATCCTGGAGCACGATGATCTGATCGGCCATGCGGACGGTCGAGAAGCGATGCGAGATCAAGATCGCGATGCGGCCTTTCGTCAGCGTGCGGAAGTGCTCGAAGATCGTGGCCTCGGCACCGGCATCCATCGCGGCGGTGGGCTCGTCGAGCACGAGAATGTCGGCGCGTGAGCGCATGAATGCGCGCGACAGGGCGATCTTCTGCCATTGACCGCCGGAGAGCTCGCGCCCGTCGTTGAACCATTTGCCGAGCGGCGTCCGATAGCCTTCCGGAAGGTCGGCGACGATCGGCGCCGCCATGCCTTTCGTGCTCGCGTCGCGCCAGCGCGCTTCGTCTTCGAAGTACTGGACGTCGCCGGCGCCGATGTTCTCGCCGAGCAAGAGCTGATAGCGCGTGAAGTCCTGGAAGATCACGCCGATGCGATCGCGCAGCGCGGCTTCGTCCCAATCGCGCAGATCCTGGCCATCGAGCAAGATGCGTCCGGACGTCGGCTGATACAGGCGCGTCAGCAGCTTGATGAGCGTCGTCTTGCCGGACCCGTTCTCGCCCACGAGCGCGAGCGATTCGCCCGGGCGAATGTGCAAGCTCACGTCGATCAGCGTGGGACGGTCCGCGTCGGGATACGAGAACGTGACGTTCTCGAAGCGGATGCCATCGTTCGGCTGGGGACCACGGACGATCGTTCCCGTGCGCGGGGCGACAGGCGTTTCGAGATAGTCGTACAGCGTCGACAGGTACAAATTGTCTTCGTACATGCCGCCGATCGCGGACAGGATCGAGGACACCGCCGCCTGCCCCTGGCGGAACAGCATCAGATACATCGTCATCTGACCGAGCGTGATGCGCGATGCGATGGCCGACAACGCGATCCACGCGTACGCGCCGTACAGCGTCGCGGTCGCGAGCAAGCCGAGCAGGAATCCCCACGTATCGCGGCGAATCGTCAGGTCGCGATCTTCCTGGTAGAGCTTGCGGAAGATCGCGCGATAGCGATCGAGGAACAGCGGACCGAGCCCGAACAGCTTCACTTCCTTCGCGTGATCCTCGCGAGCGAGCACGGTTTCCAGATACATCTGCATGCGAGTCTCGGGCGAGCGCCATAGAAACAGCCGGAACTTGTCGCCCGAGAACTTGGCCTCGGCCAGAAAGGCAGGCAGGCCGGCGACGATCAGCAGCACGAACGCCCACGGCGAGAACTTCACGAGCAGCACGCCGAAGCTCGCGAGCGAGACGAGGTTCTGACCCAGGCCGAACGTGCGCACGACGAGCGACAGCGGACGGCTCGACGCCTCGCGGCGCGCCCGCGTCAGCTTGTCGTAGAAATCCGAGTTCTCGAAATGCGTGAGGTCGAGCGTCAAGGCCTTTTCGAGAATCATGACGTTCACGCGCTGGCCGAGCTGGGCGCGCAGCAAGGACTGGCACAGCGAGATGCCGCGCTGGGCGCCGGCGAGCGCGGCGACGAGCACGCCCTCGACGAGGACGAGCCACAGTGCATGCGAGGTCGCGGCCTCGCGCGCGTCGCCGGCGTTGATGGCGGCAATGACGGCATCGACGATCAGCGCGCCGACGTACGCGACCGAGGCCGGCAGCGCGCCCGCGGCAATCGTCAGCATGCCGAACGCAAAACTCAACGGACGGCTCGTCGTCCAGACGAGCTCCATCGCGCGGCGGCTGTAGGCGAAGACGCCGAGGAACCCGCGTCCGAGGTTGGGGTTCGAGACGATCTGGCGTTTGCGCGAACTCATCGCGCGCGCACCGTGTAGGGCAAGGATGGGAACACGTTCATCGCGTCACAGAATAGCAGCGCGCTTTGCGTGTTCCGCAACTGGCCGTTGCCTTGCTTACACGCCGGGCACACAATCGCCAGCGGCTTGGTGGGGTTACGCCATGAGCGATCCAAACGATACGAAACGCGACCAGCCGGAAACGCCGGTAGCCGGCGGCGACGCGCCTGCGGAGAGCAAGCGATCCGGCCGCGTAGGCTTCGACGCTCGCGGCAACTCGGTGTGGGAATGGCAGCTCGAGACCGGTGTCTACAGTCGCGACGTCAGCACGCAGAAATTGAAGAAGCTGAATCTCGGCGAGCTGTCGATCGCCGAATCGGCGATCCAGCCCGGTCCGCTCGCGCTCGCCGATGACACGCCGGCGCCGGGCGGCGGTTTCAATCCCTACAACAGCGCACCCGCGAAGCAGCACGGCTTCAATCCCTACGACAACGCACGGAACACGAGCGACAAGGGCGCGCCCACGAGCGAGCGGCCGAAAAAGCCGCTCAGCCTGGACGAGCTGCGCAAGCTCTCCGAAGTCATCAAGGCGCAGCGAAGCAAGGACAAGCAGAAGTAGCGCGGCCGCGGCGTGCGACTACTTGGTCGCGTAGATCTGATCGAACGAGCCGCCGTCGCTGAAGTGATCCTTCTGCGCCTTCGTCCAGCCGCCGAAGTCCGCGATCGTCACGAGATCCAGTTTGGGGAACCGCGACGCGTACTTCGCCGCGACGTTCGCATCGACCGGCCGGTAGTAGTTGCGCGCGATGATCTCTTGCGCCGCCGGTGAGTACAGGTGCCGCAGGTACTCCGTTGCGATCTCGCGCGTATTGCGGCGGAGCACGACCTTGTCGACGACCGCCACGGGCGGCTCGGCCAGGATGCTCATGCTCGGCACGACGATCTCGACCTTGTCGGCGCCGAGCTCCTTCACGGAGAGAAAGGCTTCGTTCTCCCACGCGAGCAGCACATCGCCGATGCCACGCTGCGCGAACGTCGTGGTCGCCGCGCGGGCGCCCGTATCCAGCACCGGCACGTTCTTGTACAGCTTGCGGACGAACTCCTTCGCCGTGGCTTCATTGCCGCCGGGTTGTTTCAAGGCCCAGGCCCATGCCGCCAGATAATTCCAGCGAGCGCCGCCGGACGTCTCCGGATTCGGCGTGACGACCGAGACGCCCGGCTTCACGAGATCGCCCCAATCCTTGATGCCCTTTGGATTGCCCTTGCGGACCAGAAACACGATCGTCGAGGTGTACGGCGAGCTGTTGTGTGGCAGGCGCGATTGCCAGTTCACGGGCAGCATCTTGCCGTTCGTGGCCAATGCATCGATGTCGCCGGCGAGCGCCAACGTGACGACGTCGGCGGGCAAGCCATCGATGACGGTGCGCGCCTGCTTGCCCGAGCCGCCGTGCGACTGCCGGATGCTCACGTCCTCACCGGTCTTCGCTTTCCAGTACTTCACGAACTCCTTGTTGTACTCCTCGTAGAGCTCGCGCGTCGGATCGTAGGAGACGTTCAGCAGCGTCGTCGCCGCGTGCACGAGCGGCGCCGCAAGCAGAGAGATGCCGAGCGCGGCGACGGCGAGCAAGCGCGATCGACAACGATTCGTGGCGGACATGGGAGCCTCGGGAAGATTTCCTGTGCGGACACCCGCGATGCTAGCGGGGGCCCCGGCGCCAGGCAGCGGCATTGCGGAAGATCGCTGGGCCGCTGGAAGCGGCGCAGCATCGTTGCTGCGCCGCCCGCTCGAGCTAGAACGATGCGCGAACCGTGAGCCCGTAGGTGCGCGGGTCACCCGGCTGTCCGATCACGAGCCCCGTGTTGCCCGATTGCGTGGTGAGATAGTCGAAGTAGTTCTCGTTGAAGGCGTTGCGCGCCCACGCGTACACCTCCCAGCCATTGAAGCCGCGAATGCCGGCACGTACGTGCGCGAGCGAATAGCCGTCGACGTCCGTGTAGATCGAGCGCGACGGATTCGACGAGAACTTCGAGCGATAGCTCGCGTCGACGCCGAGGAACGCGGCACCGTCCGGTCCCAACCCCTGCAGGGGAACGTCGTATTGGAATCCGTACGAGAACGCCCACTTCGAGATGCCCGGCAGCCACTGGCCCGAGATGTTGCAGGACGGCGGGCTGAAGCCGCCCGGCGTGCCCGGCGCGCTCGGCGGATTCGCGGCCGAAGCCGCGGTGCCGCCCGCCAGCTCCGGCGGGCACGGCGCATCCGGAAAACTGGCGTACTCATGGTCGGTGTACGCCGTGTTGAGATACAGGTTGAGCGTATCGATCGGACGCACCGAGAAATCGAGCTCGATGCCGCGGACCTGGACCTCATCCGCGTTCGCGAGATAGCCGCGGATCACGTTCGCCTGACTATTCGTGACGGTCGCCTGATAGTCCTTGATCTGCGTCCAGAAGCCGGCGAGGTTCAACGTCGCCTTGCGATTCCATAGCTGCGTCTTCAAGCCGACTTCATAGTGATTCACGGTTTCCGGATCGACCGTCGCGACGGCGGT
Organism: Pseudomonadota bacterium; assembly: GCA_023428645.1. Lineage (GTDB taxonomy): Bacteria > Pseudomonadota > Gammaproteobacteria > Steroidobacterales > Steroidobacteraceae > Steroidobacter. The sequence continues at coordinate 42,335 of JAEYXD010000054.1, forward strand.
GATCGGCTGATTCGCGCCATCGAGAGGCAGGCCGGACAAGTTGATGCCGCCTGATTTGAACGTGCGTGCGTAAGTTGCGTAAGCGAGCACGTCGGCCGTGATGTCGTACGACACGGTCAAATCGCCGGACACGTTCGTATCGCTGAATTCGGGCTCGTACGCTTGCGGCGCGAGCACGCCGAGCTGGGCGGCGGTCAGCGGCGTGTTCGTCGCGTTCGTCACGGTCGCGATGTACTTGCCGTCCTTCTTGTCGTAGTTGACGCGCAGGCCCGGCTGCAGGCGCCAATCGTCATTGATATGCCACGTGAACTGGCCGAACGCGGCGACACTCGTGTTCTTCAGCCCGATCTCGTTGCTCGAACGCAGGCCGTTCAAGATCGACGGATCGTTCGCGTTCGCGCCGCTCAACAGCCAGCGGCTCGCGAGCGGGCCTTGCTCCTGGACGCCCGCGGTGTCGACCGTCTGATAGAAGCCGTAGAGGCCGACCACGTAGTCGAAGCGATCGCTCGCCGCCGCGTAGCGCAGCTCCTGCGTCCACTGCCGCTGCTCGGACGGATTCTGCGACACCGTCGTGATCGGCAGGCCGATGAAGTCGCGATCGTTCTTCGGGCCCCAATCCCATTTGCGGTACGCGGACACCGACGTGAGCGTGCCGGGACCGACGTTCCATTGCGCGAGCACCGAGCCGCCGCCGAAGCGCTGCTCGGCCGAGAGCTCGGCGTCGATGTCCGTGAGCCGGTCGAACGGGTTGAAGCTCGGCGGCGCGTAGTTGTTCGACGCGGCCGCGAGGCTCGCGTATTGGCGATTCAGCGGACGCTGCGTCGAGCCCGTGCGGACATACACCGTCCCGAAGCCGAGCGGGTCGGAGTGCGTGTAGTCGGCGGACAGCGTGATGCTCAGATCGTCCGTGGCCTTCCACAACAGCTGGCCCTTGAAGCCGATATTGTCCTGCTCGTTGATGTGCCGGTGCGTGCGCGTGTTGTAGATCGTGCCGTCGCGCTGCGTGACCGACGTGCCGAGGCGCACGGCCACCGTGTCTGAGAGGGGACCCGAGATCGAGCCCTTGGCCTGAACGAAGTCGTAGTTGCCGGCCGTGAGCTCGCCGCGCGCCTCGAAATCGAAGCTCGGCGCCCGCGAGGTGACGTTGATCGCGCCGGCCGTCGTGTTCTTGCCGTACAGCGTGCCCTGCGGGCCGCGCAGCACTTCGATCTGATCGACGTCCAGGAAGTCGAACGTCGCGGTCGCGCTGCGCGCGTAATACACCTGATCGATATAGATGCCGACGCCTTGCTCGATACCGTCGTTCGTGAGGCCGAATGGCGCACCGAGGCCGCGGATCGTCGTCGCGGAATTACGCGGATTGCTCGAATAGAACTGGATCGAGGGTTGCAGCTGCGTGAGCTTGCCGATGTTGAACGTCCCAGTGGCTTCGAGCGCCGCGGCGTTGACGACAGAGATCGCGAGCGGTACGTCCTGGATCTGCTCTTCGCGGCGGCGCGCGGTGACGACGATGCCTTCGAGCGCGTCACTCGCATTCGCATTGGTGCCTTCGGCCGGCGTCGGCTCCGCAACAGCCGGAGCCGACATCGCCAGCAGTGCCGCGACCGCACCTGCGAGTGTCATTGCATGACCAGCGTGTTTCATGTTCATCGATCGCCGAGCTCCCTTGTTCATTGCTATTCGAGTGGCAGTGACGACTCGTCACCGGGGGAGCCATGCTAGGGACAGCCTGGTAGGCAATCAGTCGTGGGGCCATAACAAACGGGTTATCGGGTTCGTGGCGGCGGTAGAACTTGAGGACCGCTCACGCGTCGCCAACTACCGTCCATGGCCGGGCGATTTGCTGTGCGCCGCCGCACGGCGATCGGTCACATCGAAATATTGGATTGGCAACGTTCGGGTAACGATGACATCGTTGAGCCAGAATTAACCCGACAGGAGAGCCGCATGGACATCAATATCGGTATTTCAGAAAGCCAACGAGAGACGATCGCGAAGGGGCTGTCGAAGCTCCTCGCCGACAGCTACACGCTTTATTTGAAGACTCACAACTATCATTGGAACGTCACGGGCCCGATGTTCAACACGCTCCACCTGATGTTCGAGCAGCAGTACACGGAGCTCGCGACGGCGGTCGATCTCATCGCGGAGCGGATTCGCGCGCTCGGTCATCCGGCGCCGGGCTCGTACAAGGCGTACGCGGGCTTGACGAGCATCAAGGAAGAGGCAGGGGTTCCCGATGCACAGGAGATGATTCGTCAGCTCGTCATCGGACAAGAGGCGGTCACGCGGACCGCGCGCGAGCTGTTTCCAGCCGTCGATGAGGCGAGCGACGAGCCGACCGCGGATCTCCTGACCCAGCGCATGCAGGTGCACGAGAAGAATGCGTGGATGCTGCGGAGCATGTTGGCCGCGTAAGGGAAGGATCATTCCGGCGGAGTCGCCTTGACTGACTTGTGACCGGCCGGTAATACTCGCCGCCATGATTTTTCGCGCAACCGACTCTTTGCATCGTGGGTGGTGGCGCCTCTCATAGGAGAGGGCGCTGGCCTGACGTGACCCGGGAACCAACGGGTACAGCAACGCGAAGTTAGGAATCCAGAAAACCCATCTCCGGCATCATGACGGGGATGGGTTTTTTTGTGTCCGAAGAAAAAAGCGGCCTCAACCGACTCCCCCTCCTCCGCGCAGCGGGGGAGGGTTAGGGGAGGGGGCCGCCTCAGTGCGAGTTTATGAAGCCTCCATTCGACATCGCAGCCGACCTCGACACCCCGGTGTCGGCGTATATGAAGCTCAAGCCGTTTCGGCCGCGTTTCCTCCTGGAAAGCGTCGAGGGCGGTGAGCGCCTCGCCCGCTATTCGTTCATCGGCTTCGGAGACTGCCTCGAGGTCCGTCTCGACGAGCGGGGCCTGACGATCGACGGGCGGACGCAGCCCGCGCCGAACTCGCAACACGAGCTGCTGGCGGCCTTCCGAGCCGCGCTGGCGCAGGCGCCGATGCCGCAGCCGAACATTCCGGGTGTGCCGCTGCTCGGCGGCTTGGTCGGCGCCGCGGGTTACGATCTCGTGCGTCGTTTCGAGCGCCTGCCCTCGCGCGCGCAGCTCATCGATCCAACCCCGGAAGCGCACTATCTCGCGCCGCGCTCGATGCTCGTGTTCGATCATCTGACCCGCGGCGTCGCTCTGCTGCACGCCGGCTCCGAGCAGGAGCGCATGTCGTTGCGCAAGGAAGTGATCGGCGCGCTGCGCGGCGGCCTTCCGGTCGCGAACAAGCGCATTCGCTATTCCGCGCCGATCGGCAGCCTGACCGAGGCGGAGTTCATCGAGCGCGTGCATCGCACGAAGGAGTACATCGCGGCGGGCGACGTCTATCAGCTCGTGCTGTCGGTGCGCTTCGGCGGTCAATGCGAGCTCGAGCCGTTCGAGGCCTACCGGGCCCTGCGGCTGCTCAATCCTTCTCCTTATATGTACTTCTGCGAGCTCGGCGAGAACACGGTCGTCGGCTCTTCGCCCGAGGCGCTGGTGAAGCTCGCGAAGGGTCGCGCCCAGATGCGACCGATCGCCGGAACGCGGCCGCGGGGCCGCGACGCGGCGCACGATGCTCAGTTGCAGGAAGAGTTGCTCGCCGATCCGAAAGAGAATGCGGAACACGTGATGCTCGTCGATCTGGCGCGCAACGATCTCGGGCGCGTTGCGAAGGCCGGCAGCGTGCACGTGAACCCCTACCGCAGCATCGAGCGCTACAGCCACGTGATGCACATCGTGAGCGGCGTGAACGGCGAGATCGCGCCGGGCCGCGATGCGTTCGATCTGTTCGCCGCCGCGTTTCCGGCCGGAACGCTGGTCGGCGCGCCGAAGGTACGCGCGATGCAGATCATCGACGAGCTCGAGCCGGTGCGGCGCGGCTTCTACGGCGGCACGGTCGGCTATTTCGGTCACGGCGGCGACATGGACCAGGCGATCACGATCCGCACGATGGTGTTTCGCGGCGACACGTACAGCTTCCAGGCCGGCGCGGGCATCGTGTCCGACAGCGTGCCGGCAATGGAATATCAAGAAGTGCTCGCGAAAAGCGCGATCGTGCGCAACGCGCTCGCACTTGCGGAGGAAGGTCTATGAGCGCCCCACGTCTCCTGCTCATCGACAACTACGATTCGTTCACTTACAACCTCGTGCAAGCGTTCATGGTGCTCGGCGCCGACGTGCTCGTGCATCGCAACGACCAGATCACCGTCGCGGAGGCGCAGGCGCTCGAGCCGACGCACTTGTGCATCTCGCCGGGGCCGGGCACTCCGTACGACGCGGGCGTGTCGATGCAAATGATCGAGGCGTTCGCGGGCAAGCTGCCTGTGTTCGGCGTGTGTCTCGGGCACCAGTCGATCGTCGAAGCGTTCGGCGGCAAGGTCGTGCGCGCGCCGCGCCTCATGCACGGCAAGACGTCGCTGGTCGCGCACGACGGCCGCTCGATCCTGCACGACATGCCGCAGCCGTTTCAGGCCGGCCGCTATCATTCGCTGATCGCACAGTCGGAAACGCTGCCGGCCGATCTCGAAGTCACCGCGCGCACGACGGAAGGCGAGATCATGGGCGTGCGGCACAAGACGCTCAACGTCGAAGGCGTGCAGTTTCATCCGGAAAGCGTCCTGACGCCGGAAGGTCCGGTGCTCATGGGCAGCTTCTTGAAACAAACCTCGGGTCGCCGCGGAGCGTCCGCATGATCACGCTGCGCGAATCCCTCGAGCGGCTGCTCGAACGCCAACATCTGAGCGAGGCGGAAGCGTCCGCGACGCTGCGCGCACTGACCGACGGCACGGCGTCGCCGGCGATGGCCGGTGCCGTGCTGGCCGCGCTCCGCGCCAAGGGCGTCGTCGCGGACGAGCTGCGCGGTTTCGCAACGTCGATGCGCGCGCTCGCGCGGCGTCCGCAACTTGCCGAGGGTTCGCCGCTCGTCGACATGGTTGGTACTGGCGGCGACGGTTCGGGCAGCTTCAACTTGTCGACGGCGGCTGCGCTGCTCGTCGCGGCGATGGGCATCCGTGTCGCGAAACACGGCTCGACCGCCGTCTCGAGCAAGAGCGGCAGCGCCGACGTGATCCGCTCGCTCGGCCTGCCGATGCCGCTCGACGAGACCCAGGCGGGCGCATGCCTGGCGGCGACCAGCTTCACGTTCTTGTTTGCGCCTCACTATCACCCGGCGATGAAGGCGATCATGCCGGTGCGTCAGGCGCTCGGCGTGCGCACGGTCTTCAACATTCTCGGACCGCTGCTCAATCCCGCGGAGCCGCCTTATCACCTGATCGGCGCGTATCGGCTCGATGTCGCCGAGCTGATGGCGGAAGCGTTGTCGGGCATGTCGATCGAGCGCGCCTACGTCGTCCATGGCGATCCTGGTTGGGACGAAGCGACGCCGATCGGACCGTTCCATTTGTTCGACGTGCGGCCCGGAAAAATCCTGCGTACAACCCGCAGCGCCGCCGAATTCGGCCTGCCGCCGTGCGTGCCGGAAGATCTGCGGGGCGGCGATGTCGCGTACAACGTCGCGCATCTGCGCGCCGTGCTCGAAGGCCGCGACCGTAGCGCCCATCGCAACGCTGTGGTGCTGCAGGCGGCGCTGGTACTTGAGCTACTTGGCAAGGCGGCGACCCCGCGCGAAGCTGCACTCATGGCGGAGGATGCGATCGAAGCCGGCGCCGGCCGCGTCCTGCTCGACAAGCTCGAGGCCTTCGGACAGCGGCTGGCGGTCCCAGCATAGGAAGCAGCAGATGTCCGGTCTTCTCACCCAAATGTGTCAGTCGAGCCTCGCGAGGCTCGAGGCCGCGCGCAAGCAGGAATCCGAACGGCAATTGTGGGCGCGCGCATCCGATGCGCCGCCGGCGCCCCGCTTGAAGCTGTGCCCGGAAGGCTTCGACGTGATTGCGGAATGCAAGCTGCAGTCGCCCTCCGCGGGGGATCTCTCCGCGCATACGACGGGCGTCGAGGAGCGCGTGCAGGCCTATGCCGCGGGCGGGGCGTGCGCGGTGTCCGTGCTGACGGAGCCGACGCGCTTCGGCGGATCGCTCGCTCATCTGGCGCAGGCCGCGGCGGCGCTCGCGCCGCTGAAAGTGCCGACGATGCGCAAGGATTTCCTCGTCGATCCGTATCAAGTGATGGAAGCCCGTGCCGCAGGCGCCGGCGGCGTGCTCGTGATCGTGCGCATGCTCGATCGCAGCCACATCACGGAGCTGCTCGACTGCGCGGCGATGCTCAAGATGTTCGTGCTGCTCGAAGCCTTCGATGCGCAGGATCTCATCGCGGCGAACGAGGTCCTCGCGCCGCGCAAGCAGCACGATGAGCAAGTGCTCGTCGGCTTGAACTGCCGCGATCTCGATACGCTCGCCATCGATCTCGCGCGTTTCGAAGCGCTCGCGGATCAGCTGCCGGAAGGGCATGCCAGCGTCGCCGAAAGCGGCGTGATCACCGTCGAAGACGTGCGCCGCGTGGTCGATGTGGGCTATCGCGTCGCGCTGATCGGCACGACGCTGATGAATTCCCCGAACCCGAAACAGATGCTCGGCGAGCTGCTCGCCGCTGGCCGCGAGCGGGCGATGGCGGTGCGCACGCGGAAGCTCCGGCTGACGGACGACCCGGCGGATGAATAGCCGGCTGTGGATCAAGATCTGCGGGCTCACCACGGCAGCAGGCGTTGAAGGAGCGATCCGGGCGCGCGTCGATGCGATCGGGTTCGTGTTCGCGCCGTCGAAGCGGCGCGTGACGCCGCAACGCGCGCGCGAACTGAGCCGCGATGTGCCCGCGTCGATCGCGCGCGTCGCCGTGTTTCAGCATCCCGATCAGGCGCTGGTCGATGAGGTGTGCGACGTCCTGCAACCGGACTTCGTGCAGACGGATGTCGAAGATCTCGCGACGCTGCGACTGCCGGATACCGTGCGCGTGAATCCGGTCGTGCGCGCGGGGTGCGCGGCACCTGACGCCTTGCCGACGCGCATCGTGTACGAAGGGCCAGTGAGCGGCACCGGCACGACCGTCGATTGGAGCGCGGCGGCGCTGATCGCCCGCCGCACACGGCTCATTCTCGCGGGCGGCTTGAACCCGGAGAACGTCGCGGCGGCGATTCGCGTCGTCAATCCTCATGGCGTCGATGTCAGTAGCGGCGTCGAGGCAAGCGCGGGCATCAAGGATCCCGCGCTGATCATGCGGTTCGTGTCAGCAGCGCGCGAGGCGCAGGACGTGCTGGTCGTTTGAACGATCGCGGTGCTCGAGCGAGCGCCGCGGCAGTGGAGAAAGTCATGAGAGCAGATTCAGTCACCAGCGACGCCCAAGCGCTGTTCGCGAACACGATCAACGATGCGTACCCGGATGCGCGCGGCCGCTTCGGGCCGTTCGGCGGCCGCTATGTGCCGGAAACCCTCGTGCCGGCGCTCGATCGCCTGCAAGCAGGCGTCGATCGCTATCTGCGCGATGCCGATTTCCTGGCGGAGTTTCATGCGGAGCTGACGAGCTGGATCGGCCGCCCGACGCCGCTCACGCACGCGCGCGGCTTGTCGAAGCTGTGGAACGCGGACGTGTGGCTGAAGCGCGAGGACCTCGCGCACACCGGCGCGCACAAGATCAACAACTCGATCGGACAGGTCTTGCTCGCGAAGAAGCTCGGCGCACAGCGTGTGATCGCGGAAACGGGCGCGGGCCAGCACGGCGTCGCGTCGGCGGCTGCATGCGCGCGGCTCGGCATGCCCTGCACGGTCTACATGGGCTCGGTCGACATGGAGCGGCAGGCGCCGAATGTCGGGCGCATGAAACTGCTCGGCGCGACGGTCGTGCCGGTCACGAGCGGGGATCAGACGTTGCGCGCCGCGGTCGACGAGGCGCTGCGTGATTGGGTGTCCGATCCGAACGGCACGTATTACTGCCTGGGGTCCGCCATCGGTCCGCATCCGTACCCGTACATCGTGCGCGAGCTGCAGTCCGTGATCGGTCGCGAGGCGCGCGAACAGATCCTCGCGGCGACGGGCAAGCTGCCGGACATCGCGGTCGCGTGCGTCGGCGGCGGCTCGAATGCGATCGGCTTGTTCTATCCGTTCGTGAAGGACACGGACGTGCAGATGCTCGGCCTCGAGGCGGGCGGCACCGGCAGCGGCCTGGGACAGAACGCGGCGTCGCTCGCGTACGGTACGCCGGGCGTGCTGCAGGGCACGTATTCGCTGCTGCTCCAGGACGAGAACGGCCAGATTCAAGAGACGCATTCGGTGTCTGCCGGCCTCGACTACCCAGGCGTCGGTCCCGAGCATGCGTTGCTGCACACGATCGGCCGCGTGAAATACGAGGCGGTCACCGATGACGAGGCGCTCGCGGCGCTGGCCGAATGCTGTGCGGCCGAAGGCATTCTGCCGGCGATCGAGTCATCGCACGCGCTCGCCGGCGCGAAGCGCTGGGCGCAGGCGAATCCTGGCCAGCGAATCTTGATCGGGCTTTCCGGTCGCGGCGACAAAGACATGCCGACGCTGCAGAGAACGATTCTGAAGGGGAAGATCTGATGGCCGCGAGCGATTCGATCAGTCAAGCCATTCGCAACGCGGCCGCGCAGGGCCGTCCCGCCATCATTGGCTGGGTGACTGCCGGGTTTCCGACCAAAGAGTCGTTTCGCGACCTGTTGTACCGCGTGGGCGCAGCGTCCGACGTCGTCGAGATCGGCGTGGCGTTCAGCGATCCGATGGCGGACGGCGCGACGATCCAACGGGCGAGCCGTGTCGCGCTCGACAACGGCGTCTGCCTGCGCTGGATCCTCGATGAGTTGTCCCGCCCAGGTCCCAGGCCCGCGGCCCCCTTGGTTCTGATGAGCTACTTGAACCCGCTGCTCGCGTTCGGGCTCGACAAGCTGCCGAAGGCGGCGGCCGAGGCCGGCGTCGCCGGGTTCATCATTCCCGATCTGCCGTTCGAGGAATGCGCCGATATGCGGCGGGCGCTCGAAGCGCACGGCCTCGCGCTCGTGCAGCTCGTAACGCCTGTCACTCCGGACGCGCGCTTGAAAATGCTGAGCGAAGCGACTGGCGGCTTCGTGTACGCCGTGACGATGACGGGAACGACCGGAAAGAACGTCGCGCTTCCCCAAGAAACGCTCGACTACTTTGCGCGCGTGAAGGCGGTGTCGCCGCATCCGGTGTGTGCCGGTTTCGGCATTCGCTCCGTCGAGCAAGTCAAACGACTCGCGCCGTACGTCGATGGCGTCGTCGTCGCCTCGGCGCTCGTGGAAATGCTCGAGCGCGGCGAAGACCCAGCGGTGTTTCTGCAGTCCCTGCGCGGTTGAGGCCGCTCTCTCCCAGGTGGAGGGAGCCGGAACAAAAGCGCATTCGGAATCTTTTGAACTTGAGCCGCTCGCAGCATGCACGAGCTGCATTGCCGAGGAGCTTCAAGGGGCGATGGCCGAAAAGATTTCAGGGTACTGGTTGCGCAGTCTGTTCGGTGCGAAGCGGGCGAAGTCCTCGCCCGTGACGAGCAACCCAACGAGTGCTGAGCCGTTTCATGCGGTTTCCATCCTGCCGGGTGAGCACGCATGCGCGGCCGCCTTTCGTGCGACGGGCCAACGCTTTCTCTCACGCGAGGCGCCGAAGCTGCCGCTGCCGACGTGCGATGCCTTCGATTGCACGTGTAGGTTCACTCACCACAAAGATCGCCGAGCCGGTCCGCGCCGACGCAATGATTTTGGGCTGATGTCGAGTCCGCACGTCGGGCCGAATCGCCGCCATAAGATCGGTCGCCGCGCGACCGATACATAGCCTTCTCCGGCACGAAGGCGGCCAAGCGGCTCTGCGTGCGCAGCAGATCCGCTTCGGTCAGCTCCGGCGACTCTCCGCGCAAGCGCGCGAGCAGCGTGACGAATTGCTCGGGCGGCACCGCCGGGCTGCACAGGAAGCCTTGATACTGATCGCAGCCGAGCTCGCGCAGGAAGTCCAGCTGTGGCGCGTGCTCCACGCCTTCCGCGACGACGCGCAAGCGCAAGCTGTGCGCGAGCGAAATGATCGCGCGCACGATCGCGGCGTCATCGGCATTCGTCATCACGTCGCGGATGAAGCTGCGATCGATCTTCAGCTTGTCGAGCGGAAATCGCCGCAGATGACTCAAGCTCGAATAGCCGGTGCCGAAGTCGTCGATCGAGATGAGCACGCCCATCGCGCTCAACGACTGCAGCGTCTCCGCGGAGGCTTCCGCGTTCGCCATCAGCGCGCTTTCGGTGAGCTCCAGCTCCAGATAGCCTGGCGCGAGCTGTGCGTTCGTCAATGCGCTGCGCACGACCGACGCGAGATCGGCATCGTGAAACTGCTGCGCCGACAGATTCACCGCGATGCGTATCGGGGTGACGCCGCGATCGAGCCATTCGCGCATCTGTCTGCACGCCTCGCGCAGCACCCACTCACCGATCGGCAGGATCAGGCCCGTCTCTTCCGCGAGCGGGATGAACACGTTCGGCGGCACCATGCCGCGCGTCGGATGGCACCACCGGATCAAGGCTTCGGCGCTGCGCACGCGGCCCGTCGCGATGTCGACCTTCGGTTGGAAATACAGCTGCAGTTGGCGGCGATCGAGCGCGGCGCGCAGCTCGTTCTCGAGCGCGATCCGATCGTCGTCCAGGTGGCTCATTTCGGCCGCATAGAAGCGATACATGCCGCGTGCGGACCTTTTCGCATAGCGCATCGCGGAGTTCGCGCGGCTCAGCAGCCGGACGAACGAGTCGCCGTCGAGCGGATACATGCTGATGCCGATGCTCACCGACGGCAGCACGTCGACCACGCCGGCCTGGAACGGCTGTTGCAGCGCGCTGATCATCTTCGCAGCGATCGCTTCGGCATCGCGGGCGCTCTGCAGATCTTTCGCGAGCACCGTGAACTCGTCACCGGCGAGGCGCGCCAGTGCGTCGTTGCGGCGCAGGACCGTGCGCAGCCGCCGCGACACTTCCAGCAACAGCTCGTCGCCGATGTGGTGCCCGAGAGAATCGTTGATCGGTTTCAGGCGATCGACGTTCACGACGAACAGCGCGAGCTGCGCAGAGCGTTGCTGCGCGTCACTGAGTGCTTGGTGCGCTTCCTCGGCGAGCGCGACGCGATCCGGCAATCCCGTCAAGGCGTCGACGTGCCGCAGGTCCGCTGACTTGCGAGCGCTCCGGCCGACGGCGAAGCGCAGCATGGCGTACGCAAAGGCCGCGAATGCGCATGAGCCGATGACAATCCAGGTCGAGTTCGTGACTGGCATGTTGTTGTCAACAGGCGAGTCGTCCTCGCATGTCGTAAAGCGGGTATCGGGCAGCGGTCACGGCGCTTGAGCCGCTTGGACGGAATATCTTGTATGCAAAATCCAGTCAGGCCCGAAGTGAGAATTCGGTCACGCAGGCCGGCTAGAATCCGGCCATGCGAGCAGTGTGTGTCTTCTGCGGTTCGAAACCGGGGTTGGGTGGCGGCTACATGGAGCTGGCGCATCGTGTTGGGACGCTCATGGCGCAGCAAGGGGTGGCGATCGTTTACGGGGGCGGCCGCGTCGGCTTGATGGGGGCGCTCGCGGATGCTGCGCTCGCGGCAAACGGCCGCGTGATCGGCGTGATCCCGCAGATGCTCGTCGATCGCGAGGTGGGTCATTCCGGTTTGAGCGAGCTGCACGTCGTGCGCTCCATGGCCGAACGCAAGGAACTCATGGGATCGCTCGCCGATGCCTTTCTCACGTTGCCGGGCGGCACGGGCACGATGGACGAGTTGTTCGAGGCGTGGACCTGGACGCAGCTCGGCTTGCAGCACAAGCCCAGCGCGTTGCTGAATTTCGCCGGCTACTACGATCCGCTCGTCGCGTTTCTCGATCGCGCCGTCGAGCAAGGATTCCTGGATGCGCGCAATCGCGCCAACTTGTGGGTCGACCACGATGCCGAACGTCTCGTTACGCGACTGTGCGCATTCGTCTGACGGTCGGCGCCGCCGCCCGCCCTTGACACCGCTGTGACCAAACTGCAGCCTCTGCAGCCGCTTTTTGCACCGCCCTACGGCGGTCCCCGGAGTCGATCACAGATGCTGCGCACCATGCTTCAGGCCAAGCTTCATCGCGTTCGCGTGACAGAGGCAGACCTCGAATACGAAGGCTCGTGCGGCATCGATGAAGCGCTGCTCGAAATGTCGGGCCTGCGCGAGAATCAGTACATCGAGATCTACAACGTCGCTAACGGCGAGCGCTTCTCGACCTACATCATCAAGGCGCCGCGGGGCTCCGGTGCGATCTCGTTGAATGGCGCCGCAGCACGCAAGGCGATGGTCGGCGATCCGCTCATCATCGCGGCATACTCGCAATATACGGAGGCCGAGCTCGCGAACTACGCGCCGGTCGTCGTGCTCGTCGATGATCAGAATCGGCCGCGGTTGAAAGCAGTGCCCAGCGCGGTCGCGCGTTAGCCCTCGTCGCCGGATTGCAACGCCATGGAATTGATCAGCTGGTTCGTCGATTTCATCCTGCATCTGGACAGGCACCTGACCGATCTCGTCGCGGCCTATCACATCTGGATCTACGTCATTCTGTTCCTGATCGTGTACTGCGAGACCGGACTCGTCGTCACGCCGTTCCTGCCGGGTGATTCGCTGTTGTTCGCCGTCGGCGCGCTCGCCGCCGTCGATGCGACCGGCACGTTGAACGCGACGCTCGTGTGGGCGCTGCTGATCGTCGCCGCGATCCTCGGCAACGAGACGAATTTCCAGATCGGCCGCGCGATCGGGCCGCGCGCGTTCAGCGGCAACTTCCGTTGGCTGAAGCGCGAATACTTGCTGAAGACGCAGGCGTTCTACGAGAAGCACGGCGGCAAGACGATCGTCCTGTCGCGCTTCATTCCGATCATTCGCACGTTCGCGCCGTTCGTCGCCGGCGTGGGGCAGATGCAGCGCCGCAATTTCTCGCTCTACAACTTCGGCGGCGGCTTCGCCTGGGTCACGATCTTCATCTGGGGCGGCTACCTGTTCGGCAACGTGCCCATCATCAAGAACAATTTTGGCATCGTGACGATCGCGATCATCGTGATCTCGTTGCTGCCAGTGGTGTGGGGCTTCTTGAAGCCCGCGCCGGCCCCGTCGAATTCATGAGGCAGCGGCCGTGGCGACGATCACGGTCGAGCGACGCTTCAACGGACCGCCCGATACGGGCAACGGCGGCTACAGCGCGGGCTTGATTGCGACGGCGATCGGTGCGGACGTCGCCGTCCGCCTGCAGCAGCCGATTCCCTTGGCGCGAGCGCTCACGATCGCGAAATCCGGCGACGGCACGTGGGACGTGCGTGCGGACGACGCGGTGATCGCCACGGCGCGCGCCGTCACGATCGAAGCGTCAGCGCCGCGGTCGCCGCCGTATTCGGCGGCGCTCGCCGCATCGAGGCACTACGTCGGCTTCGACCAGCATTCCTGGCCGGGTTGTTTCGTGTGCGGGCCGCGGCGCGAGCTGCAGGACGGCCTGCGGATCTTTCCGGGTGCGATCGAGGGTGCGGCGCTCCACGCGGCGCCGTGGATTCCGGACGCGAGCCTCGACGACGGCGCAGGACGCGTGCGGCCGGAATTCATCTGGGCCGCGCTCGATTGTCCCGGCTATTTCGCGACCGCTCATCCGGCGCCGGCCTTGCTGGGGGAGCTCGCTGTGAACATCGAACGGTTCGCGCGCATCGACGAGCGGTGCGTCATCGTGTCGTGGCCGATCGGCAGGGACGGTCGCAAGCATCGCGCGGGCACAGCCTTGTTCGGCGCAGACGGCGAGCGCTGCGCGATCGGCGTGGCGACGTGGATCGAGCTGAAGCCGGCATGAGCGATGGCGCCCGAGCAGGCTCGGTGTGCTTCGTCGCGCTCGCTATTTCCGCGCGTACCAATAGGTCATCGCACTGACGGCCACCAGCGCCATGCCCGGCCACTGCGGATCGCGACCCAGGGCCAGCCACACGATGCCGCCGAGCAGGCCCACCGCGGCCAACAGCACGCGATCGCGCCGCCGGCCTTCCTCGCGCAACTGCGCGCGCAGCAATCCGGCACTCTTGTCTTCGATCGGGAGCGTGAGGCGATGGTCGGAGGCGCGCTGGATCGCAAGCTGCGCCAGGCTCGGCAGCTTGTGCAATGAGTCGAGCAGGATCGGGAGCTGCTCGCGAACGTCCTTCAGCGTCTCCTTGAGGCTGTAGCGCTCGCGCATCCATTGGCGCAGCAGCGGCTGCGCCGTGTCCCACAAATCCAGATCCGGATACAGCTGGCGCCCGACGCCTTCGATCTGCAGCAACGTCTTCTGGATCAGCAGCATCTGCGGCTGCATCTGCGCGTCGAAACGTTGTGCCGTCTCGAACAGATTGATCAGCAGATGGCCGAACGAGATCTCCTTGAGCGGCTTGTTCGCGATCGGCTCGCACACCGTACGCACGGCCGCTTCGAGCTCGTCGACGCGCACATGCGCAGGCACCCACTCGGACTCGATGAACAGCTCGGCGATGCGCCGATAGTCCCGCTCGAAGAAGGCGAGAAATTTCTCGGCCAGATAGTGCTGGTCGCGCGGCTCGAGACTGCCGACGATGCCGAAGTCGACGGCCGCATAGCGCGGGTGCTCGGGATCGTCCAGCAGCACGAAGATGTTGCCGGGGTGCATGTCCGCGTGAAAGAAATTGTGCTTGAACGCCTGCGTGAAAAAGATCTCCACGCCGTTCTCCGCCAGCCGCTTGATGTTCGCGCCGCGGCGCTGCAGCTCGGGAATGTCGTTGACGAGCACGCCGCGCACGCGCTCCATCACCATGACGTTCTTGCGGCAGAAGTCCCAATACACTTCGGGAACGTACAACAGGTGCGAGCCCGCGAAGTTGCGCTTGAGCTGCGCGGCGTTCGCCGCCTCGCGCATCAGGTCGAGCTCGTCGATGATCGTCTTTTCGTATTCGCGCACGAGCTCCGCGGGCCGCAGCCGCTCGGCCTGCGACCAGTACCGGTTCGCGAGATCGGCCAGCGTGCGCATCACTTCGAGATCACGCTCGATCAGCTGGCGGATGCCCGGCCGCACGACCTTGACGACGACTTCCTTGCCGTTCTTCAGCGTCGCCGCGTGCACCTGCGCGATCGTCGCGGCGGCGAGTGGCGTCTCGTCGAATTGCGCGAACGCCTCGCTCACCGGCATCCCGTACGCCTGCTCGATGATGAGCTTCGCGTCCACGCCGCTGAAAGGCGGCACGCGGTCCTGCAGCTTCTCGAGCTCATCGGCGATGTCCCGCGGCAGCAGATCGCGGCGCGTCGAGAGCATCTGGCCGAACTTCATGAAGATCGGGCCGAGCGCCTCGAACGCGAGTCGCAGCCGCTCGCCGCGCGTCCCGGCGCGCTCGCGCTGGAACCATGTCGCGGGCGAAAGATAGAACGCGAATCGCAGGGGGCGAAACAGGTGCGTCGCGAGAATGATGTCGTCGAGCCCGTACCGAACGAGCACGCGCTGGATCTCGAGCAAGCGGGACAGAACGCGCAGCCGCATGAGGCGCCCTAACGCTGCTGTAAACGCGTCAGGCGCGCTTCGAGCCGCGCGACGTCGTCGCGCAGCTTGTCGACATCGGCGAAGAACTCGTCCGCTTCGGTGCGCGTCGGCAGATCGCGGCTCTCCTCGGTGAGATACTCCGCGACGTTCTGCGTGAACGTATCCAACGCGCGGCGTCCGAAGCCGAGCGCGGCGCGGGCCGCATTGCCGACCTGATGCGCGGCCATGTCGCCGATCACGCGCGAGAGCTCCTCTTCAAGATCCGGTTGCGCGGCATTCAACAGCTCACTGAACGTTTGCGCGACTTCGGCATCGCCCTGGATGTGGATCGAGCCGCCACGAATCGCCGCCTCGGGCTTCGGGCCAGTCAGCCGCATGAATGCGAGCGGTGTGCCCGACAGCGACGCCGCGGGAGCTGCGGCTTCCTGCGTATCGATCGTCATGCGGCCGCCGTCGGAGCGAAAGAACAGGTTCAGCGGCACGCCGGTCAGATGCAGCGCGAGCACTTTGCCCTCGAGCTGCTTGCACAAGCGCTGCGCGGCGGCCGAGCCCGCGATGTTGCGATTGAGGACGGATTCGAAAGGCGCTAATCGCATGACTTCAGAGCTTCCAGCCGCGGTGCAGGGCGACGATGCCGCCGCTCAGGTTGTGATATCGACATTGATCGAGCCCCGCGCTGCGCATCATGCCGAGCAGCGTCTCCTGCGTCGGGAAGCGGCGAATGGATTCGGCCAGATAGCGATAGCTGTCCGCGTCCTTCGCGACGACCTTGCCGAGCCACGGCAGGACGCTGAACGAATAGGCATCGTAGATGGGCTTCAGCCCCGGCACGGTCGGATGCGAGAACTCGAGGATCATGAGTTGACCGCCCGGCTTGAGCACGCGCGTCATCGACCGCAACGCGGCGTCCTTGTCGGTGACATTGCGCAGGCCGAAGCCGATCGTCACGCAATCGAAGCTGCTGTCGGGAAACGGCAGGCACTCCGCATTCGCGATCGAATAGCGGATGTTGCCGACGAGCCCGCGGTCGGTCATCGCATCGCGGCCCGCGGCGAGCATCGCGGCGTTGATGTCCGTCAACACGACGAGCCCGCTGGCGCCGACCTGCTTCGCCATGCCCGCCGACAGGTCTCCGGTGCCGCCCGCCACGTCCAGCGCGCGTTGGCCGGGGCGCAGCCCCGTCTGCGACAGCGCAAACTGCTTCCACACGCGGTGCACGCCGCCCGACATGAGGTCGTTCATGAGGTCGTAGTTGCCCGCGACCGATTCGAACACCGCACGAACGCGGGCGGCTTTCTCTGCGACGGGCACTTCCTGGAAACCGAAGTCGGTCGTGCTGGCCGGTTTGTCGTCGTTCGTGCTCATGGGGGCAGGGATTGTAGCCGCGGTGCAGCCGCAGACCCAATTCAAAAACGGCTGCAGCCGGCTCCCTCCCCGGTGTGGCGGTGGAGGCTAGGGGAGGGGTGCTTCGGTGCGGCTGCGCTGGCGAGTCATTTTTTCACGGCCGTCGGATACGCAATCCCGAGCTCTTTCAGCCGCCCGAGATACTGCTGCCATTTCGATTCATGCTCGGTGCCGAGCTCGCGCAGGTAGCTCCAGGAGTACAGCCCGGTGTCATGGCCGTCGTCGAACACGAGCTTGATCGCGTAGTTGCCGACCGGCTCGACGGCGCGCACCCCGACGTCGTGTTTGCCGAGCTGCAAGGTTTCCTGGCCGGGGCCATGCCCGCGCACTTCCGCGGACGGCGAGTACACACGCAGATACTCGAACGGCAGCTCGAAGCGGGCACCGTCGTCGAATTCGACGTCGAGCACGCGCGATTTCGTGCGGAGCTTGATGGAGGTCGGGCGCATGAGCCTTCCGGGGCGCTGACGGGTGCTGTTACAGGATGTACCGCGTCAAGTCCTCGTCCTTGACGAGTTCGCCCAAGTATTTGTCGACGTACGCGGCATCGATCGTGAGCTGCGTGCCGCCGCGGTCCGCCGCTTCGTACGACAGCGTTTCGAGCAGGCGTTCGAGCACCGTGTGCAAGCGGCGCGCGCCGATGTTCTCGGTGCGCTCGTTGACCTGGAACGCGACTTCCGCGAGACGCCGTACGCCGCTGTCGGCGAACTGCAGTTCGACGCCCTCGGTCGCGAGCAGCGCCTTGTATTGCGTGCACAGCGAGGCATCGGGCTCCGTCAGGATGCGAATGAAATCCTCGACCTTGAGCGCGTCGAGCTCGACGCGGATCGGAAAGCGGCCCTGCAGCTCGGGGATCAGGTCCGACGGCTTCGACATGTGGAACGCGCCGGATGCGATGAAGAGAATGTGGTCCGTCTTCACGACGCCGTGCTTCGTGCTGACGGTGCTGCCTTCGACGAGCGGCAGCAGATCGCGCTGCACGCCTTCGCGCGAAACGTCGGCGCCGTGCGTCTCCTGGCGGCGGGCGATCTTGTCGATCTCGTCGATGAACACGATGCCGTTCTGCTCGGCGTTGCGCAGCGCGCTCAGCTTGAGCTCCTCCTCGTTGATCATCTTCGCCGCTTCCTCGTCGACGAGCAGCTTCATCGCATCACGCACTTTCACCTTGCGCTCACGCGTCCGGTTGCCGCCCAGGTTCGAGAACATGTTCTGCAGCTGCTGCGTGAGATCTTCCATGCCGGCGGGCGCCATGATCTCGACGCCCATCGGGATGGCGCGCACTTCGATCTCGATCTCGCGCTCGTCCAGCTGGCCTTCACGCAGCATCTTGCGGAATTTCTGGCGTGTCTCCTGATCGCGCGGTTCGCGCTCCGGCTCCGTCATGAAGCCCACCGTCTTCGGCCGCGGCAGCAGTGCGTCGAGCACGCGCTCTTCCGCGGCGTCGAGCGCGCGATGCCGGACCTTTTCCATCTCCTGCTCGCGGGTCATCTTCACCGCGATGTCCATCAGATCCTTGATGATCGAGTCGACCTCGCGGCCGACGTAGCCGACCTCGGTGAACTTCGTCGCTTCGACCTTGATGAACGGCGCGCTCGCGAGCTTGGCGAGGCGGCGCGCGATCTCGGTCTTGCCGACGCCGGTCGGGCCGATCATCAGAATGTTCTTGGGCGTGATCTCGGCGCGCAGGTTTTCGGCGACCTGCATGCGTCGCCAGCGGTTGCGCAGCGCGATCGCGACAGCGCGCTTCGCGGCACCTTGCCCGACGATGTGCTTGTCGAGCTCTTGAACGATTTCGCGGGGAGTCATGGAAGACATAGCAGGGCTCGGCGAACGGTGCTCAGGCGCCATTCGCCTTCAATTCCTCGATCGTCAGGTTGCGATTGGTATAGATGCAGATGTCGGCCGCGATGTGCAACGATTTCTCCACGATCGCGCGCGCGTCCAGCTCCGTGTTCTGGGTCAGGGCGCGCGCCGCGGCGAGCGCGAACGAGCCGCCCGAGCCGATCGCCATGATCTCGTCCTCGGGCTCGATCACATCGCCGTTGCCGGAAATGATGAACGAGCTCTTGGCGTCGGCGACGCACAGCAGCGCTTCCAGCCGCCGCAGGCTGCGGTCCGAACGCCAGTCCTTCGCGAGCTCGATCGCGGCTCGCGTGAGATTGCCGAACTGCTGCAGCTTCGCCTCGAAGCGCTCGAACAGCGTGAACGCGTCGGCGGTGCCGCCCGCGAAGCCCGCCACGACCTTGCCTTCGTACAGGCGGCGCACCTTGCGCGCATTGCCTTTCATCACCGTATTGCCGAGCGACACCTGGCCGTCGCCGCCGATCGCAACGACGCCGTTGCGCCGGACCGAGAGAATCGTAGTGCCGTGAAAGTCTGTCATCGTCGCGAAAGCCAGGCCGGGAAAGGGGCGATGTTACTCGCATGCGAGCCGCTGCTCGCGCGCGAATTTCACTTGTCGTGATTTGACAGTCGCTTACGCCGTGCGCGCGGATGGGCTGCGTCGTAGATCTTGGCGAGGTGCTGAAAATCAAGGTGCGTGTACACCTGCGTCGTCGCGATATTCGCGTGGCCCAGCAATTCCTGGACGCCGCGCAGGTCCTGGCTCGATTCGAGCAGATGTGTCGCGAATGAGTGACGGAACATGTGCGGATGCACGTGAACGTCGATGCCCTGCCGTTTGGACCACTCGGCGACGCGAGTCTGCACTGCGCGTGGCCCGAGCCGCTTGCCGGTGTGCGCGACGAACAGCGCGGTCTCGCCGATTGCGGCGACGACGGCCCGATCGCGCAACCATTGCGTCAACGCATCCACCGCATAGCGTCCGACGGGGACGATGCGCGTTTTGTTGCCCTTGCCCGTGACGCGCACGGTGCGGTCGCGCAAGTCGAGATCAGTCACGTCGAGCGATGTCAGCTCCGACAAGCGCAGGCCCGACGAATAGAACAGCTCCATGATCGCCTTGTCGCGCACGCTGAGCTCGCCATCGGTACGGAAGCTCAGGAGCTTCGTCATGCGATCGACGTCGAGTGTCGCGGGCAGCCGCTTCTTCGCGCGCGGCGCCTGCACGTCGACCGCGGGGTTCGCCGTGATGACCGCTTCGCGGATGAGATAGTTGCAGAAGCTGCGAATCGCCGAGAGCCGCCGCTGAATCGTCCGCGGCGACTGGCCGCGGCGAAACTCGAGCGCGGCGAAGGCTCGCACGTGCTGGCTGTCGACGCTGGGCCACGTCGTGAGGCCCTGCCTCTCGCAATGCGCGATGAACAGCTCGAGATCGCGGCGGTAGTTCGAGTCGGTGTGCGCCGACAGACGACGCTCGACCGACAGATGCTCGAGGAATCGTGGCAACCATTGCCGCGCGGAAGGTGACATGTGGCAGCGACGCCGAGTTCCGCTCGTCAGCTCAGTCCCGCGAGCGCCTCGCTGACGAGCTGGCCGATGCGCGCCAGGAAATCGGTGCTCATCGTCGGGTGGAAGCGCTCGGTGTCGGGGCTGCCGATCGCCAGCAAGCCCGCGACCGGCGAGCCGAGCGGGACCAGCGCGGCGGAGCCGATCTCGATCGTGCCGACGCCGAACAGGTAATCGCGCTGGCTGTCGCGGATCTGGCCGCAGCGCGGCCGGCCGGACTCGAACAGCGTCTCGAACATCTTGAGCTCAGGCGCCGTGGCATCGATGAGCCGCAGATGGCGGCTCGTGACCTTCGCGAATTCGGAGTGCGGTGCGGGCCACAGCAGCATGATCCATTCGGAGGCGCCGAAGTCCTCGCGCAGCGAGCCTTCGACGGCGTCGATCAAGGCGGCGGGCGTACGAGCCCGCAACAGCCGGCACGCGAGCCGGTGGATCTTGTTCGCGAGCGCGTCGTTGTCGCGCGCGACGTCGAGCAGTTCGCGCAGCCGCGCCTCGATCTTGTCGTTCCTCTCGCGCATGACGGCGACCTGGCGCTCGACGAGCGAGACGGTCGCGGCGCCGCGGCTGTGCGGCAGCTTGAGCTTCGTCAGCAGCGCTGCGTGGCGCTCGAAAAAATCCGGGTTCTGTTCCAGGTAATCGGCGATCGTCTCTTCGGGCGGGAGACTCGTCTCGACGCCGCGGACCGGTTGCTTGCTCATGTTGCCTCGTTATATGCGGCTGTCGCGCTCGTGTCCTGCGTCGCCCGTGGGGGGCGGCGGTCAGCGCGCCGCGCGCAGCTTCGCCAAATCGATCGTTCCTTCGTAGACGCTGACCGCGGGGCCCGTGAGCCACAGATGCTCGCCCGGCCCTTCCCAACGGATCGTCATGCGTCCGCCCGGGGCATCGACGTTCACTTCGGAATCGAGCAGTCCCCAACGACGGCCGACCGCGACCGCGGCGCAGGCGCCGGTGCCGCAAGCTTGCGTCTCGCGGGCACCGCGCTCGAACACGCGCAAGCGAATGTGGTTGCGATTCACGACTTCGAGAAAGCCGACGTTCGTCCGCTGCGGAAAGCGCGAATGATTCTCCACCGCAGGGCCGATGGTGTCCACGGGCGCTGCGCGCACCGAGCTCACTTGCATCACCGCATGTGGGTTGCCCATCGAGACCGCGCCGATGCGCAGCTCACTCTCGCCGATGCGCAGCGGATAGATGTCGGCTTCGCGCGTCGCCTCGAAGGGCAGCGCGGCCGGGTCGAAGTTCGGCACGCCCATGTCGAGTGTCACGAGCCCATCGCCCGCGACCGCCGCGCGCACCAATCCGCCCGGGCTGTCCATCGCGACCTCGTCACGTTCGAGCTTGCGCGCGACGAGCGCGCCGATGCAGCGTGCGCCGTTACCGCATTGCTGTACCTCGGAGCCGTCGCTGTTGAAGATGCGGTAGTACACGTCGGTACCCTCGCGTCGTGGCGGCAGCAGCACCAGGGCCTGGTCGAAGCCGATGCCGGTGCGTCGATCGGCGAGCTTGCGCATGGTTGCGGCGTCCGGAACGCCGCTGTCGTCGGTGACCTCGAAGACGATGAAATCGTTGCCGAGGCCGTGCATTTTCGTGAAAGGCAGGAGCATGGCGGGAGGATATCGGCTGGTCGTTGATGCGTAAACGCGAATGCCGTCGCAGCGCTCGCCAGCCTGCGTCATGAGAATCGGTGCACGTGACATTTCACGTGCCCGATCGTAAGTTAGGTCCTCGTTGCTGCCGGCAACTGCCTAACAATAACAGTCAGGCCTTTCAGCAATCCCGCGCGGTTGTCAAAGAGAGGAAGCATGCGCCACGTCATGGTCATGAACGCCAAGGGCGGTTGCGGCAAGAGCACGCTGGCGACGAACGTCGCGTGCCACTTCGCGACGCAAGGCTACAAGGTCGCGCTCGCCGACTACGATCCGCAGCGCACGAGTCTCGACTGGCTCGAGGTGCGGCCGGCCGACCTGCCGCGGATCACCGGAGTCGCTGCTTTCGATGAGGGCGTGCGCGGCGTGCCCCGCGACACCGAGGTGCTTGTCATCGATGCACCGGCACGCACCCACGGCTCGGAAATGAACGAGCTGGTGCGCCGGGCGGAGACGATCCTCGTCCCCGTGCTGCCGTCGCCGATCGATCTGAAGGCATGCGCGCATTTCATGGGCGAGCTGCTCGAGCTCGGTCGCGTGCAGCGGCAGCAGGCGCGCCTTGCGGTCGTCGCGAATCGCGTCCGCGAGAACACGCTGATGTTCGAAGAGCTCGATCAATATCTCGGCAAGCTCAAGGTGCCTTACCTGAGCGCCTTGCGCCAATCGACGAACTATCTGCGCGCGTTTCAGCGCGGCATGGGCATTTTCGAGCTGCCCGAGTATCTCGCCCGGCCCGATTGGGAGCAGTGGGCGCCGATCACGAAGTGGCTGGGCAGCAAGAAAAGCCAGCCGGGCGCTTAGCGCTGCTCGGCGAGACTGTGGGCGATGCCTTCGTCCACGTTCGCGTAACGCAGCTCGACGCCCAGATGCTTCAGCATCCGCTCGTTGCTCACACGCCGCGATTCGTTGAGGAACGACAGGCGTTCGGCGCCGAAAGTGAGTTGCGCCTCGTCCATCGAGACACGCGGCGGCGGGGGCAGTCCCGCGAGCCGAGCGACACGATCGAGAAAATCGGTCGCCGACAGCGCTGTACCGTCGGTCACGTTGTAAGTGCCGCGCGCCTCGGCATGGGTCACCGCCGCGATGCAGGCCGTCACGAGATCGTCCACGTGGATTCGATTGCTGATGCCCGCTTCGTCGGGATGGATCGCGGGCTCGTGCGCGCGTAGCCGCGCGAGCGGCAATCGACCCGGGCCGTAGATGCCGGGAACGCGCAAGACGACACGCCGCACCCGCCGTTCCGTGCACCACACGCGCGTCATTTCCTCGGCGCTCACTCGCCGGCGGGCTCGTTCGGTCAACGGCGCGATCGCGCTGCTCTCATCGACGGTCTCGCCCTTCGCGTCCCCATACACGCCGGTCGTGCTCATGTAGATGAAGGCCGCGGGAGGGACGGTCGCGAGCTGGAAGAAGCGGTCGAGCCGCAGGTCGCTCTCGCCTTGTTGTGACGGCGGCGCGAGATAGAACGTCGCGGCCTGCTCCAGGCGTTCGGGAATATGCGCGCCGAGGCGCACGCGATCGAGATCGAGCGTGACCGCCTGGATGCCTTGCTGCGCGAGCAACCGGGCATTCTCTTGCGAGCGCACGATCGCCGAAACGTCGAATCGCTCGAGCAGCCGCCGGGCCAGGCGCGTGCCGACATACCCGCAGCCGACGATCAGGACGTGGGGGCGCGGACTCATACGCCGATTTCCGCCGGGTGCCGGACGGCGCTGCCATACGCACAGGCCACATTGACCGGTTCGCCGCTGGCTACGTAAATTTCAGATATTCCTGAAATGACAGTCGTATCAGGCAGTATGCACCTCACACCGACGATGCAGCGTTGCGTTTTGCACTGGGGCGAGATGGCCAGTCGGTGGGGCATTAGTCGCTCTGTCGCTCAGATTCATGCGCTGTTGTTTCTAGCGCCCGCACCCCTGACCGCCGACGATATCGCCGAAACACTCAACGTGGCGCGCTCGAACGTAAGCGTGAGCCTCAAAGAGCTGCAGACCTGGGACCTCGTACAAGTCACGCATGTCCTGGGGGATCGGCGCGACTATTTCCAAGCTCGCAAGGATATCTGGGAAGTCCTCACGACGATCGTCGATCAGCGAAAGCGGCGTGAGATCGATCCGACGGTGCTGCTGCTTCGTGAGTGCACCGCCGCAGCCAGGCACGATGCGGAAACGCCCGAGGACGTCAAAGCCCGCCTGGCGAGCATGCTCGAGTTTCTCGAAGAGATGTCCGGCTGGTATGACCAGATCCGCGCGATGCCGCGGCCGACGCTCGTGAAGCTCATGCGCATGGGCTCGCGCGTCGCCAAGGCGGTCAGCTGATCCCCATCAAGGCGTCGGCTGGGTGAGCTTGGCGACGCTATCGGGCGCGAAGTCGAAGGAATCGAAGAAGAGCTGCTCCCTGGGCAGCCCGCGCGCGACGAGTTCGCTGCGAATCGCCTCCACCATCGCCGGCGGTCCGCTCGCATAAACGTCGAGCTCGCTCAATTGCGCTGCGTAGTCCGCGAGCATGGCCTGATGGACCCAGCCGGTGCGGCCCGTCCATGCGTCGGTCGGCCGCGGATTCGACAACACGGGCGTGTACTTGAAGTTGCGGTGGCGCTCGCACCACTCCCGCAAGATCGTGTCTTCGTACAGATCGACTTGCGCCTGCGCGCCCCAGTACAGATGCAGCGGCCGGCGATCGCCGCGCTCGAGCAGCTGCCGGAGCATCGCGCGCAGCGGCGCGTATCCGGTGCCGCCGCCGATCATCACGGCCGGCCGCGGCGAATGCTCGCGAAACCAGAACTGACCCAGCGGTCCCTCGATCCGCAGGAGCGTCTTCGTCTGCATACCGCCGAACACCTGCTCCGTGAATTCGCCGCTCGCGACGCGCCGTATGTGCAGCTCGAGCAGGCCGCCGTCCTGCGGCGGGCTTGCGATCGAGAAACTGCGACGACGATTGTGCGGCAGCATGATGTCGAGGTATTGGCCCGCCAGAAAATGAAACTGCTCGACCGCCGGCAGCTTCAAGAACACGGCCATGACATCCGGCGCCAGTGGCGTCAGCCGCTCGACCCGGCACGGCAGACTGCGCACGACGAGATCGATCGCGGGCGGGCGGATCTCGCGGATCTGCACGGTCAGCTCGCGATCGAGCGCGCGCGCCTGGCACAGCAGCGCGAAGCCTTCGCCCTCTTCTTCGGCAAGCAGGCCGAGCGGCCGGCCCTTCGGATAGTGGATGCGGCCCGCAACGATCTTCGCGCGGCACGATGAGCAGTGCCCGCCCTTGCAGCTGTGCGGCAGGTTCAAACCCACGCGCAGGGCGGCGTCGAGAATCGATTCGTCGTCCTCGACCGTGAGAATCTGCTGCGAAGGAACGAGCATGACGCGCGCTGGCATGGCGGGAGCTTACCCAATGACACTCTATGTAGCGCGTCGCGGCGACAGAGATCCGGGACGGAAGTCGCAGGACCTCAAGTCCGGCGTCGATCCGCGAGCCGTCGATCCTGCCAGCGGCGCGCGCGGATCTTCGGCACCTTCGCTTTGCGGCCGAGTGCGTGCACCAAGGCGTCCTGCAGCGCCTTGGTCGCGCGATCACGCTCACCGAGCTGCTCCATCAGCTCCGCAAGCAATTGATACGCCTCCAGCCGCGGACGAATGGCGATCGCCGTTTCCAGGAAGCTGCGCGCCTTGCCGTACAGCTCGGCCTGCATCGACAAGCGCGCGCACGTGAGCAGCAGCGCCGCGTCGTTGCGATGGTCGGGGAGCCAGCGCTCCGCGCGCTCGAGCGTGACGAGCGGCTCGGCGGGCTCGAGCTCGCCAAAGGCCAGCACCGCGGCTTCGTCCCACTGTTCGTCGAGCAGCTCGCGCAGCGCCGCTTCCGCGGCCGCGTGATCGTCGCAGGCCATCGCGGCACGCGCGTACGCAATGACGATTTCAGGACGGCGGGCGAGCGACTTGGGCGTCGACTTCCAGGTGCGTGCGAGCTCGTCGCGACTGGTGGCGGCCTGCGCTTTCAGCCGATCGAGATAGATCTGCGCGACCGTGTCGTCGGCGACGTGCGTGTCGATACCGCGCGTGTTGCGCAAGCGCGGCTCCAGCGCCTGAAGCTTTTCCCAGGCACCGGTCTGGCGATAGACGCGCGCGAGCAGCAACAGGCCGCGCGCATTCTGCTCGCCGCAATTTTCGAGCTGCTCGAGTGTCGCGAGCGCGGCGTCGAGCCGCTGGTGTTTCAGCAGCAGCTCGGCCTGCATCACGAGCACCGGCGCGCGGCGCTCGCCGGCGATGTCGAGCGCGCGTGCGAGCCAATCGTCGCGCCGCTGATGTGCGCCTTGCAGCTCCGCCGCGCGCGCCGCGACGAGGTAGTGGGCCGCGGGCTGCTCCGCGTCGCGAGCGGACCGGGACAGCGTGTCTTCGGCCGCCGCCCATTCGCCTTCGGACATCTGCATGAGACCGCGCGCCAGGCTGCGGCGAGCCTTTTGCGAGCGGCGTTCCTGCTGCGCTTCGCGCCACAGGCGTCGCGAGGCGAGCAGCTTCACGACGAGGCGGATCAGAAAATAACTCGCGATGACTCCGAGCGCGAATGTCACCGCCGACATCTCGATCAGCGTGCCGCCAAAGCGCAGCGCTACGTAGCCGGGATCGGCGAGCAGGAAATGCGCGAGCAACGCGCCGGCGAGCAGCGCAACCGCGATGTAGATGCCCGTCTTCATTCGGGGCCTCGCGGCATCACGCGCTGCAGGTTCTCGACCGACCGGGAGATGTCCGGCAGCTTGGGGCTGATCTCGATCGCTTCGAGCAGCTGAATCTCGTTCATCGCCGCTCGAGTCGCGGGCGAGCTCATGTCGAAGAACTCGCCGAGCCATTGCCGCGCGGAAGCAAGCGCGCTGCGATAGCCGGCTTGATCGTGCCGCGCGACGGCGGAGCGCGCCGTGAACAGCAAGAGCTGCAGGTGCTGCCGACGCACGAGCTGCTGGTCCATCGTGACGAGAGCGCCGCTGCGCTCGTCCACGTCACGAATGCGCACCAGGCTCCCGAGCGCGCGGGCCACGATCGCGCGTGCGCGCGCGAAGAAGCCGTCCGGCAGGGCCTCGCTCGCCGCGCGGGCGTGCTCGACTTCGAGAATACCTTCGACCGGCAGTTGCGCTGCTTGCGCTTCGGCGGCCGACAACCGAGTGAGAATTCCGGTTCGATCCGGCACGCGCACGGCGCGCAACGCCTGCAGGTCGCTCGCGAGTTGTTGCCGCACTGACGTGAGCGCGGCGTCGCGCGCCGATGCCAAGCGCGAATCCGCGGATTCGAGCGCGGCGATCGCGGTAGCGACATCGCGGTCGAGCACGAGGCTGCGTTGTGCGATCTCCATCAAGAACAGCGCTTCGGCGCGCGACCATGCGCGCTGTGGTCCTTGCGTGCGGCCGTGGAGGTCCTCGACGGCGGTGTTGAGGTCCTGCACCTGCTTGGGCAGCGTGCTCAACGCGCCGATGCGCGCGTCGAGGGCGCGCGAGCTTTGCTCTTCGCGCTGTGCGAGTGCCTGCAATTCGCCCTGCAGGGTATTGCGATCGGCAGCGAGCGAGCGGGCCAGATCGCTCACTTCGTCGAGTCGATCACGCGTGGCGTCGAGCCGCCAGAGCGCGTAGGTCGCCGTTGCGAGCGCAAGCACGGCGAGCGCCGTCGTCAGCCGGCTATAGGAATGTACGCGTTTAGGCGCGGCCGATCCCTCTGGGAGTGCTGACTTGGACGGCAGTTCCGGGGGCGAGCTATCGGCCATACGACTCAATCGACGACACGGCGGGCGTTGCGGGCCCGTATGCTAGCACGCGATTTTCGGTCGAATCAGGGCCGAAAGTACCGCGCGCGCGTTCCGCGACTCAGGGGCGAAGTACCGTGCGCACGGTCAGCGATCGCGCGCGCGTGCTCGCCATCGCGCCAACGCGCCGACGATCGCTGCATCATCGGCGCCGCTCGTGACCAGGCCTTGCGCGTTCCAGCCCATGGCTTGCGCGCCGTCGAGGATGCGCTGTGTCGGCGCGAGCAGCGGTGTTCGTTCGAGCAACGCACGTCCGCGCGGTGTCAGCAGCTCGACGAGATTCACATACATGTCGAGGCTGGTCGCCGTGACTGCATCGATGCCTTCTTCGGCCCAGCGCCTTTCGAGCGCCGCGATCTCCGCGGGCGCGATCGCGGGCCGCGCGCGGCGATACACCTCGAGCGTCGCGACGTCGGCGCCACGCGCACCCAGCGCTTCGCGCAAGGCCTCGCGTCCGCCAGCGCCACGCACGATCAGCACGTGTTGTCCGGGCGAGGGCTGAAAATCGGGATGCGCGAGCAGCGCCTCGCTCGTGAACGGCGAGGCGGGAACGACATGGGCGGGCAGGCCCGCCGCACTCAGCGCACCTGCCGTCGCCTTGCCGATCGCCGCGACGCGCAGCGCGTCCGACTTCGGTACGAATCGCGCGCCGTGCTCGACGGCATGCACGCTCACGAAAATTGCCCAATCGACGCTCCAGTCCGGCGCCTTGGACGCGACCGGATCGCACGGTTCGATCGTGACGCTGGGAAAGACGATGCCCTCGCCGCCGTACGCCGCGATCGACTGCGCCAACGTGAGCGCTTGCGGATTGGGCCGCGTCACGAGCACGGTCGTGCCCGTGAGCGGCGGGATGATGCGCGGTATCACCGTGACGGTCCCGGCGCTTGAGCGCGTTGCTCGGCGAGCAGCACGTCCGCGCCGGCGGCGAGCAAGCGATTCGCGAGCTCGACGCCCAACGATGCGCCGTCGACGGCATCGCCATCGATCGTGCCGCGATACACGCGTCGCCCGTCGGGCGAGCCGACGACCCCCTGCAGCGTCAATTGCGTTCCTCGCAGCTGCGCGAATCCGCCGATCGGGGATTGGCAGCTTCCTTGGAGGCGCTGCGCGAAGGCGCGCTCTGTCGTACAGCAGGCCCATGCCTCCGCGTCGTTCAAGCCCTGCGTCAGCGCAATGCTGCGCTCGTCGTCGCTGCGGCATTCCACGCCGACGACGCCCTGACCGACCGCCGGCAACGAGCGCTCGAAGGAAATCGCATGCGTGATTCGCTGCGCGAGCCCGAGACGAATGAGTCCCGCGCTCGCGAGCACGATCGCGTCGTACTGACCTTCATCGAGCTTGCGCAACCGCGTTTCGACATTGCCGCGCAGCGTGTGCATCCGCAGATCCGGACGCGCGGCCATGAGTTGACACTGCCGCCGCAGGCTCGAAGTGCCCACGCGCGCGCCCTCGGGCAGCGCGTCGAAATGAGTGAAGCGCGTGGAGACGAAGGCGTCGTGCGCATCTTCCCGCTGCAGCATCGCAACGAGCGACATTCCCGGCGGCATGTCGGTTGGCACGTCCTTCATCGAATGCACGGCGATGTCGGCGCGATGCTCCGCGAGCGCGAGCTCGAGCTCCTTGATGAACAGCCCCTTGCCGCCGACCTCGGCGAGCGGACGATCGGTGATGCGATCCCCCGTGGTCGTCATCGGCACGAGGACGACCTCGAGCTGCGGATGCAAGGCGCGCAAGCGCGCGGCGACATGTTCCGCCTGCCACAAGGCGAGGCGGCTCTGACGGGTGGCGATACGTAATGGACGGTCGAACATCTTCACTCGATTACTACTTCGGCGCGAGCTCGTTACGACGCATGTCGAGCGTGAAACGGATCAATGCAATGATGAGCGCGAGAATGACGGGGCCGAGGAACAGGCCGATCGCGCCGAATGCCGCCAACCCCCCGAGCACGCCGATGAATACCGTGAGCGTGCCGACATCGGCGCGGCCGGACACGAGCCAGGGACGCACGACGTTGTCGACGAGCGACACGAGCACGGTGCCCCACACGAGCATGAAGATCGCCCAGCCCCACTGGCCTTGCGCGGCGAGTACGATGACCGCGGGACCCCAGACGAGCGCGGTGCCGCCGAAGGGAAGCAGGGAGGTCAAGGCCGCAATCACGCCGAACACCAGCGGCGAGGGCAGATCCGCGATCAGGAAGGCGATGCCGACGAGCGTTCCCTGGATCAGCGCCGTGAGGCCGGTGCCGTACACCATCGCTCGCGTCACGGCGCTGAGGTGATCGAACAGGCGTGCCTTGTACGCGCGCGGCATCGGGATGAGGTCGCGCGTCGTCTGCAGCATCGAGTCGCCGTCGCGAATGAAAAAGAACAGCATGAACACCATCAGCACGAAGCCGACGACCGTGCCGACCGCGCCGACGAAGACCCGACCGCCCATCGAGGCGAGCCACTGCAAGACCTGCTCCGTGCCCTGCGAGACCCAGCCGCGCACCTGCGCCGTGTTGATGTCGAACGTGCTGTTGAGCCATGCGAGGCCTTGCTGCACCCAAGGAACATTGGCGAAGTCCAGCACGTTGCCTTTCGCCTGATCGGCGACGGTCGTCTGGGCGTACTGCACCAGCTGCCCGACCTGCGTCGCGAACGCCGCGCTCAACGCGGTGAGCGGACCCAAGAACACGACGAGCACGAGCAGCGTGAGCACGAAGGCCGATACCTGTGTCCGCCCGCGCAGCTTGCGGGTCAGGCGAACGTGCAGTGGATGGACGAGGAAGGCCAGAAAGATCGCCCAGGCGATCGGGCCGAGAAACGGTTCGATGATGCGATAGAACGCGATGCCGAGCGCTGCCGTCACGACCAATGAAAAGGTTCGAGCATAGAACCGGTCCTCGGTTCGTGCCCGCGGGGGCGCATCCATCGATGATTCGCTCCAGGTATTGATGCCGCGCAATGCTATCACCGTGCGGCTTCCAGTATTCGACGCGCGTAGGCGCTTCCCGATGCCGCGTCTGTTGGTTGCTGATCGTTGCGCCCGCGGACTACGATCGGCCAAAGCACGGTGCGAGCCGGAGACCGCAAAGTCCACGCTCGCGAGCATCCCGGGATGCCACACGAATCGAAAGGAGAAGACATGAACTCGCAAGCCGATATCAACACCGACAAGCTCGTCGAGGACCTGAAGGTCGTCGTTCGCGATGCCGAAGCGCTGCTGCGCGCAACCTCGGCGCAGACCGGCGAGAAGATCCAGGAAGTCCGCGCCCGTGCCGAGGAGTCCCTCAGGCAGGCGCGCGCGCGCCTCACCGAGGTCGAGGACCAGGCATATCAACGCGCGCGCGAGCTGGCGGATTCGACCGAGGTCTACGTGCGCGAGAACCCGTGGCAGGCACTCGGCATCGCCGCGGGCGTCGGCGTGCTCGTCGGCCTGTTGCTGAGCCGGCGCTGAGCCGTTCCTGCAAGTCGAGGGCGCGAGCATGGCGGTCAACGCTGATGAATCGAGCGGCGCCTCCGGGCTGACCGGCGGGCTGTTCCAATCCTTGAGCGGCTTCGTCGCTACGCTCGTGACGCTCACGCACACCCGCCTGCAGCTGTTCACGACCGAGCTGCAGGAGGAAGTGCAGCGCGCCGCGCAACTGCTCGTCTGGGCGTTCATCGCATTGTTCGCGGCGATGCTCGCGTTGTTCCTCGGCGCGCTCACGGTGATCTTCGTCTTCTGGGACACGCATCGTCTGCTCGCCGCGCTGTCGATGACGGCTGTGTTGATTGCGATCGCGGGCGCGGCGGCGTTCGTGATGATCCAGAAGCTCAAGAGCAAGCCGCCGATGCTCGACAACACGCTCGCCGAGCTCGCGAAGGATCGCGATCAGCTCCGTAAGCACCTATGAGCGATCGTCAGCAGGAGCTCGCGGCTCGCCGCAATGCGTTGATCGCGCAGTCCTCCGCGCAGCGCGAGCAGCTCAGGATGCAGGCGCGCGAGATCAAGATGCGCCTCGCAACCGTGGATCATGGGATCGAGGTGGCGCGCGCGGTCGTGCGGCAACCGGCAATCATCGCTGGCGCCGCCGCGGTCGTCGCGTTCATCGGGCCCGGCAAGATCCTGCGCGCCGTCGCGCGCAGCGCGATGTTCATCACGACGGGACGGCGCCTGCTGAGCCTGTGGCGGGGGACACGGAAAGAGATGACGCGGCCGATGCTGCCGAGGTAGGCGGCGGAAGAGCCGGGTGAGAGCGGGGAAGAACGGGAAGATCCGGAAAAGATCCGGAAAAGATCCGGAGAAGAGCCGAAGAAGAGGAAGAGCTGGAGAAGACCCCCCTCCCCTAGCCCTCCCCCGCTGCGCGGGGGAGGGGGAATTGGTTGAGGCCGTTTTCTTCAGGGTTCGCCCCTGATCCTTCGCAGCAGCTCCGCCGCATGTCTGCGGCTGACTTGCAGTACCGCCCCGCAATCGCGGACTCGCACGACGTATTGCCCGTCGTCCGTACGCTCGACCGCGGAAATCTGGCGCTCCGCGACGAGCGCATTCCGGTGGATGCGCACGAAATCGCTCGAGAATTCCTCCGCCAATGACTTCAGCGGCTCGTCGATCAGGTTTTCGCCGCCCTTGTGGCGCACGGTGATGTACTTCTGGTCGGCCAGAAAATAATAGATGTCCGCGACCGGAATGAGCCGCAGCTGGTCGCCGAGCCGCGCGCAGATCTGTTCGCGACGCTGTTCGAGCCCGGCGGATTTCGCGACCCGCGCCAGCCGCGTCGGCGAGATGCGCCCGGCGTGCCGTAGGGCATGCGCCAGCTTTTCCTTGCGCACGGGCTTCAGCAGGTACCCCACCGCTTCCGTCTCGAACGCATCGACCGCGTATTGATCGTAGGCCGTCGTGAAGATCACCGCGGGCGGGTCTTCGAGCGAGTCGATGTGGCGGGCGACCTCGATGCCGGAAATGCCAGGCATGCGCACGTCGAGCAGCACGACGTCCGGCTGAGCCTGGCCGCACGCGGCCAGGGCTTCCTCGCCGTTGGCGGCTTCGCCCACGATTTCGCAATCGCCGATTTCTTCGAGCAGCCTGCGTAGGCGCTCGCGCGCCGGGGGTTCGTCGTCAACGATCAACAGCTTCATACGCGGCAGTGGTGCTGTCGGTGAACGGGAAAACGAGCCTGGCCCTGAACTCGCCGTCGATGAGGTCGGTTTCGACCCGGGCCCGGCCTGGCCAGGCCAGCTCGAGCCGCTGACGGATGTTTTCGAGCGCCATCTTGTTGCCTTCGCGCTCGCGATAGCCCTGCTGTGTCACGACGGGATTCCGGACCTCGATTTCGATCCGATCCTGCACGAGCGCGCCGCGAATGTGAACCGTGCCGCCCGCCGGGAGCATTTCGATGCCGTGGTAAACGGCGTTCTCCAGCAGCGGCTGCACGATCAGGCACGGCACCTGCGCGCGGGGCGGCAGCGCATCGATGTCCCATTCCACGCGCAGCCGCTCACCGAGTCGCAGCTGCTCGATGCGCTGGTGGGTCCGCGCGATCTCGATCTCGTCCTTCAGCGGAATCTGTAGATGCGCATCGCCGAGGCTCGCGCGGAACAGGTCCGCCAGATCCTCGATCGCCTGTTCGGCGCGCTCGGGATTCGAGCGCGTGAGAGATGCGATCGTGTTCATGCTGTTGAAGAGGAAGTGCGGGCGAATGCGCGCTTGCAGCGCCCGGATGCGCGCGAGTGCTTCCGTTTGGATACTGCTGCGCCATTTCGAGGTGACATAGAAGTAGCGCAACGCCAGCGAGCTCACGATGAAGCCGACCGCAACGTTGCGCAGCAGGAAGCCTGCGTGATCGGTCGGAAAAATCGGCATGGCGTCCGCGAGCCCCGCGCCCCAGACCTGACCCACCTGGTAGACGACCTCGGAGACGACGCCGACGACGCCGACGAGCATCATGATCGCGATCGCCGCCGCGCGCTCGGCCGGCATTCGCGACAACCAGGCGCGACAGCGGCACAGCACCGCCGCGCAGCCGAGCCCGATCCACAACAGAAACAGCGAGCACGCCGCGAGATCGACCCAGAAGTTCGCGTGCAAGGCCTGGCGGGCAATCGCCACCATGAGCGCGACGAGCTCGACGATGAGCACGACGGCGAGCACCGCGCGCGCCGCGCAGAAATCCGGGAGAAAGGAGCTTGGAGCGTCGGGGCCCTGCGCGGCGGCCATGGTCACGCCAGGCTCGCCGCAGTCACGGGCTCATGATCGGCGGAACGTCCGCGGACCGATTGCACGGCTTCAACCGTCGCCAGGACGCTTGGAATCGCGTGCTTGCGTGAACAGCGCGTCCTTGAGGCGAAACAGCGTCGAGATGTCCTCGTCGCCGTGTCCTTGCTCGATCAGGCGCCGATAGTGCACGAGCGTCATCTCGATCAGCGGCAGCTGCACGCCGAAGCGACCCGCCATCGCGCGGCAGATTTTCAGATCCTTCTCGTGCAGGCGCACGCGGAATCCGGGCGGGTAGCTGTCCTGCACGATGTTCGGCGCGCGATGCACGAAGTACCAGCTCGAGCCCGCGCCCTTGCCGAGCGTGTCGATCAGCTTGTCGAGCGGCAGATCCTGCGATTTCGCGAACGCCATGGCCTCGGCGACCGCCTGGATGACGCCCGCGCACATGATCTGATTCGTCGCCTTCGCCGCCTGGCCGGAACCGCTCGGACCGAAATGCGTGACCGTCCGGCCCATGGCTTCGAGCACGGGGCGAGCGCGCTCGAACGCCTGCGCCTCCCCACCGACCATGATCGCGAGCGTGCCGTCGCGCGCGCCTTCGACACCGCCGCTGACGGGCGCATCGAGGAAATCCGCGCCGCGCTCGCGCAGGCGATGCGTCGCGGAGCGGGCCGTATCGGCGCTGACCGTCGAGCAATCGATGACGAGCGTTTGCGGGGTCACCGCCGGCAGCAGCGCATCGATGACCGCGAGCACGTCGGCATCCGCCGAAACGCACAGCACGATGATGTCGCAGTGGGCGGGCATGTCGGCGGGCGCGGCGGCGGCGAAGACGCCGAGCTCGGCGGCGAGCGTCTGGGCCTTCGCTGCGGTCCGATTCCAGACGGCCGCGAGCATTCCCGCTCGCTGGAGATTGCGCGCCATTCCGAGGCCCATGGCGCCCAGGCCGATGAAGCCGACGCGCGGGGTTGGCTGTACTGCGGTTGTGTTCACGTGAGATCGAATGGGGCGGCCGAAGCCGGCAGGCGCCTTATGTGACAGATGGAGTCGCAACGATCAAGTCGCCGCGCTCCGATCCAAGGAGCTCAACTGCAGAGCGTATCCATCGAGGCCTTTGCGGTGGCGCGCGCGGCTTCCAGCTCCTGGTCGGTCAGATAGCGGCGCTCGTTGTTCGGCAGCGGTTGGTAGAGCTTCTGCGAGTTCATATAGCTTTCGTACCGCTCGCGCGCTTTCAAGCAGCGCTCGGCCTTGTCTTTCGCCGAAAGCTGCGCGGCTGCCTGTTGGTCGGTCCGCTCGGCGGAGCCTTGCTGGCGCGCCTTGTCGGCTTCCTGCAGCCGCTTCATTTCTTCCTCGTGCCGCTGCTGCACGGCGACCGTGTCGGTCTTTTGCGTTCTGACGTCGAGGCGTTGGGCGGGCAGGGTGCGAGGCTTGTCCGTGTATTGAACGTTGCCTTTCTCGTCCGTGTACTTGTAGACGTCCGCTTGCGCTGCCGAGGCCGCAAGACCGCAAGCGACGAGCGTGAGCGTGAGCGTGGGAAGCAGTGCAATTCGCGGCATGGAGTGCTCCATCAATCCAACGGTTTCGCCAACGCCCCCAAGCACTTGCGCGTGCTCATAGGCGGATTGGAGAAGGCTGCCGGAGTGTAACAGCGAGGCGCCGTGAAATAGCCAAGACGGGCCCTGTCATAAGAAGCAACTGTGGACTGGGTCACGTCGGGGGAAAGACGAGCGTGACGAGCGGTAGGGGGCCAGGCATCCGTGGCGTTCTGCATTCGACGGTTTCATCTGCCGATCACTCGACCCCGCAAAAGAAAACGGGCGCCGTAGCGCCCGCTTCTTTTTGCTCGTGCGCGGTAGCCGCGCCGTGCAATCCGGCTCAGAGGTTGTAGCCGCGCTCGTCGTGCGAGGAGAGGTCGAGGCCGACTTCTTCCTCTTCCGTCGTGACGCGCAGGCCGAGGACCATGTCGACGATCTTGAGCAGGACGAAGCTCAGCACGCCCGTGTACACGATCGTGAACAGGACGCTCTTCGTCTGAACCCACACCTGACCGGCCATCGTGACGCCTTCGCCCGGCTCCCAGACGCCGCCCATGCTCGGGAATGCGAACACGCCCGTGAGGATCGCGCCGACGATGCCGCCGATGGCGTGCACGCCGAACACATCGAGCGAGTCGTCGTAGCCGAGGGCACGCTTCATCTTCGTCGAGGCGACGAAGCAGAGCACGCCGGCCAGGGCGCCGATCGCGAGCGCGCCCGCGGGTCCGACCGTGCCCGAAGCCGGGGTGATCGCGACCAGTCCGGCGACCGCGCCCGACACGATGCCGAGCAGCGAAGGCTTACCGTGCGAGACCCACTCGGCGAACATCCAGGCGAGCGCGGCGGTGCCGGTGCAGATCTGCGTCACCAGCATGGCCATGCCGGCCGTCGAGCCCGCGGCGAGCGCGCTGCCGGCGTTGAATCCGAACCAGCCGACCCACAGCATCGCGGCGCCGATCATCGTGAGCGTGAGGTTGTGCGGCGCCATGACGACGGTCCCGAAGCCATGACGCTTGCCGAGCACGAGCGCCGCGACGAGGCCGGCGATGCCCGCGTTGATGTGCACGACCGTGCCGCCCGCGAAGTCGAGCACGCCCCAGTCCCACATCAGTGCGCCGTCGCCGCTCCATACCATGTGCACCATCGGCGCGTAGCAGACCGTGAACCACAAGCCCATGAACACCAGCATCGCCGAGAACTTCATGCGCTCGGCGAACGCACCGACGATCAGCGCCGGCGTGATGATCGCGAACGTCATCTGGAACGTCGCGAACACGGTTTCCGGAATCGTGCCGATCAGCGAATCGAGCGTGATGCCCGACAGCATCAGCTTGTCGAAGCCGCCCACGAACGAGGACAGGTTCGTGACCCCTGCCTCCATGCCGGTCGTATCGAACGCGATGCTGTAGCCATAGACGGTCCAGAGCACCGACATCAGGCCCGTTACCGCGAAGCATTGCATCAAGATCGAGAGGACGTTCTTGGAGCGAACCATGCCGCCGTAGAACAGCGCGAGGCCGGGGATCGTCATGAAGAGCACGAGCACCGTCGACGTCAGCATCCAGGCGGTGTCGCCGGAGTCGAGCGTCGGCGCTTCCTCGGCGGCTTCGTCCGTCGCCACGGCTTCCGCCGGAGCGGCTTCGGCTGGGGCGGCTTCTGCGGCGACAGGCTCGGCCGGAGCGTCTTGGGCCAGGCTCAAGTCCGGCCCGATGAGCGCGCAGGCGACGAGCGCCACGCTCCACAGGTAAGTGAGCACGCGGCTCGTTGACAAGGCTCTTTTCACTGTCGTTCTCCTACGGAAGGAATGTTTTTTGATGACTGCCAGGTGCTCTGCGGACGAACTCAAACTGCCTCATCGCCGGTCTCGCCCGTGCGGATGCGCACCGCTTGTTCGAGATCGATGACGAAAATCTTGCCGTCGCCGATCTTTCCGGTGCGGGCGACGTTGGTGATGGCCTCGACGACTTGCTCGGCGATGGAGTCGTCGACAGCCAGCTCGACCTTGGTCTTCGGGAGGAAGTCGACGCGATACTCGGCGCCGCGATAAAGCTCGGTGTGACCGCGCTGGCGGCCGAAGCCTTGGACCTCGGTGACGGTGATCCCTTGAACGCCGATATCCGCGACGGCCTGTCGGACGTCATCCAGCTTGAATGGCTTGATGATCGCGGT
This sequence comes from Pseudomonadota bacterium, assembly GCA_023428645.1. Classification (GTDB taxonomy): domain Bacteria; phylum Pseudomonadota; class Gammaproteobacteria; order Steroidobacterales; family Steroidobacteraceae; genus Steroidobacter. The sequence goes on from JAEYXD010000054.1 coordinate 79,952, forward strand.
GATTAGCTTCATTACATTTCGGCTCCGAGGGATGCGGCCGCGTCGGGCTGAGTTCGTAGGAATCGTCGAGCACCGGTCGCGCCGCATCGGAAATGCATCTTCTGTGCCACGAATTTGTGCATGGTCGGTCGCGCGCCCGCGAGGGCGGCAGGGTCGTTTTCGCACTGACCTGGTGCGCAACTTTGGGATCGTTGCGTCACCAAGGAGCATTTCGGTGCACGGTTGCGGCGCGACGCAACTTGCCGGGGCACTTGTCAGGGGTGGGAGGCGTCTCTACAGTCGCGACGACTTTCGACGTTTAGACGAGCGGGCTCATGGATCCACGGTTCATCGATGACTTGGCGCGCAAGCTCTCCGCGGCGGTGCCGCAGGGCATCACGAACATTCGCCGCGATCTCGAAGAGAACTTCAAGGCGGTGCTCCAGGCGGGGCTGTCGCGCATGGATCTCGTGACGCGGCAGGAATTCGACGTTCAGGCCGGGGTCTTGCGCCGGACTCGCGAAAAGCTCGAGGCGTTGGAAGCGAAGCTCGCCGAGCTGGAGCAAAAGAACGTAGGCTGACAGCGCGCGCAGGAAGCGCGTGTTCGAGGAGACCAGGGATGGCCATGGCATGGGTCTGGAGCCGTGCTCAAAACGGCATGGACGCGCCGCTCGTGAGTGTCGAAGTCGACATCGGCGCGGGACTGCCGCACGTCGCGATCGTCGGCTTGCCCGAGGCGGTCGTGAAAGAAAGCCGCGACCGCGTCCGCGCCGCGCTCGTGAACAGCCAGCTCGCGATGCCCGACGGGCGCATCACCGTCAATCTCTCTCCCGCTGATCTGCCGAAGGAAGGCGGCCGCTTCGATCTGCCGATCGCCGTCGGGATTCTGCTCGCGTCCGAGCAGATCCCGGGTCCGCTCGCCGCGTGCGAACTCTATGGCGAGCTGTCGTTGAGCGGCGAGGTGCGGCCCGTGAAGGGTGCGCTGCTTGCGGCCGTCGCGGCCGCGAAGGCCGGACATTCGATCATCGTGCCGCCGGCGAACGCGGCGGAAGCGCGCCTGGTGAGCGGCTGCCAGGTCGCCGTCGCCGGTCACCTGCTGGATGTCGTCGCGCACGCCCGCGGCGTGCGGCCGATCGCGTTTGCGCCGGGCAGCGCGCCGCCGTCGGTCGCGCATTCCACGCCGGATTTGAATGAAGTCCGCGGACAAGGTCAGGCGAAGCGGGCGCTCGAGATCGCGGCGGCTGGACAACACAGCCTGCTGCTGATCGGTCCACCCGGCACGGGCAAGAGCATGCTCGCGCAGCGATTGCCGGGCCTGCTGCCGCCGATGACCGAATCGGAAGCGCTCGAGGCGGCGGCGGTTCGCAGTGTGTGCCGCGCGCACCTCGATGTCGCCCAGTGGCGCGTGCGGCCCTTTCGCGCGCCTCATCACACGTCCTCCGCGATTGCGCTCGTCGGTGGCGGCGGTTCGCCGCGTCCGGGCGAAATCTCGCTCGCGCACAATGGCGTGCTCTTCCTCGACGAGCTGCCCGAATACGATCGCAAGGTGCTCGAAGCGCTGCGCGAGCCCCTGGAAACGGGCTCGATCGTCATCTCGCGCGCCGCGCGGCAGGCCGAGTACCCGGCGAGCTTTCAGCTGATCGCGGCCATGAATCCTTGTCAGTGCGGCTATCTCGGCGATCCCTCAGGGCGCTGCCGCTGCACGGCCGATAGCGTGCAGCGCTATCGAGCGCGCATCTCCGGCCCGTTGCTCGACCGGCTCGACATGCACGTGGAAATGCCGCGCGTGCCGCTGACGGCGATGCAGGCGCCGACCCGGCAGCTCGAGCCGAGTGCAGTGGTGGCCGCCCGCGTGTGCGAGGCACGCCGGATTCAGCTCGATCGCCAGGGCACGACGAATGCGCGACTGACGAACCGAGAGCTGGAAAAGCATTGCGCGCTCGGGCGGGCGGCGAACGCGGTGCTAGATCGTGCGGTCGCGGTGCTCGGGCTTTCGGCGCGCGCTCATCATCGAGTGTTGAAGCTCGCGCGCACGATCGCGGACCTGGCGGGCGCGTGCGAGATCGGCGCGGACCATGTGAGCGAGGCGATGAGCTTGCGGCGCTTGGACCGCGCGCGGACGCCCAGCTTTCCCGGGGTCGTGGAGCAGTCGCGAGAACCGGAGCGGGGATCGTGAGCGTCCCGCGCTCGTCGCATCAGAACTGCCTGCCGATGCCGAGCACGATGATGTCAGTGTCCCGACTGTTGGTCGTCACCGTGCGATACCAGGAGCCGCGGGCGCGCCATCGGCGCGTGAATTCGTAGCTGATGCTCATCGCCAGTAATCCGAGCGTTCGGGTGCTGACTTCCCCTTCGTTGGTGTCTTGTGCGACATACGGTCCCGCGCCAAGTCCGACCATGGCGCGTTGGTCGAGGAAGCGGCGTCCCAACCATAGCTGGGCGGTGAGACCGCGCCGTTTGACCGGTCCGGCTTCACCTTCGTCGATCGCGCTCGCCGTCGCGTCGATGAATGGCGTGAGCTGGCGCCGGTACTCGAGCACTCCGGCCGCGCCCGTCGGCGATGAGAAATCGTTGACCGTCGTCGAGCCGAGCATGAGCGTCAGCTCGTTGCGCTCCGGTGAGGCGAATTCGTAGGAACGCGGCGGCACGGCGGGTCCGGGGCGCTCGCCGGGCTCGAACTGGTAGCCGATGCCGACTAGCAGCGTGTCCGTACTGAAGCTGCTCGAGGAGTTGATTCGGTTGTACCGCAGTTGCAGCACGAAAGGCGCGTACGCGTACGAATGCACGGCAGCGCTATAGATCACGCCGAAGCCGTGGTCGTTGATGGAAGTCGTGGCGGTTGGATGCAGTGTCGTGTCGTAGTAGCGATAGGGACCGACGCCAACCGCCGCGTCGAAGGTGCGGTCGGGATTCAGCCATCTGAGCCAGCCCTGCAAGCCGAAGCCATCGCGATGATGTTGGGTCACATGGCCTTCGTTGAGCCAGGTGAACGAGAGGAAGGCGTGCTCGGCGACGTTGTGCTGGTACACCACGGAATAGGCGTACGAGGTCTCATCGAGAGGGGGCGTGTGCTGCCCGCCAGCCAATAAATAGAGTTCCTGTGCGTGAGCGCTGCCTGCGGCACAGGAGAGACAGCAAATCGCAAGGAAGAGGGGCAATGCCCGCGGCGTGGCGCTCGCCAATGGATCAACGCAATCGCGACGTGCCGGGGTGCGCTGACAAGGAGTCATTGTCCGCCGCTGCTTTGCAGACGCGCCAGGTGCGCGTTTGCAAAGCGAACGCCTGCCCGCAACGATCGTTCCGGGCGCGGAGGGTGGCGCGAGGATCGTCAGGCGGGTTCAGCGCCTCACGATCCGCGCGCGGATTCGAGGGTTACTTGGAGCCGGAGATCATGTAGTCGACGGCGTTCATGACCGACTTGTCGGACAGATCGGTACGACCACCCTTCGGCGGCATGAACCCGGTCTGGCCCTGGAAGCCCTTGATCGCATGTTCGTGGAGCGTGTCCGCGCCCTTCGCGATGCGAGCGGCCCAGGCGCCCTTGTCGCCGAACTTCGGCGCACCAGCGACGCCGGCGCCATGGCAGGCCACGCAAGCGGAGTTGTAGGCCTCTTCGCCACCCAGGTCGGCGACGGGGGCTGCGGCGGCCGGTTGCGCCGGCGCGAGCGCGGAATTGTCCTTGCCGGCGACGGCGATCTTGCCGACGGGCGCGATGCGCTCGGCAACCGCGGCGCGCATGGCCGGATCGGCAAGCACGTGCTGCTCCTGCGTATTCGCGGAAACGATTCGTGCCAGGACGTACAGACCCACCGCGATTGCGATCAGAACGCCCAGAACGAGCATGAACGTATCGAAGAATTTTCTATCGTGCTCAACAGACACAGCGGCTCCCAAATCGGCGGGGTCGAAAAAATAGGCGCGCAAGTATAGCCACCTGCCGGCTCTCGGTCAGCCGCCGAATGACGGCCCGTGACTTACGCCCGCTCGTCAGGGTGGACCGGTGCGGGCACGGCTCGTAAGATTCGCGGCCCTGGTCTCCCACTCGCTTCGCGGTGAGCGGCAGGCCGGGCATTGCAATCATCGAAGTCTCGTAAGCGCCCGTAGCTCAGCTGGATAGAGTGTCGGTCTCCGAAGCCGAAGGTCGCCAGTTCGAATCTGGCCGGGCGCGCCATCTCACCTCCACCGCAACCGCTCACTCGCACGCGTTCGCCATACGCGAATCGTGATGCTGCGTCTCTTGAGTTCCGTCAGTGTGTGAGCGCCTCGGCTCCCTGAGCGCCTTGACGGGTAGCCGGAGTTGTCTCGCCATCGCGGCAAGCGGTGCGTTGGCGTTCTGCGACGGGCCCGAAGCGCACCCTGACATCAATCCACGCAAGCCAGCTGCATACGGTCGTTGATGCCGTCCGGTAGTTCATTCTGCTGCGTGCCGAAGCCGCCGATCCGAGCTTCGACATCGGAAATCTCGGCAGCCCCGAGATGGATCGCATCGTCGATCACGTGCGCACTCATCGCCTGTCGGAAATGCAAGCCGACCTCAAGGAAGTGCCGAAAGCAGTGTTCAGGCGGAGCAAATCTGGCGCCGCTTGTCGACTATCTAACGGCAATCAATGGACGATAGGGTGCCGACGGCGCCGGTCATGATCGTTCAAGGCGACGCAGACAAGCTCGTGGAGTATCGCGGCACGTACGCTTAACGAAAGCGAGCCTGCAAGATGCAAAACCCGATCGAGCTCCACCCTGTCAAAGGCGCGAATCATCATGCTTCGTTGACGCAAGGCGAAGTTCTCGTCGAAGGGTTCATGCGCGCGGTCGAGCAAGGCATTCGCGGCGATGTGCGTGACGTTGCGGCGCTTGCCTGTCTCGCTCCGAGTTTCCCGGGGCACCGAACCCCTGCTTATCCCATTGCTGCGGGAGTCGATTCACCGTTGCCATGGCAACGTGTCCGCGGGGTGGTCGTGGCGCTGCACGGAGCACAGGTGACGTATCAACGTAAGCGCCATTAAACCGACGCATTACACGCGCTCAAAACGAGACTTGTTTCGCAGATCGGATCAAAAAACGCTGCGAATAATCGGCGTGTATTTTTTTGCGCACGTGCGCTTGACCCCAACTTAAGCGCTCAAGTACAAGACGGATCGAACTAAAGTGTTGCTCGGCCAACGGAAGTTGCTCACTTGCAACACTGTAGAAAGGGATCACGAATCTTGAATCGAATTAAAAATTCTGCACTGCGAGACACCGCGGGCAGCTCTTCAGGGCGGGACATCGAAGCCCGCCAACAGCCACGCAGGCTTCCCACATTGCCAAGTTTCTGAAAATTGTCTCGTTCGCGAGACGCGTTGAAATCACGGCGGACGCCGTTTGGGGGTTACATGAGTCCTAAGTTGAGAGCCAGCATTCACCGGATTCTGTTCGCGACCGGCGCATTGAGCGCGGCCGTCGCGTACGCAGAGCCGCAGCAGTCGGACACGAACGAGATTGCGGAAATCGTGATCGTCACGGGTTCGTACATCAAAGGCACGCCCGAAGACGCCGCACTGCCCGTCGAAGTCATCGGCAGCGAGGAACTCGAGAAGCAAGGCGCTCCTTCGGTGCTCGACGTGTTGAAGCAGACGCCGGTGATGACCGGCATCATCGGCGAGAGCAATCAGTTCGCCAGCGGCCGCGGCCAAGCGGCGCAGGGCTCCGCCGCGATCAACCTGCGTGGCTTCGGCGCCTCGCGCACGCTCATGCTCTTCAACGGCCATCGCCTCGCGTCGGATGGCGTGAATCTGTTGCCGTCCTCGGCCATTCAACGCGTCGAAATCCTGAAAGACGGCGGCGCGGTGACCTACGGTTCGGATGCGATCGGCGGCGTCGTGAACTTCATCACGAAGGATCGCATCAACGGTCTCGAGCTCAGCGCCGACTATCGCTACATCGAAGATTCGGACGGCGATTACACCGCGTCGATCGCGTGGGGCACCTCCGGTGAACGCTCGGAGTTCTACGTTGCCGCGGATTACTTCCATCGCTCGGAGCTGAAGCTCCGCGATCGCGACTGGGCGCTGCGCTCGTTCGCCGAGAATCCGCTCGGCGGTTGGAGCACCGGCGCCAATCCGGGTGCTTTCCGCTATTTCGCGGGCGGCACGCTGCTGCCGCAGTCCGCCGATCCTGCCTGCCAGGCCTTTGGCGGCGTCGTGGTTCCCTTGGCCGGTGGCGCGACGCAATGTCAGACCCAGTACACGCCATGGCTGAACCTCGTCGAGGAGCAGGACACGTACCGCGTGTACACCCAGTACAGCGTCGACCTCAGCGACTCAGTCAACCTGAAGCTCGAAGCGCTGTATGCGAACACGAATGTGCCGGAGGCGAAGTTCACGCCTTCGTTCACGACGACGCGCCGCCTGACCGGGACGGCCACCGGCCCGCAGGGCTTGCAGCTGAGCACCGAAAATGGCGTGCTCGACCCGGCGCGTTCGGCGTTCTTCCTGATCCCGGGCAACAACCCGCACTTCCTCGCGGCCCGCTCGGCGGGCTTGCTGCCGTCTAACGCGGCGCTCGGCTATATCCAGATCAACCAGTGGCGTCCGTTCATGGCGGGCGGCAACCCGGCTTTCGGGTATGGCCCGTCCGAGTCGGAATACAAGCGCGAGCAAAGCCGCTTCTCCGCCGAGCTGACGGGCGACATCGGCGATACCGGCTGGATGGTGTCGGCGACGTACGCCAAGGCCGAAGTCGAGCGCCACGAATGGGACATCGCGACGGGCAAGCTGCAGTACGCACTGCGCGGCTTCGGCGGTCCGAACTGCGATTCCGCCGCGGCGATCGCCAACGGCACGCCGGGCCAGAACGGCTGCTTGTGGTTCAACCCGTTCTCCACCGCAATTCCGCGCAATCCGCTCACGGGCTACGTGAACCCGACCTACGATCCGGCCCGCGCGAACTCGGTGGAGCTCGTGAACTGGCTGCAAGATCGTCACGTCGACTACACGGATAACGAGATCGCGGAGTTCAATGTCGTGATGAACGGCGAACTCGGCTCCCTGCAGTTGCCGGGCGGCGCGGTCGGTTGGGCGGCGGGCGCGCAGTACCGTCATACCTGGAACAAGTCGACGAACGGCGTCAACTCGAACAACGTGACGAACCCGTGTCCGGACACGCCGATCAACGGCGACACGACGTGCTTCCCGTATCCGGAGAGCCCGTACAACTTCCTCGCGACGTACAGCCCGAGCGACCTCGACCGCGGCGTGTACGCCGTGTTCAGCGAATTCAACTTGCCGATCACCGATTCGTTCAACGCGCAGATCGCGGCGCGCTTCGAGGACTACGGCAACAAGGGCGGCTCGAGCTTCGATCCGAAGCTGTCGATGCGTTGGCAGGTCATCGATCAGCTCGCGTTCCGCGGCTCGGTCAGCACGACCTTCCGCGCGCCGCCGCAGGCCTCCTTGATCCCGGAAGAGAACATCGCGTTCCAGAGCATCCTGGGCAGCAACCGACCGGTCGGCACGATCGGCAACCCGAATCTGGAGCCTGAGGAAGCCTTCACGTTCACGGTCGGCACGATCGTGAACATCGGCAACTTCCGTGCGACGGTCGACTTCTGGCGCTACGACATCGACAAGCTGCTCGGCGTGGAGCCGTCGGGCGGTATCCTGGATCTCGTGTTCCCGAACTTCACCGCGAGCAACCCGAACGCGCCGAACAATTGCGCAACGGTCGATCAGGCATGGCTCGCCGCGCACTTCGAGTTTGCGGGCGGCGTCTGCCATCCGAACAACATCCTCAAGGTCACGCGTGCGAGCATCAACGGCGCGGGTCTCGTCAACGACGGTATCGACGTCTCGATGGATTATCTGTTCGAGAACGTGCTCGGCGGTTCGCTCACGGTCGGCACGACCGCGACGTGGATTCACAAGTACGAGACCGAGACGCTCACGATCGACGGCGTCGTCTTCGAACGAGGCTTCGATGGCGTCGGCTTCCTCAATCAGGGCACGACCCTCTACGCGTTGCCCGAGTGGCGCGCGCAGGCGTACCTGGATTTCAACATCGGCAAACAGAACCTGCGATGGACGGCGAACTTCATCGATCAGTATCGGGACCAGCGCAATGCGAACGACCCGACGCTGAATTCGCTGATCGATTCGAACATCCTGCACAACGTCACCTATCGCACGTCGCTCCCGGGTGATGTGACGTTGATGGCGACGGTCGAGAACGTGTTCGACGAGGATCCTTCGTTCGCGCTGCTCGAAATGAACTACGACCCGTTGACCGGCAACGGCATCGGTCGCACGTTCAAGATCGGTCTGCGCAAGTCGTTCAACTAACAAGAATCAAACAAGAAAGCGCCGGGCTCGACTCGGCAGATTCGAAGGGCGGCTGCGGCCGCCCTTTTTTTGTCTGCGCCTTTTGTGTGCTGGCTGGGCGAGCCGTGCCCGGGATCATCGGACCGGCTGCGTCATCCCGGACGGCCAGCCCGGACATTCCAACCTGCAGCGAGAAGTCGTCCTTCATCGACGAGTCGTCATCGAGCACGTCGTCATCGAGCTGAAGTTGTTGCGCGGCGACGGCAGAAGGCGTCGGAACGAGCACGACTTATCTGGCCAATGAACAGTGCCACGCCAATGCCGGCAACGACGGCGCCTGCCAAGCGCACCTTGCTGCGCAGCTCGGGCTCGCCAGCCATCACCCAGCGAATGGTGCGCGCGGCGAGTGCCGCCACGGCAAGCTGAACAAACGTGAAGCCCAGAAGATTGAGCGGCGTCGGCTCCGCCCAATGACTCGCACGTAAGGCTCATCCGTGAACAGCGTATGACTGCCACTGGCAGCATTCGCGGGCATCACATCAGATGATGCGCAACGTGATGGCCTTCAGTACGGCACGGGTACGGTCGCGCGCGCCGAGCTTGTCGAGAATATCGGATACGTAGTTCTTGATCGTTCCCTCGGCCAGAAACAGGCTTGCGGCGATTTCCCGGTTTGTATAGCCGCCCGCAAGCAGGCGCAGAATGGCGGCCTCGCGCTCGGTGAAGTGCGCTTTCGGCGGCGACTGTTCGCGATACGCAAATCGCTGCCGGACGAGTTCGGTTGCCACGGGCTGAAGCAAGGAATCGCCCCGCGCGGCACGTACGATGGCCTCGTAGAGATCTTCGGGTTCGGCATCCTTGAGCAGAAATCCCTGCGCGCCGGCCTGAGTCGCCTGAAGCATCAACGCGCTGTCATCGAAGGTCGTGAGCAGGATGGCTGGCGTGCGGTCGCCACGCTCCCTCAGTCCACTCACCATCTCCAGGCCGGACATGCCCGGCATGCGGATGTCGGCGACGATTACATCGACAGAAAGTGTTCGCAGAGCATCGAGCGCGGTGGCACCGTCCGCGGCCTCCAGGGCTACATCGATCCCGAGACTGCGCAGCAACGCTTTCAATCCCTCGCGTACCAGTGCCTGATCGTCTACCAGGGCAATGCGGATCGCGCTCATGCTCAGCCGATGGGCAGCGTGACGTCCAGCACCAGGCCGCCTGCGCCTGCCTGCGAGAGCCGCAATGCGCCCCCGCAGGCGCTCAAGCGCTCGCGCATGCCGCGCAAGCCATGTCCTTCCCGGACCGGCAGCGTGCCGTGACCATCATCCTGTACTTGCATGTGCAGCTTGTCCCCCTCTCGATGCAGACGAATCAAAACGCTCTCGGCAGCGGCGTGGCGGACGATATTCGTGAGCGCTTCCTGTGCCGCACGCAGCAGTGCCTCCGCCTTCTCTACATTGTCGAGCCGGACCTCGCTATTCAGCTCCAGATGCACGCGAGGATGCGGCAAGTATGCAGCCAACCTCGTCAACGCCTGCGTCAAGTCCATGCCGTCATCGCGGCGCAGTTGCGCCACGACCCCACGCACATCATCGAGCAGTTCCGCAGACAGACGTGCCGCGGTATCCACTCTCGGTCGGGTCGCAACATCGCACTCACGTTGCAGCAACTTCAAATTGATCTTGAGCGCCGTGAGCTTGTGACCGGCAACGTCGTGCAGTTCGCGGGCGAGGCGCAGGCGCTCCTGATCGCGCGCACTTTCTTCAAGAAGTGACTGCGTGGCGAGCAGATGCGCGTTGGCCTGCTTGAGCGCCGTCGCCGTTTCCTCCGCTCGCCGGGCATACCACGCTGTGACGAGTGCGAAACCCTGGAAGCCCGCATCGACGAGCACCGACATCCACGCACGCTCGGTGGCCCATACGAATCTGAAGATAAGCCACAGCGCCAGATCCTGCAGGATCGCCGCACCGATCACCACGGGCAAAGGAGCGATCATCGCCAGCTGCACGATGACGATGATTGTGAGCACCGGCAAGGCGAAATTAGGCTCCGAGAACGCGCTTGCAACGAGCGCGAAAACTGCTTGGAAGAAAATC
>JAEYXD010000083.1 GCA_023428645.1 Pseudomonadota bacterium
ATGCTGCGCAGTGCAAACCCGCGCAACGCGTGCGCGTGTTGCCGTGCGCAGCGTCGCCCCTGCCGCCCCCAAGGGGCTCCCGTTAACGAAGAGATGGAGACCGTCGAGATTACTGTCAGCTTCACCGCAGCCCAGGCGTGGCAGTTCGCTCAGTTCTTGAAGCGCGTCAGCTTCCGCGACTACCGCGACAACGCCACCTGCGACGACGAGGCGCATCTCAAGCGCGATGCCGGCGAGTTCATCGGCGAGGCGCTCGCCGACAAGGTTACGCCCTGCAGTTAGCCTTGCCAGAGGCCCGGCTGCGCCGGCCCTCGCGCTTCGCGAGCGGCTAAATAGAAGACCGATGCAGGCTAGGCGCGCGGTGATCAACGGGCCACGATGTGGCCTGTTACTTCTCGTCGAAATCCGCGGTGAAGCCGATGCCGCGGCGCTTCGGTGCTGGCGGGTTCAGAAGCAATCTTGTCATCGGGCCGATTGAATCCGTTGTCGACCGATCAGCTCCTCGATGGAAATCGAGAGCGCATCGGCGATGGCCGGCAACAGCGAGACCGGTACACGCCGACGGCCAACTCGTAGGAGGCGACCATCTGTCGGGTGAGATCGAGCATCTCGGCGACGCCGGTACATGTTGCTATGGGCGGGGAACTCGTAGTGACATCTGAGGGCGATGTTGTTCAATACGATTTTGAGACAAGTGCCGCGAGCGTTGCCGACAGTAAGTGGAGAACGCTTGCTTTGGCGCAGGCAGCTCGAAGGTTCCCCGAGTTGAAGGACTTGGCCCACCTCGACCGAGCAATGCCGTAACCCGTGCCGACTGCGGAGGAAGCGGATGGATCCACGGAACCGATTGCTTCAAATGTTCTGGGACTGGCTGGATCGAGATCGCAGGCAAGCGTTCATAGAACGTTTACGTAGCAAGAAATGAATGCGTCTGGTTGAGATGGCCGCGCTCTCCGACCGCCCGTCACGCTAGAGCGTATGAAGCCTCCTCGCCGATTCGAGTCAGTTGGAGGTAGAGTTTCCACCTGAAGGAGCTCTACGTGAAGAAGTCGAAATTTTCCGAAGAACAAATCGTTCGAATCCTCAAAGAGGTCGAAGCCGGCGCGAAGGTCGCGGAGACCTGCCGCAAATACAAGATCTCCGAGCCAACCTATTACAACTGGAAGCAGAAGTATGCGGGCATGGAGGTCTCGCAGCTGCGGCGGCTGAAGGAGCTCGAGCACGAACATTCGCGACTGAAGAAGATGTACGCCGACCTCGCCCTTGAGCATCACGCCCTGAAGGACGTGGTCGCAAAAAAGCTCTGAGCCAGGCCAAGCGCGTGGAGCTGAGCCTGGCAATGAAACGAGAACACGGGTTGAGCATGCGCCGGGCCTGTCGCGTGCTCGGCCTATCGACCTCGGCGCCGTACTACGAACCCCGAGGCCGCAATGATGCGCCGGTGATCGAAGCGGTTTCTGCGCACGTCGCGGACAACCCCGGTCATGGCTTCGGGTTGATGTACGACTGCTTCCGTGCCGATCGGCGGCCGTGGGGCAAGAGCTGGCTGTGGCGCGTGTACACGCAGCTCAAGCTCATTCTGCCGCGACGTGGCAAGCGCCGACTGCCGGCCCGCATCGCGCAGCCGCTTGCGATCGCACAGCATTTGAACCAAACGTGGTCGGCGGACTTCATGGCCGATGCGCTGTGGAGCGGACGGCGGTTTCGCACCTTCAACGTCATCGACGACTGCAGCCGCGAGGCGCTTCGCATCGAGATCGATACAAGCTTGCCTGCGGCGCGCGTGGTCCGTGCACTGAACGAGCTGATCGAAGTACGCGGCAAACCCAAACGTCTGCGGCTGGACAACGGCCCCGAATTTATCAGCAACGCGCTCGCGCAGTGGGCGGCAGAACACGGGATCGAACTGTGCTTCATCCAGCCGGGCAAGCCGACGCAGAACGCGCTCATCGAACGGTTCAATCGCACGATGCGTACCGAAGTGCTCGATCGGTATGTGTTCAATAGCATGAGCGAAGTGCGGCAGATGATCGAGGACTGGCGCCATCGTTACAACCACCACCGTCCTCACAGCGCGCTCGGCGGTGTTCCACCTGCCAAGTACGCCATGGCACACTCAACCCAATCCTCTACTTCTGAATGACTCGAAGAAACGAGGAGGCTTCACGTATGCAGAGACTTTATTGCTTCTTGTTGTTCTTGATTCCGCTGAGCGCGGGCGCCGCTGAACAACTTGCGTGTCCGGCGCTAATAGAGGAACGATTTACCGAAGCGGAAATCGAGGCGCTCCGAAAAGGCGATTCTTCGTTCAATGCTCTGGTTCGCGAAGCTCTTGCATACAAGCAGAAGCTGCACGAGGAAATAGATCAGCAGTTTCGCGCCGCTGACTTCGATCGCGCTGAGAAAATAGATTGGGAGCAAGCAAAACGCCTGATCCTGAACGGCCTTGTGGTGCTGACCGTACAGAGTCACAAACGCAATGTGTTGCTCGTTACTAGATCGGGCTCTGTGTACGAAAGCACCGAGACACAGCTTGACGAAGTCGATGCGATCGTCCGTAAAGTCGATCCGTGCGGTATCTTGATCAAATCCATCACCGAGTAGGCGCTGACAACGCATTCCAGCGCGCGGCGCTTCCTTCAGTTCGGTATACACCCCGAACAAACAGGTCAAATTGCTGCACGCGGCGCGCGAAGACGCACGCAGCTTAACAACAGCGCTACGCTCTTGGAGGCCGGTGCATGGAGGCATATGCTCGGGCCATGAACGCAGACTTTCGCAAGCTCCCGCTGGAGGAGCGTATCCGCATGGTCGAGGACTTGTTGGATAGCATCGCCGCGGACCAGAGTCTGTTTCCCTTTACGCCCGAACAGCGCGGCGAGTTGGATCGCCGCTTGGACGCCCATGAGGCGGAGGCGAGTCGGTCGGCTGACGACGCCATTGCGGACATAAGAAAGACTATGAATCGGATGGTCCGGCTCAGGGAGGAGAGCTGCTTCATTCCGAACTTTCGCACGCCGCCCGTGATCGGCTCGCAAAGTCGCCTCGCCTTTGTTCGCGGCTCAAACGCAACATCGAACGTTGCTATAGGACTGATGCAATGAAATCCGTAGACGTGATCCTCAAGCGCTTCGAGTCACCCGATGAGACGCGAATGCTCGTAAAGGGCAAGTTCGATATCGTGAGGTTGGGTGGCATGACGATCGGTCGGGCGACGTACGAGCCGGGCTGGAGATGGAGTGAGCATGTCGGCCCAGCCGTTGGCGCCGCGCGCTGTTCCGTGGAACACGTCGGCATGGTCCTGTCCGGCTCGGCAACGGCCGCGTTCGATGACGGCACGGTCATCGAAATGAAGGCCGGCGAGCTTTTCTACATCCCGCCGACGCCGCACGACAGCTGGGTCGTCGGCAGTCATCCTTATGTGTCACTGCACTTTCTCGGCGCGGACCACTACGCGCAGCGGTGATACTCAAACGATGGGTTGCTGCGCGACGCGTAAATCGCGCGCGCGTGAGCATAAACACTCGGGGAATACAAAGGCTCCGCGCAGGTTCGCAACGGCTTTGGTGCTCATCAGGTTTGCGTGTCCACTTCTGGAACGGTTCGCGTGCTTGCCGTGTCCGCCAAGGCAACTGGGCATGGAAGTTCCGTCAATGGCGGGGAATTCCTGATGCTTGCCTTGGCGACTTGCTACTGCAACGACCTGTACCGCGAGGCTGAACGGTTGGGCATACCCTGCACAGGGTGCGAGGTTGTTGCGAAAGGCCAGTTCAACGGCGTTGGATTGGCGGCCGAAGCCGTCACGTACGCGGCTCGCGTTGATTCATCCGCCTCCGCTGAGGATCTCGAGCGCCTCTTGCGCGAGACCGATCGACTCGCGGAGATCCACAACACACTGAGGGCGGGATGCTCGGTGCAGCGCGTCGCATGGGATGAATTCAACTCGATGGCGTCCACTCAACAGTGACCCAATACCGGTGCTCACGCCGGCCCGCGTGCGAGAATCGCCGCGACGGTGACCGGGTCGGGCGCGAGGAGCAACCGAACACGGCATCATACTTTCGATCGCGATGACGCCCGGGCCCGATGCGCGGAGCAAGCGACGCGTTCTCGAGGAGGAGATCCATGGCTAGTGCGCTTCCATCGCTCGAGCGGGGCGGCATTCCACACGAAGTCTTCGATGCACGAGCGCTGCCGCGCAGCGAGCGCTTCGACGTGTGGCGACACAGCGTGCTGCCGTTGTTCGAACCGGATCTGGAACAGGAACCCTCGGAAGGGTTCTTCGCGCGAGTGGACGGCTTCAACCTTCGACGCGTGTTCTTTTCCCGCAGCGAGTTTTCCGCGCAGCGATACCTGCGTCGACGCGAACACAGTGCTGACGGAAGCGCGGATCATCTCCTGGCGCAGCTCTACGTGAGCGGCGGCTACGTGGGTCATAACGGCGGGCGCATGATGCGGGTGCAGGCGGGAGACATCAGTCTGCTGGACCTGGGCCACGCGCTGGAGACGCGCACGGAAGCATCGAGCACGCTGACACTCGTGGTGCCCCGCGATGTGATGTTCTCATTCGTACGGCCCGAGCAGTTGCGCCCTGGTTGCACGATTTCAGGCACTTCCGCGCTGGGCGAAATTCTCGGTCGCCATTTTCTGAGTGTCTGGCACGGCCTTCATTCCGCGGCCGCCGAAGAAGCAGAGACGATCTGCAATGCCCTGGTCGGTACGGTGGCCGGGGCCTTTGCCAGCCAGCAGCAATCCACGCCTGGACCAGTATGGGATTCAGCGCCTACCCATGGGCTCGAGGCCATCTGCGACTACATCGAGCGCCATCTGTCCTCGAGCGAACTCACGACGGCACATCTGTGCCGCCGCTTCGCCTGCTCGCGGGCACAGTTGTATCGGCTGTTCCAGCCGCTCAGCGGTGTCGCCGCCTACATCCGGCAGGCGCGGCTGCGGCGCTGCTATCGCGAACTCCGCGAATCGAACACGAACGCGCGCAGCATCGTCGAGGTCTCTATGCGTTGGGGTTTCAATAGTCACAGCCACTTCTGCAGGCTCTTTCGCCAGAGCTTTGGCATTACGCCCACGCAAGCCATCGAGCAGGAGCGCGCGCGCCGTGATGCGCGGGCAGCAACCACGCGACACTCACGCGCGGATCGTCCGGCCTTTCACCACTGGATTCGTCAGCTCGGATGAAGCGGTCGACGGTCTTGCCTCAGCGGCCTCGAATGAATTGACGATATGTCTCACATACGCCGCCTTCTCGATGAGATCACGACATCAACGGTACTTCTGCTCTTGCTGCTGCCGCTGGTTGGGTGTGGCCAGTCGACGATCAGCGCGGAGATTTCGCGGCAGGCAGCCAGCGGCGACGGTCGTTTGAATCTCACGACGGTGGGCGGAAGGAGCTGGGACCGCCTGTGCTTTCTCGGTCCGTACACCACGAACGCCTTCGCCGAGCAGACGCTCGGCTTTCCATGGGACGCCGAAGCTCGGACAGCGATCGAATTGTCAGACGCCATCAACGTATTGGTCTTCGTCGCGGGACGCGAAGTCGTGGTGTACACGGAGCATTCGCGCCAGCAAGATTTCGCGCGGCTCAACGGGAAGTGCTTCGCCCGCAGCGAGGCAAAGTTCGTGAAGCAAGCAGGTGGCTATGTGCGACTTGGAGCCGAATAGCCCATTCAGGCGGCGTACGCGCGTGTGGTGGACGACGGCATCGGAAGACTGCGCATGAGAAACGAACGACCAACGCTCATCATCGTCGACATGCAGCAGGGCATGGCGTCACCGGCTGCAGGGCCGCGTAACAATCCGAACGCCGAGCAGAACATCGCGCGACTGCTGACCGCCTGGCGAGAAGCGGCAGCCCCTCTGGTTCACGTTCGCCATATTTCGCGCACGGTGGGCTCGCCGTTCTGGCCCGGACAGCCGGGCGTGGAGTTCCAACCATCGCTCGCCCCTGCGCGCGGCGAACACGTTGTCGAGAAGAATGTCCCGGATGCATTCATCAATACGGGCCTGGAGCGGTGGCTTCGCGTCCGGGACCTCCGGAAATTGGCGATCGTTGGCGTCAGCACCAACAACTCGGTCGAATCGACCGCCCGCACGGCAGGAAATCTTGGCTTCGATACGTGCGTCGTCGCGGACGCGACCTTTGCGTTCGCGAAAACCGATTACTCGGGCCAGCATCGGTCCGCGGATGAGGTGCACGCCATGGCGCTTGCGAACCTCGACGGCGAATACGCAAGCGTCGTAACGACCGACGCTCTTTGCAACGTTCTAGCGATGCGCCGCTAGCGACCGGACTCAGGCGCTGCCTCACCCCACCTTCTGAGGATGCGCCGCGCTCATCTCGCCTTCTGCGGGGCGCCGCCCAGGTGCGTGCCGCCGTCGATCATGATGAACTCGCCCGTCACGAGATCCGCGCCTTCCAACAACCATACGATCGCGCGCGAAACATCTTCCGCCGTGCTGGTCTTCTGCAAGGGACTGCGTGCCGCAACACTCGAGCGCTGCGCTTCGTAACGATCGCCCAGCGCACCCTTGAGCCAACGCGTATCGACGAACCCCGGGCACACCGCATTGACGGTGATCTGCGGCGCGAGCGCACGCGCGAGCGACAAGGTCATCGTATTCAACGCGCCCTTCGATGCCGCATACGCAACCGAGGTCCCGACGCCCATCACGGCCGCGAGCGACGACACGTTCACGATCGCGCCGCGCCCTTGCTGCCGCATCGCGGGCTCGACGGCACGAATCATCTGGAATGCACCGACGACGTTCACCGCGTAGACGTCATGAAAGTCTTGCGCTTGCAGCGCATTCAGATCGGCGTGATCGAAGGCGACCTTCGTCGTGCCCGCGTTGTTCACGAGCCCGTCGATACGACCCCATTTGTCGAGCGCGGCCCGCGCCAGGCGTTGGCAATCCGCGTCGACCGCGACGTTCGCCTGCACGAGGAGCGCTTCGGCGCCGAGCTGTTCGCATTCGGCTTGCGTCTGGCGCGCCTCCGCTTCGGATTTCGTGTAGTTGATGACGACACGCGCACCCTTACGCGCGAGGTCGATGGCGCAGGCGGCGCCGATGCCCGTCGCGGAGCCGGTGACGATGACGACCGAATTCTTGAGTTCCATGAAGAGCCCTGAGTTCTGATCCCCTTCCCGCTTTGCGAGGGAGGGTTAGGGAGGGAAAGTCCGACGATGGCAGGCCAGGGATTCTATTAGTCGCTGCAAACGAAAGCGCCCCCTTCCTGTCCTTCCCCCGCACGCGGGGGAAGGGACGCTCGACGATGCTGCGTTACTTCCCGCAAGGGACCCTCGACGCTCGACGATGCTGCGTTACTTCCCGCAAGGGACGCTCGACGTTGCAGCGTTCCTGCCCGTAAGGGACGCTCGACGTTGCAGCGTCAGCTGGCGACGCAGCGTCAGCTGGCGCGACGCCGCAGCGCGAGGCTCGTGTCTACCGCGCCTTGATACGCAACGTCGAAATCATCGAAGGCCGTCAATGCAACCGCGAGGTCGGCGCCTTCCGGCAGCTCGAACGCGTCGAAGCCGCAGCGCGCCATGTAGAAGAGTTGATCGCGCTGAATCTTGCCGACCGCACGCAGCTCGCCCGTGAACTTGTATCGCTTCCGCAGCAGCTGCGCCTGGCTGTAGCCGCGGCCTTCGGCCAGGCCGCTGAACTCGATCGCCACCAACGACACGCGCAGGAAGTCGTGCTCGAGCGCCTCGACCGGGTCCGTCGGCCCGATCTTCACGCCGAGCTTGCCGTCCCACAGCCACCACCGCTCGCGCTCTTCCTTCCAGCGCGCGAACGGCAGGATCAGTGCGCGCTCGCGGCCGAGCGGATCTTCGTCGGCATAACGCCACTCGTCGACGACGATGTCACGCTGCTTGATGAGACGGCGCATAAACTCTTGCCTTGAATGGAGCGATGCCGATGCGGCGAACGGTTTCGAGGAACGGCTCGCCCTCTTCGCGCTCGGCGACGTACACGTGGAGAATGCGTTCGAGCGTCGCGGCCACGTCCGCGTGCGCGACCGATGGGCCGATCACCTGGCCGATGGCCGCGTCCTGGCCGCTCGCCGAGCCGCCGAGCGTGATCTGATACCACTCCTCGCCGCCCTTATCGACGCCGAGAATGCCGATGTGGCCGACCGAGTGATGCCCGCACCCGTTCATGCAGCCGGACATCTTCAACTGAATCTCGCCCAGGTCGTAAAGATAGTCGAGATTGTCGAAGCGCTCGTTGATCTGCTTCGCGACCGGAATCGACGTCGCATTCGCGAGCGAGCAGAAATCCAGGCCCGGGCAGCAGATCATGTCGGTCAACATGCCGATGTTCGGCGTCGCGAGATCGAGCGCCTTGAGCGCCTGCCAGACCTCGTACAAGTCGGCCTGCTTCACGTCCGCGAACAACAGATTCTGATCGTGCGTCGAACGGATCAGGCCGCCGGAATAGCGATCGGCGAGATCGGCGACGGCATCCATCTCGGTGTGCGTGATGTCACCGGGCGGACGCGTCGGCGACTTCAGGGACACGAACGCGACGCGATAGCCCGCGACCTTGTGCCGCTTCGTGTTGTGTTGATACCAGGTACGGAATTCGTTCGGCTTGCCGGCGAGCACGTCTTCGTCTTGCAGCTGCTCGTACGCAGGCGGCGCGAAGAACGCCTTGATGCGCTCGAACTCGGCGGCATCGAACGGCGGCGCCGTATCGCGCGCGGCGGCATGTTCCGCCTCGACCAGCTCGCGGAATTTCTGCGGACCGAGCGCCTTCACGAGAATCTTGATGCGCGCCTTGTGGATGTTGTCGCGACGACCTTCCATGTTGTACACGCGCAGCACCGCTTCGAGATACGCGAGCAACTCCTGCTTCGGCAGGAACTCGCGGATCACGTGCCCGATCATCGGAGCACGGCCGAGACCGCCGCCGACGAGCACCTCGAAGCCGACCTCGCCCTGTTCGTTGCGCACGAGATGCAGGCCGATGTCATGCACCTTCGACGCGGCGCGATCCTGCGGCGAGCCGGTCACGGCGATCTTGAACTTGCGCGGCAGATACGCGAATTCCGGATGGAGCGTCGCCCATTGGCGGATGTATTCGCACCACGGACGTGGATCTTCGAGCTCATCGGGCGCGACGCCGGCCAGATGGTCCGCCGTCACGTTGCGAATGCAGTTGCCGCTCGTCTGGATCGCGTGCATCTGCACGCTCGCGAGCAGCGCCAGGATGTCCGGCACCGTTTCGAGCTTCGGCCAGTTGTACTGCAGGTTCTGACGCGTCGTGAAATGGCCGTAGCCCTTGTCGAACTCGCGTGCGATGCGCGCGAACATGCGCACTTGGGTGCTCGACAGGAGCCCGTACGGCACCGAAATGCGCAGCATGGGCGCAAAGCGTTGAATGTACAGACCATTGCGCAGCCGCAAGGAACGGAAATCGTCCTCGGAGAGCTGCCCCGCAAGATACCGCTGCGTCTGGTCGCGGAACTGAGCGACGCGCTGGTCGACGAGCCGCTGATCGATTTGGTCGTACTGATACATGGTCCGGGGACTTTAGCGCCCGTCCTATACGGGCCTAAATATGGTTTGGGTATGAGCTGATACCGGGCGGTGACCGTGGCGTCACCGGCCCGGATTCGTGTCGTCAGGGTCGCCGGCGGATCAAACCTTCTTGTGCTGTCGACGCGACCAGCGTCCCGTCCTGGCGATAGATCTTGCCGAGCGCAAAACCGCGCGATCCCGACGCGGTCGGGCTGTCGAGTACATATAAAAGCCAGTCGTCCATGCGAAACGGGCGGTGAAACCACATCGCATGGTCGATGCTCGCCATTTGCAGCTTGGTGCGATCGACGGTCAGGCGGACATCGAGACCGGCCGTGCCGAGCAGGTAGTAGTCCGAGGCATAGGCCAACAGGCTGCGATGCAACACCTCGTCGTCCGGCAGCGGATCGAGCGCCTTGAACCAGATCTTCATGTGCGGCTCGGTCGGCACCTCGCCCGCCGGATCGGGTAACACGGCCGGCCGGAATTCGAACGGGCGCCGCTGATCCAGGAACGGCCGCGGCCGATCCGGTGCCTTGCGTTTCAATTCCTCGATCGCGGCCGCCATGTCGGGGACCGACTCGGGCGGCGGCGTTGGCGGCATCGGTCCTTGCCGATCGACCCCGGCCTCAGGCGACTGAAACGACGCCGACATGTGGAAGATCTGCGCGCCATGCTGAATGGCGACGACGCGCCGGCTCGTGAAGCTCGCACCGTCGCGGCTGCGATCAACCTCGTATTGGATCGGGTGATCGGGGTCCCCGGCCCGCAAGAAATACGCGTGCAGGGAATGGACGGAACGGTTTTCGACGGTCGCGTATGCCGCGGCCAGCGCCTGCCCCAGCACTTGTCCGCCGAACACGCGCCGATGCCCCGGATCGCGGCTTTCGCCCTCGAACCGGTCGACATCGAGCCGCGTGAGCTGCAGGACCGTGAGAACGTCGGCGAGCAGCGGATTCATCAATCGGGTACGCCGAGCCGCTTGTGCATGATCGGGCTCGTCGTCGTGTACTGCAGCGGAATCTTCTTCGCAGGATTCAGATGAGCAGCGACGGCGAACGCGGCGAGCGCGGCTTCATGGAAGCCCGACAGGATCAGCTTCTTCTTGCCGGGATACGTGTTGATGTCGCCCACGGCGAAGACGCCGGGAATGTTCGTCTGGAACTTCTCCGTATCGACGACGATCGCGCGTTTGTCGATCGTCAGCCCCCAGTTCGCGATCGGACCGAGCTTGGGATGCAGGCCAAAGAACGTGAGCACGTGATCGGCGTCGAACTCGAGGACTTCGCCGTCCGACTTCTTGACGCGCACGCCCTTGAAGCTGTCGCCCTCCGTGATCAGCGAGTGCGCGATGGCCTCGACGTACTGGATGCTGCCGCTGCTCGCGAGGTCGCGCATCTTCGCGACCGAGGCGGGCGCCGCACGAAACTCCGGACGACGGTGCACGAGCGTGACGCTGCGCGCCTTGCCGGCGAATTCAAGCGTCCAATCGAGCGCCGAATCCCCGCCGCCGAAAATCACCAGGCGCTTGCCGACGAAATCCGCCGCGCTTTTCACCTTGTAATGAACGTGCCGCTCCTCGAACACCTCGACGCCTTCGCAGCCGAGCCGCCGCGGCTGGAACGAGCCGAGCCCCGCGGCAATGATCACCGTCTTCGTATGGAAGCGCGTATCGAGCGACGTGCGCAGCAGGAACGTGTGATCCTCCAGCTGCTGCAGCTCGACGACCTCCTGCCCGAGATGGAATTGGGCATTGAACGGCTTGGTCTGCTCCAGCAGGCGATCGACCAGCTCCTGGGCGCCGCATACGGGCAGGGCCGGAATGTCGTAAATCGGCTTTTCCGGGTACAGCTCGCTGCACTGGCCGCCCGGATGTTTCAGCGAGTCGACGACGTGCGCACGGATGCCCAGCAGGCCCAGCTCGAAAATTTGAAACAGACCGCACGGACCGGCGCCAATGATGACCACGTCCGCCTGAATGGCGCCTTCGACCGCGCCGCTGACTGCATCGCTCAAATCGAAATCCTCAATGTCAAGTCGCATGGCTATGCGAGGGGCGGCATTCTATACGACCCGCTTGACGCCGCAGGGCGTCGAACGGTATCTCGCGGACCGTGCGCTTGCGACTCGCGCTCCGACGGGTACCCGCGGGGCTGGCCCCACCGAGCCCGACGCCGGTCAAGAATCCTTTTGCAATGCGAGAGAGGGCGGCGATCGCGCGTCGGCAAAGAAAGTTCTACGCAGGGAAATACACTCCGCAGCGCTCGTCGAGAGGCCTTGCCCTCGCACGTGATTCACTCGTGAATATCACGCGCGAGACAGAACACAAATCTCCACAAATCATGTAACCGAAATGCTCGGCCGAATGGCGCTGTTCCCGCAGAATCGCGTCGGGTAAGCGCGAGGAAACATGCTGCAAACAAAGGGATGCGCATGACCTGCCGTTGTCGGCCCGAATCGACCGTGGAACAATCGCGCGACGTTTTTTTCTTAATTCATTTCAAAGAGAGCCACCATGCGTCTCACCGTCAATGGCAAAGAACACGTCATTAACGATCTCGATGAAAGCACGCCGCTCTTGTGGGTGTTGAGAGATCACCTGGGCCTCGTCGGCACGAAGTACGGCTGTGGTGTCGCTCAATGCGGCGCGTGCACCGTGCATCTGAACGGCGCGCCGGTCCGTTCGTGCTCGATTCCGGTCGCCGCCGCGTCGGAACAGCAGGTCACCACGATCGAAGGGCTCGCCGGCCAGGACGGCAAGCTGCATCCGCTGCAAGCGGCATGGATCGAACACGACGTGCCTCAGTGCGGCTACTGCCAAGCAGGTCAGCTCATGTCCGCGGCCGCGCTCCTGAAGCAGAAGCCGAAGCCGTCCGACGCGGACATCGACGCCGCAATGAACGGCAACCTGTGCCGCTGCGGCACATATCCGCGTATCCGCAAGGCGATTCACGCTGCCGCTCAGTCGGCCGGCGAATAGAGGGAATTGACATGAGCGCAGTGGAATCCTCCGTTATTTCTCGCGACGACTACGTTTACGAAATCCTGCGAGCCGTCGAAGGGCAGTCGCTCGAGCAAGCGATCAACACGACGCTGAGCCGCCGTTCCTTCCTGAAGGTCACGGGTGTTGCGGGCGCGGGCCTCGTGCTCGCGTTCTACGTCGGCGAAAAGGCCGAGGCCCAAACTGCGAGCGGCAAGCAGTTCGCGCCGAACGCGTTCGTGAGCATCGCGCCGGACGGCACGATCACGATCATGTCGAAGAATCCCGAAATCGGTCAGGGCATCAAGACGGCGATGCCGATGATCGTCGCCGAAGAGCTCGACGCCGATTGGGCGCACGTCAAGACGGTGCAGGCGCCGGTCGATGCGAAGCTGTACGGCCGTCAATGGGCCGGCGGCTCGCGCTCGATCCCGACGAACTGGGACGCGATGCGCCAAGCCGGCGCGACGGCTCGCGCGATGCTCGTGCAGGCCGCCGCGAAGCAGTGGGGCGTGCCGGAGGCCGAGCTCACGACCGCGAAGAGCGTCGTCACGCACGCGGGCAGCGGCAAGAGCGCCACGTACGGCGAGCTCGCGCTCAAGGCAGCCGCGCTCAAGGTGCCGGATCCGAAGACGGTCAAGCTCAAGGATCGCAAGGACTACTCGCTCCTCGGCTCGCGCATCACGGGCGTCGACAATCAGCAGATCGTCACGGGCCAGCCGCTGTTCGGCATCGACGTGAACGTGCCGAACATGCACTACGCAGCGTTCGAGAAGTGCCCTGCCGTCGGCGGCAAGGTGAAGAGCGCGAACCTCGACGAGATCAAGCAGCTCCCCGGCGTCACGGATGCGTTCATCGTCGAAGGCACCGGCAAGCCGAGCGAAGTGATGCCCGGCGTCGCGATCATCGCGACCTCCACCTGGGCGGCATTCAGCGCGAAGCGCAAGCTGAAGATCGAATGGGACGAGTCCGAGGCGTCGAAGGACAGCTGGAGCCAGTCCGTCGCGCAGGCGCAAGAGCTCGCGAAGCAGCCGCAAGGCACGAAAGAGCTCACGAAGATCGGCGACTTCGACAAGGCGCTGGAAGGCACGGCGACGGCGGAAGGGTTTTACTCCTATCCGTTCATCCCGCACGCGCCGCTCGAGCCGCAGAACACGACGGCGCAGTGGCAGGGCGACAAGCTCGTGATCTGGGCGCCGACGCAGAATGCGAGCACGGCGATGACGATGTTGCCCGGCATCTTCGGCGTGAAGCCGGAGAACGTGACGATGTATCAGACGCGGGTCGGCGGCGGTTTCGGCCGTCGCTTGCAGAACGACTACGTCATGGAAGCCGTCCAGATCGCCAAGCAGGCGGGTGTTCCGGTCAAGCTGCAATGGACGCGCGAAGACGACATGCAGCATGACTTCTTCCGTCCCGGCGGCTTCCACGCGTTCAAGGGCGGCGTCGATAGCAACGGCAAGCTGGTCGCGTTCGCGGACCACTTCATCACGTTCTCCTCGGACGGCGGCGAGAAGGCCGTCGGCTCCGGCGACATTTCGCCCGAGGAGTTCCCGACGCTGCTCGTGCCGAACGTCAAACTGACGACGACGATGCTGCCGTGGAAGATCCCGACGGGTCCGTGGCGCGCCCCCCGCTCGAACACCGTGGCCTTCGCCGTGCAGAGCTTCCTGCATGAGCTGTCGAGCGCGGCGAAGCGCGATCACCTGCAGTTCCTGCTGGATTTGATGGGCGAGCCGCGTCATCTGCCGCCGGCGACCGAGTCCGCGTTGAACACGGGCCGCGCGGCCGAAGTGATCAAGCTCGCGGCGGAAAAGGCGGGCTGGGGCAAGCAGCTGCCGAAAGGCCGCGGCATGGGCCTCGCGTTCCACTTCAGCCACGCGGGCCACTTCGCGGAAGTCGCGGAGGTCAGTGTCGATGCGAATCGCAAGCTGACGATCCACAAGATCACGGTCGCGGGCGACATCGGTCCGATCGTCAACATGAGCGGCGCCGAGAACCAGGTCGTCGGCTCGGTCATCGACGGCTTCAGCACGCTGATGGGGCTCGAGCTGTCGATCGAGGACGGCCGGATTCAGGAAACGAACTTCGATCGTTACCCGATCCTGCGCCTCGCGCACGCGCCGCCGGTGGAAGCGCACTTCATCCAGAGCGACTTCGCGCCGACGGGCGCGGGCGAGCCGGCATTGCCGCCGCTCGCTCCGGCGATCTGCAACGCGATCTTCGCGGCCACGGGTCATCGGGTGCGCTCGATGCCGTTGCGCCGGGAAGGCTATACGGTCTAAGACCGCTTCGAGCCGCGCGCTCGAGAAAAGGCGGGACGCTGCAAAGCGTCCCGCCTTTTTCTTTTCCGCCGCCCGCGGCGCGGACAGCCCATGTATGACCGCGCGGATCGCATTTCGATCCGTGCGCGACCCAGCGGAAAGTGCAGAGATTTCTCAAGGACGCGCCGGGCGCAAAGTGATGCCGCGCCGCCCTCCTGAAGACATGTCAACGGGCACACCAGGAGGCGGCGCATGTCTCATCGACAACTCCTGGAGAAAACATCAATGAATGCGACGCTCCATACGTTTCCGCCCTTGCAATCGATGAACTCGCCGCGTGGTGTCATCCTCGCCGCGATCGTGCTGCTGCATTGCGGCTTTTTTCTCGCCCTGAGCTCGGGGATGAGCATCGATGTCATCAAGGCGTTTCGCACCGAGACCAAGCTCGTCACCCCGCCCCCCATCGACATGGACGACGATCCACCGCAGCCGACCACGCCGCCGAACATCGATTTCAAACGCGAGGTGTTCGTACCCGAGCCCGATCCGGTGGCGTTGCCCGACGATGCGGAGGCGCCGACCGCGCCGCGCGGCACGGTGTCGCAGGCGCCGCCGGTGGCGCCCACCGATCGCTCAGGCAGCACCGAGCCCGTGATCGCGATGCCGTCCATCGACCCGCGCATCGGCCTCAGCGAGCCACCCTATCCCGCCTCGGAGATTCGCGCCGGGCACGCCGGCACGGTGCTGCTGTCGATCTACGTGCTCGAGAACGGGCGCGTCGGTGATGTGAAACTCGACCAAAGCTCCGGGTACGCGAAGCTCGATGACGCCGCCTTGCGCGAAGCGCGGCGCTGGCGCTTGAAACCCGGCATGCGTGACGGCGTACCCGTCGCGATGTGGAAGCAGATCCCGATCACGTTCCAGCTACAGAACGGCAACTCGCGCCGCTTCTGAGTTCCGGACTTCCGTGCTGGGATCCAGCATCGTGCCCTCCCCCGCCTGGCGGGGGAGGGTCGGGACCTTCGCCCTGGCCGGCTCTTCGATCGCCATGACCGTTGCGCGAGGCGCCCGGCTCTACTTCAACGCAATATCGTTGCGCACATCCTGCACGCCCTGCACCGTGCTTGCGACATCGGCGGCGCGATTTTTCACCTGCGTGTCGGCGACGAACCCACTCAACTGCACGACGCCGTCACTCACGGCCACGTTGATGTCGCGCGCGTCGCCCGCCACGTGCGCTTCGATCTGCTTGCGCACTTGCGCCGCGATGATCGTATCGTCCAGCGCTTGTCCGACGGTCGGACGCGATTCGCGGACGACGAGGTCATTGCGTACCGTCGCGACACCACGGACCGCGCGCGCCGCTTCGAGCGCCTGCTCCAGATCCTGTTCCGATTCGACGAAGCCGCTCAACTGCACGACACCGCCCTCGACTTCGATCTTGATCTGGTCGGGATCCGCGACCTTGCTTGCATGCAATGCGCTCTGCACGCGATTCGCGAGCGCGGTGGACGCCGAGGACTCCGCGGGGGCCTGCGCGCTAGCCGTCGATGCGCACGCGAGCATCATCAGAGTAAGAACTACAAGATTCGTTGGCTTTCGCATGGCCTCACCTCACTTCGCGACTCCCCTACTGGAACCCTGACAGGCTGCGCGCTGTTCCCCTGACCAGAACCGCAGGACGCCTGACACACGCTCTGCCCTTTTCTAACGTCGCGACGGCCTGGCACCGGCTCATTCGCACCCATGAACCCAAATCGCAAGCCGCTACTGTTCTGCTTTCCCGATGATCTGCGCATGGCGCACGACCTCGCTCGCGGCGTCGAGGCGGATATCGGCGCGATCGAATGGCGGCGCTTTCCGGATCGGGAATCGCTGATCACGCTCGACGGTGCCTGCGCCGGTCGCGACGTCGTCATCGTCTGCACGCTCAACGATCCGGACACCAAGGCGCTGCCGCTGTACTTCTGCGCGGCGACGGCCCGCGATCTTGGCGCGCGTCGCGTCGGGCTGGTTGCGCCGTATCTTGGCTACATGCGACAGGACGAGCGCTTCCGGCCCGGGCAATCGCGCAGCGCCGCGGGCTTTGCGCGGTTGCTCTCGTCGAGCTTCGATTGGATCGTCACGGTCGATCCGCACTTGCATCGCATCGCGAGCCTCGCCGAAATCTTCTCCGTCCGCGCGACGGCGGTCAGCGCGATGCCCGCCGTGAGCCGCTGGATCGCCGCGAATGTCGCGAATCCGGTGATCGTCGGCCCCGACAGCGAAAGCGCGCAATGGGTGGAGCGTGTCGCGCGATCGCTCGACGCGCCGTCGCTCGTGCTGACGAAGATCCGCAGAGGCGACCGTGATGTCACCGTGAGTGCCATCGACCCGGCGCTCGTCCGCGGCCGCAATCCGGTCATCCTCGACGACATCGCGTCGTCGGGTCACACCCTCGCCGAGGCGCTGCGAGGGTTCGCGGCGATCGACCGGCAGGGCGCTACGTGCGTCGTCGTGCACGCGCTCCTGGATCAGGCCGGGCTGGCCATGCTGCGCGATGCGGGCGCCGAGCGCGTCGTGTCGACGAACACGATCACACACGTAACGAACCTGATCGACGTCGTGCCGTTGCTCGCGGCGGAGATCAAGACGCAGCTCGCTCGCGCCGATTGATCGAGCCCGGCGCTAGTTCCGTCCGTGATCGTCGAGCGAGGCATGCCTGAGCCGCAGCGCATTGCCGATGACCGACACCGAGCTGAAGCTCATGGCGGCCGCCGCGATGATCGGGCTCAAGAGCAGCCCGAACGCCGGGTACAGAATTCCCGCCGCGATCGGCACACCGGCCGTGTTGTACGCGAACGCGAAGAACAGATTCTGCTTGATGTTCGCGAGCGTCGCGCGCGACAACGCGCGCGCCCGCACGATGCCTCGCAGGTCGCCCTTCACGAGCGTCACGTGCGCGCTCTCCATCGCGACATCGGTGCCCGTGCCCATTGCGATGCCGACCTGCGCTTGAGCGAGTGCCGGCGCGTCGTTGATGCCGTCGCCGGCCATCGCGACGATGTGGCCTTGCGCCTGCAATGCCCGCACCTGCTCGGCCTTCTGATCGGGCAGCACCTCGGCGACGACCTCGTCGATGCCGAGCTGCCGCGCGACCGCTTGCGCGGTCGTGTGACTGTCGCCCGTGAGCATGACGATGCGAATCCCCACGCGATGCAAGGCAGCGATCGCCTCCGCACTGCTCGCCTTCACCGGATCGGCGACACCGAGCACGCCAACCGGCCGTCCCTCGACGGCAACGAACATCGCGGTCTGACCCTGCTCGCGGAGCGCTTCGGCTTGCCGCGCCAGCGGCGCAGCGTCGATGTGATGCGCTTCTAGCAAGGCACGATTGCCGAGCAGCACGTCCTTTCCCGCCACGCGGCCGGCAACTCCCTTGCCGGTCGACGACGTGAACTCCTGCGTATCGAGGAGCGCAAGCTTGCGCTCCTCGGCCCCGCGCACGATCGCGGCGGCGAGCGGGTGTTCGCTGCCGCGCTCCAGTGACGCGGCGAGCCGCAGCATCTCGTCCGCCATCGCGGGGTCGAGCGCCTCGACGCTCACGAGTCGCGGCTTGCCTTCCGTCAGCGTGCCCGTCTTGTCGACGATCAGCGTGTCGACCTTGCGCATCGTCTCGATGGCCTCGGCGTTGCGGAACAACACACCGGATTGGGCGCCGCGCGCCGTCGCGACCATGATCGAAATCGGCGTCGCGAGTCCGAGCGCGCACGGGCACGCAATGATGAGCACCGCGACGGCGTTGATGACCGCGTGCGCCAGGCGCGGCTCGGGGCCCACGAGTGCCCAGACGACGAACGTCACGAGCGCGATGAGGATGACGGCCGGCACGAAGACGCCCGCCACCTTGTCCGCAAGCCGCTGAATCGGTGCGCGGCTGCGCTGCGCGTCCGCGACCATCGCGACGATGCGCGCGAGGAGCGTGTCGCTGCCGACCTTCTCCGCGCGCATCAGGATCGCACCGGTGCCATTGATCGTGGCGCCGATGACGAGGTCGCCGGCCTGCTTGACGACGGGCGTCGGCTCGCCGGTGACCATCGACTCGTCGATATTGCTGTGTCCCTCCAGCACCGCGCCATCGACCGGCACCTTCTCGCCGGGCCGCACGCGCAGCCGGTCGCCGACCTGCACGTGCTCGAGCGCGATGTCCTCCTCACTGCCGTCGGCACGCACCAGACGCGCCGTCTTGGGCGACAACCCGAGCAGCAGCCGAATCGCGGCGCCCGTGCGGCTGCGGGCGCGCAGCTCCAGCACCTGGCCGAGCAAGATGAGCGTCACGATCATGGCAGCCGCTTCGAAATAGACATCGACCTCGCCGTGCTCGTTACGAAAGGCGGCCGGAAACACGTCGGGAAACAGCGTCGCGACGAGGCTATAGATGAACGCCACGCCGACTCCGAGACCGATCAGCGTGAACATGTTGAGACTGCGGTGCCGAATCGATGCGACCGCACGCTCGTAGAACGGCCACGCCGCCCAGGTGCACACGGGCACAGCGAGCGCGAGTTCGAGCCAACGGCGGCCGGCAAACTGAAACAGATGGGCGAGCGCCGGGATCATGTGTCCCATCGTCAGCACGAGCAACGGCACGGTCAGCAGCGCCGCGATCCACAGGCGCCGCGTCATGTCCTCGAGCTCGGGATTCGCCGCCTCCTCCAACGTTACCGCCACGAGCTCCAGCGCCATGCCGCAGATCGGGCACGAGCCGGGACCGATCTGTCGCACATCAGGATGCATCGGACAGGTGTACATCGCATCGGCGCCAGCAGCCGCCTGCCGCGGCCGCGCATGCGCCGCGTGATCGTGCGCAGCCGCGGCCTTCCCGTGCGAGCCGCAACAGCTGTGCTCCGGGGGCGCTTCTTGCCGGGGAGTGTTTTGATCGTGATGCAAATGGTCGTGGTTCATCGCGCACCTCGCGAGTGATGGTTCGCGGCGTGATCCGCCGGCTTGGCGAGATCTTCGAGAATGGGGCATTCGGGCCGGGCGTCGCCGTGACAGTGATCGGCGAGCTCCTGGAGCGTGCGCACCATGCTTTGCAGATGCGCGATCTTCTCTTCGAGCTGCTCGATGTGCCGCAGAGCGAGGCGCCGCACGGTCGCGCTTGCGCGCGAGCGGTTGCGCCACAACGAAACGAGCGCCGCGATCTGCTCCATCGAAAAGCCGAGATCGCGCGCACGGCGCACGAGGCGCAACGTCTGCACGTCAGCGTCGCTGTAGGACCGGTAGTTGCCGGCCGTGCGGCGCGACCTCGGAATCATTCCGAGCGACTCGTAGTGCCGAATCATTTTCGCCGACACGCCGGAAGCCGCGGCCGCTTGCCCGATCGTGAGGGTGCGATCACTGCTCGCAGCGGGCGTCGATTGTTTCACCGCGTGAGGCATGTGCCTGCTCCTGGTAACCCAGGCGCAGGATGCACCTTGCCATCGTGGGAAGGTCAAGCCGCGAGTGCCCGACAGCAAATCTGAGAGGGCTGTAGGACGCGTCAGCGAGACGGAGGATCAGCCGCCGGCGCGGCCTGCTCGATCATTCCGCGCCGGTCGCGCGCGGCGTCACATGAATGAGCTCGCCGGGATTGGCGTCCTCCAGCAGCCACAACGAGCCATCCGGCGCTTGTGCGACATCGCGAATGCGCTTGCCGACGTTCCAGCGCTCCGCGAGCTTCGCACCGCCTTTGCCGTCGAATACGATACGGCTGAGCGACATCGTCGACAGTCCCGAGATGAAGCCGCTACCCTGCCACTGCGGGAACGTCTTGTCGCTCGTGTAGAACATCAGATTGCCGGGCGCGATGACCGGCACCCACCACAGGACGGGCTTCGTGAACTCGTTGCTCGTGTCGTGGCTCGGGATCGGCGTGCCGTTGTAGTTGATGCCGTACGAGACGAGCGGCCAGCCGTAGTTCTTGCCCTTCTCGATCAAGTTCAGCTCGTCGCCGCCGCGCGGACCATGCTCGACTTCCCACAGCTCTCCGGCGGGCGAGAACGCCAGCCCATAGGGCGTGCGAACGCCGGTTGCCCAGGTTTCGGCCGGCGTGAGGTTCGGACCCTTGAACGTGTACGTGCTGACCGGCTGCGCCGTCTTCGCCGCCTCCGTGTCGCGGCGGCGGATCGATCAGAGGAATAGACGTCGCGCCCACCCGGCCCGCGAACGGGTTTCCCGGCGCAGGCTTGCCATCCAAGGTCAGG
Source organism: Pseudomonadota bacterium (assembly GCA_023428645.1). Lineage (GTDB taxonomy): Bacteria > Pseudomonadota > Gammaproteobacteria > Steroidobacterales > Steroidobacteraceae > Steroidobacter. Next base: position 21,011 of record JAEYXD010000083.1, read on the forward strand.
CGCAGAATCTTTCCGGCGGGTTGATCCAGGTCTTGCGCGGGCGAGAAGCGCTGGCGATCGCCGACCGACAGAAACAAATACTGATCATCGGGCGAGAACGCGACTTGCGCGCCTTCTTGTCCGCCTCTGCCTCGCGGGAGCTGGCGCCACAAGACTTCGAAGTTATCCAGTCGCGCACCCGCGGCGGTGAACACGAGCTTGCCTCGCGCGAGCGCCAGGCCACCGCCGTAGTCGCCGGGCTCTGCGTACGTGAGATAGATGCTCTGGTCAGTGGCGTAGCGCGGCGAAACGAACACGCCGTGCATGCCATTCTGCCCCTGCCAGTAGACGGCGGGCGTGTTGCCCAAGGGGCCGATCTTCTTGCCTTCCGCCGACACGAGCCACACGGGGCCCACCTTCTCGGTCACGAGCATGCGGCCGTCCGGCAAGAAGGCGATGCGCCAAGGCAGCGAGAACTCGCTCGTCGTCGTCATCGTGAACGGCAGCGTGGCCTCGGGCTTGTGCTCGCCCACGTTGACCTGGGCCCACGCGCTGCCGGCCACTGCGGCCGTCAGATGTATGAACAGAGTTGCCGTGCTCGCCAGTTTCATCGCCGATGCCCCCTTCTTGAAGCCCTGCACGGGCGCCGCTCGCTGCGCGGTGTCGCGCGCGGGACGCGCACGCGCTCCGTTATGTAATCGGATATATCACGAGTTCGTAGCGTAGCCCGCGCCCTTTCCGTGGGCGAGCCGCAGTACGTGCGAATTTTTGTCAGGACCTCACCGCACCAAAGACTGCGAGAGGTGGCTTCAGCGGGCGCCTTTGCTGCGTGCGCCTGCGATGATCGATGGACGTTGCGAAGGCCGCGCCATCATCTCCACATCAGCGAGCGCTTCCGCGGTGCTGCGTTGGCGCGCGGCTCGCGGACCGTCGAGATCCTCCGCCGGTCTCGGTTCTCCTGGCATGCCGACGACGCTCATGAAGCCGGCAACTCGCACCAGCTGCGCGAGCGTGCGCACGCCCATCTTCTGCATGACGCGCGCGCGATGCACCTTGATGGTTTTCTCGACGATGCCGAGCTCCGCCGCGATCTGCTTGTTCAAACGTCCCACCACCACGTGCGCGAGCACCTGCCGCTCGCGCGGCGTCAGCGTCGCGAAACGTTCGGCAAGCTCCCGCTGCAAGCAATAGCGCGAGCGCCGCACCGCGTCGATGCGCAACCCCTCGTCCACCGCGGCGAACAGCTCGCTCTGCGCAATCGGCTTCGTCAGGAAAGTCACCGCGCCCGCCCGCATTGCCGCGACCGTCGTTGCGATGCTGCAGTGGCCGCTCATGAAGATGATGGGACGATGGCACCCTGCCGCGGCGAGGCACGCCTGCACCTCCAATCCGCCCATCTCGGGCATCACCAGATCGAGGACGAGGCATCCCGCCAGCGCCGGGTCATGCGACATCAGGAACTCCATCGGCGATACGAACGTACGTGGCTCGTACGCCGCGCCACGCAACGCGCGCTGCAATGCGCGGCAAATCTCCGCGTCATCATCCACGACGAATACAACGGCCAACGGCTTGTTCATCCTGGCGCGCGCCCGCAATCACGATGCCTCAGACGCGGCGAGGCGCGCGGCAGATGGCGGCATGCGCGATCGGCACCTGGGTCGCGCAGCGTCTCACGCCCAGACGCGTCGCTGAATCAGCCCTTGGTCGAACGCATTCACTGGATTCGAGGTGGCGAGACTACGCAACTTGCGCGCGCGAATCGCCGGAATGCTCCTCGTTGGGGCGAGCCCTTCCCTGACTGGAGAATTCGTCGCCCGCACGCTCGGTCTCATGGCGGACATCGTCGAGCGTCGCATCGATCTCGCGTTTCGACGCGCGCAGCAGCTCTTGTCCCCAATGTTCGAGCGTCTTGCGCTCCTTGATGCCCCAAGCGACCAGACCGCAGCCGGCGGCGCCCACGACGATGCCCAACGGCCAGCCGTTCGCAGCGGCGGAACGAATCCCTTCGATGCGCTCGCGCGGCGTCAGATGATCGGTCACGACACGAACGCCCGGCACCGATCGAACCGCTTCGAGAATGTGATCGAGCTCGTGCGCGAGCACGTCGCCGCGCAGAATGACGTGACCGTCGCGCAGCGCGACGCCGATGGCTCGCGGATGCGATGCCGTGCGCTTGAGCGCGCCGCGCAGACTCGTGAACACCTTGCGCTCGCTCGGGCGCTCCGCTTTGAGCCGCATCGCGATGTGCTGCGCTCGGTGCGACAGATCGTGACGCGTGCGCCGCGTGCCGTCATCGAGCCATCGCGCCGCCTTCGTCAGCTCGTCGCGCATCAGCAGACGGCGGCGGCGACCGCTCACGGGATCGAAGAAATACATGGCAGCACCCGCAAGTGCGATGCCCACGATGGACCGTGAGAGTGTGTTCATGAATGCTCCTTTGTTTCCGCAGCGAACCGCTTGCAAGAGCATTCGATACTAGTAAGCAAGCATGCGTGCGAAAGATGGACCAAGGTCCAATCGCGGCGTCACGGGCCGGCGGCGAGCAACTCGCAGCCAAGCTCGCGCTGATTACACCCGGTATTGCGAATGAGCGACGTGGTCGTGCCGGCCGAGCGCATACCCTCGCGCAGCGGCGTCGCCGCGACGTATCGATTCTGAATCCTCGGTTGCGTCGCCCGCGTCGCGCTCGCCGGCAGCTGCGCGCGAATCCTCGTCGAGAAATCCGGGGCATCGTTCGCCGCCTCGGCCGCCGCGTTGATATGCGAGCGGCGGCGCAACTCCTCGAAGCTCAAGCTGGTGTTCAAGAGACCTTGGTCGAAGAGGTACGCATCGAACAAGCCGTTCAGGTAATGACGGGCATTGAAGCGCCGCGAGCCGCCGAGCGCCCGCATGTATCTCACGATGTTGATCGTGCAGCTGTTGCTCAACAGATGATAGACCTCGGGCTTGTCCGCGAGCTGATTGATGCGTGCGAGGTAGAGCTCAAAGAGGCGGCGGGCGTCGTCAGCAGGCGCCGCGACGCGATAGAGGTACACGTCCTCGCCTCGTACGTTCGTGCGCACTCGCACGATGTCGCGCTCGTCGCCGACGACGTAGATCAGCTCGAACTGCTTGAACAGCGACGCGATCGGCGCGTAGCCCTCGCCGACTTCCGGTCTGATCTCGATCGAGATGCTCAACGGCGGCGCGTCGTCGAACGTGAAGCTGACGAACGTGTGACCGACGGGGCCCGGCATCCAGTACGAGATGTAGAAATCCACCCCCGTCATGTGCGCCAGCGAGACCTCCCGCTCTTCGTAGCGCGGCGAGAATTCGTTCACGGTGAGATAGTCGAAATTGCGCACCCCGGTGAGGCGGACAGTGTCGCCATCGATGTAAGCGCGCGGCATCACCGCGACATCGGCTCGCCACTGCCGATCGTGTGAAGGCAGGATCGTCGACCACAGCAGCAGTACGATGAGATAGATGCCGATGAAGAGCAGGAGCCCGCGCGGCTTCGGCGCAAACCACAGCGCCCATACGCCGAACGCGACGAACGCGAGCGCGAGCGCCAGGCGCACCGGCATCCATGGCACCGTCGAATACCAGATCGCAAGACCCGCCCAGCCGATGAAGCCGACCCGCACGAGCAAGCGGATCGTGCTCCCCAACCAGCGCAACGGCTGCCGCAACCACTTCGCGCGCGTCCGGCCGGCGCTGCTGTCCGAGGACGTCGCGGACGACGTCATGATCGCTCGCGAGTGACGACGCGGCGTCACGCCGACGGACGGTCGGCGCGTCTCACCAGGAACTCAGCGAGCAACGGCACCGGACGGCCTGTCGCGCCTTTCGCATCGCCTCCGACCGAGGCCGTCCCCGCGATATCCAGATGCGCCCAGGTGTACCCGCCCGTGAAGCGCGCGAGGAAGCAGGCCGCGGTAATCGCGCCGGCAGGCCGGCCGCCGAGATTGCTCATGTCCGCGAAATTGCTCTTCAACTGATCCTGATACTCTTCGAAAAGCGGCATTCGCCACGCGCGGTCGCCAGTATCCTCGCCGCATTCGAGCAGTTCCTTCGCGAGTGCGTCGTCGTTCGCGAACAGACCGCTCGTCTGGGTACCCAGCGCGATCACACAGGCGCCGGTCAGCGTTGCGATGTCGATCACGCACGCGGGCTCGAAGCGCTCCGCGTAAGTCAGTGCGTCACAGAGGACGAGGCGTCCCTCGGCGTCCGTGTTCAGAATTTCGATCGTCTGGCCGGACATCGACTTGACGACATCGCCCGGACGGCTCGCGTCGCCGCCCGGCATGTTCTCGACCGCGCCGACGATGCCTACGACGTTCAGCGGCAATCCGAGACTCGCAACCGTCTTCAGCGCGCCGAAGACGCTCGCGGCACCGCACATGTCGTACTTCATCATGTCGAGATCTTCGCCGGGCTTGAGGGAGACGCCGCCCGTATCGAACGTGACGCCCTTGCCGACGAGCACGATCGGCTTCGCCTGCGCCTCGCCGCCGCGGTAGTGCATCACGATGAGCTTGCACGGCTGACTCGACGCGCGGCCGACCGACAGCGCCGAGAACATGCCGAGGCGTTCCATGTCCGCGCGCTCGAGCACGTCGACCTTGAAATTGAATTGCGTGCCGAGCGTGCGCGCCACGTCGGCGAGGTAAGCCGGGTTGCAGACGTTGCCGGGCAAATTTCCCAAGTCCTTCGCGAGCGCCATGCCGGAGGCAATCGCTGCGCCGCTGCGTACGGCAAATGTCAGCTCCTCGGTGACCTCCTCGCTCGTCAGCAGCACGATCTTGCGCGTGCCCGGCTGCGCCGCCCGCTTGCCGTTCGCCTTTCCCTTGGGCGCATCGAACTGATAGACGCCGTCGGCGAGAATCCGACTCGCCTGCTGCAAACGCCACGCGAGCGTACGTCCCGGCACCTCGCTGCTGATCGCAACCGCGATGTTCCGGCCCTTGCCGGTCACGATGCCCTTGGCGGCACCCTCGAGCGCCTGCGTGAATGCGTGTTCGCCGAAACGGTCGCGCGGGCCGAGGCTGACGAGCAGCACACGAGGAGCCGCGACACCCTGCACGTCGCGCAACGTGAGCACCGACCCGGGCTTCGCATCGAGCTCGCCGCGCCCGATCCACGCCGACAGCTTGCCTTGCGCCGCCTTGTCGATGGACTGAGCGGCAGGCGACAGCGATCCGTCGGAGAACGCGCCAACGACGAGCACGTCGGCCGGCTCCGCCGCGGGGGACGACGCCTGCTGCAACGTGACCTCGGAGATGTCACGCCCGAGCGCGTAGTCGATCGGCATCGCCTTCGGCACCGCAACGTCGCGGGCAGCGCCGCGTTTTCCGGCCGTCACGCCACTGTCGTCGGCAGTCATTTCGCAACCTCCAGGATCAGAAACCCCACGGCAGACCGAGCAGCTGCCACACGGCAAACAGTGCCGTCCACAGGACGAGCAGCACCACGACGTACGGCAGCATCAGAGCGATGACGGTGCCGACGCCCGCTTTCGGATCGTATTTCTGCGCAAAGGCCACGATCAGCGCGAAGTACGCGTTCAGCGGCGAGATCGCGTTGAACGGACCGTCGGCGACGCGATACGCGGCGAGCACCGCTGCCGGATCGACGTTCAGACGCATCAGCAACGGGACGAATACAGGCGCGAAGATCGCCCACTTCGGAATGGCGCCCGTCATGATGAGGTCGAGCACGGAGATCGCGAGAATGAACCCGAGCAGCAGCGTGAGGCCGCCGAGCCCCGCGTGCTCGAGCGCATCGCCGAGGTTCACCGCCGCGAGCGTCGCTATGTTGCTGTAGGTGAAGAAGGCGAGAAACTGACTGATCACGAACAGCAGGAAGATGAGGCCGGCCAGGCCGCGAATCGCCTTCTCCATCGCGTTCACGACATCGGTGGTATTGCGCACCGTGCGCGCGCCGACGCCGTACATCCATCCCGACGCCAGAAACAGGATCGTGATGAACACGATCAGGCCGTCCATGAACGGCGAATCGCCGATCAACGCGCCGGTCTCCGGATTGCGCAGCGGCGCACCAGGAGGCAGCGCGAGCAAGGCGAACACGGCGGTCGCGCCGAGCAGACCGTAGCCGGCGAATTTCAGACCTCGCGATTCCTCGGCGGACATCCCACCGCTGACAGGCTCCGGACGCTCGCCGGTGTAGGCCCCAAGGCGCGGCTCGACGACCTTCTCGGTCAGAAAGGCGACGACGAACGTGAGCAAGAAGACGGACGCGACGGAGAACCAGAAATTCGCCGTGAGGTCGATCGACAGATTCGGATTGAGCAGATGAATCGCGTCGTTCGTGATGCCGGTGAGAATGCCGTCGAGTGGCTTGATCAGGATGTTGACGCTGAAGACCGCCGCGACGCCCGCGAACGAGGCCGCGAGTCCCGCCAGCGGATGCCGCCCGAGCGTGAGGAACGCCGCGGCGGCGAGCGGGATCAGCACGAGATAGCCGGCATCCGCGGCGATGCTCGACAGGATGCCGATGAACACGAGGATGTAAGTCATCGCGCCTCTAGGCGCGACGTTCACGAGTTTGTGAATCAGCGCCTTGATGAGTCCGGCCTCCTCCGCGACACCGACGCCGAGCATCGCAACGATGATGACGCCGACCGCGGTGAAGCTCATGAAGTTCGCGACGACGCCGGTGAACATGAACCGGATGCCGTCCGCGGTGAGCAGGCTCTGCGCGTACGTCGTCACCTCCTCGACGGCGTTGGTCTCCGGATTGATCGCCTGATACGTGACGCTCGCCCCCATCATGTAGAACAGGTGCGAGAGCAGGATCACGAGCGCGATCAGCAGCACGAAGATCACGACGGGATGAGGAACCTTGTTCCCCACCCGCTCGACGACGTCGAGCATCCTCTCCATGCGCGTCTTGCCGGCCCGCGCCGGCGCGCCGCCATCCGCGTGCGCCAGCTCGGGCGACTCCGCCGGCGCAGAGCGCTTGGCCATTGCGGCGTTCTCTCGTGCCCGATCGTTCGCGCGGCTACGCGCCGTCGGACGCTGCGCGCAGCGTCGCTTCATCGGCCGTCATCATGTCCCCGAGTACCACTGCAGTGAGCGTGCTCATCTCTGATCTCCTCGCGGAACCGGTGGCCAAAGCGCTGCTACCGCAATCGGCGCACGCCCGCTCTCCGGCAAGCGCGCGAGAGCCTGCGAGCCGTCGTGGTCAGCGTCTATTGGGCCTTGGCCCAACGACGCGATCGCGTGAGCGGGCTCATCCTGCGCCGGGCGCTGGCGTGGACCTGCTCTGGCGCGGCCGTGCAGCAATGAAGGAGCGCGCGATGAGTGCGGACATGAGCGCGTCGAACACCTCCGCGACGGCCGCCCCGGCGCAGCAACGTGCTTCCTGGACGCCACGATTCGGAGCGGCGCGGCAGCATTCGGCGAAGTCCGGCACGTCGCCCGCGTGAACCGCCGTGCGCAAGTCCTTGCGACCGTTTGCCGTCGTCGTGCTGACGCAGCTGCTGCTGGCATTCAACATCAGCACGCTGAAAATCTCGATCGACACCATCGTCGCGAGCTACGGCACGACGCCGAACGCGGTCAAGAGCGCGATCATCATCTATTCGCTCGTCGTAGCTGCATGCATCATGGTCGGCGCCAAGGTGAGCGCTGCGCTCGGTCCGCGTCGCGTCTTTCGCAAGACGATGCTGCTGTTCGCGCTTGCCATGCTCGCGATGGTGCTCAGCACCGATGCGCTCACGATGATCCTCGCTCAAGCGACTGCCGGCGCCGCTGCGGCCGTGCTCGGCCCGACCGCGATCATGCTCGTCGCGGAGCACTATCCGGACGTGCAGACCAAGATGCTCGGATGGCTCAGCGCCGCGCGCAGCGCGAGCCTCATTGGCGCATTTCTGATCGCGGGTGCGCTCGCGACCTGGAGCGATTGGCGGCTCACGTATGTGCTCCTGCTGATCCTGACGTTGCTCGCCTACGCGCTCGGTGAAAAGCTCGACGTGCGCAGCGCGGGCGCCGTGCCGGCACTCGGCATCGACAAGATCGGCTTCGCCCTGCTCGTCTGCGCGGTGACCTTGCTCGGCTTCGGTTTCGGCAACCTCTCCGACTGGGGCGTCTTGCGAGCCGCGCCCGGTGCGCCGCTCGGCGCGTTGAACATCTCGCCCGCGCTCGTGCTGATCGTGTGCGGCCTGCTGGTCAGCAAAGCCCTCATCGTGTGGTCACGCAAGCTGCGCGCCGCCGGGCGCGCGCCGCTCGTCTCGCCCGAGCTCGTCGGCACGCCGCTCGAACGTGCGGTGTTGCTCTCGATTTTCACGATCGGCGCCGTCAGCTCCGGCGTCACGTTCCTGATTCCGCTGTACATCGAGATCGTCCAGGGCCGCAACAGCGTGTACACGGCGCTCGCGCTCACGCCTTTTACGGCCGCGAGCTTTGCCGCCGCGATTCTCGTCGCTCGAATCCCCGCCCGCATTGCGCTCAGTCGCGTCGCGCGCCTCGCGTTCGTGCTGGTCGCTGCCGGACTCATGCTGCTCGGTGCCGTGATTCGCAACGACTGGAGCGACCTCACGGTGATCACAAGTCTCGCCCTCACCGGTGCAGGAGAGGGGACGCTGGTCACGCTGCTCTTCAAGCTGCTGGCGGCCGCATCGCCGCGGGAGGCCGCCGCGGATGTCGATCCGTTGTGCAGCGCCATGAGTCATCTCGCCGTCGGGGTCGGCACGGCAGTCGCGGGCGCGCTCGTCGTCGGCCTGCTCAGCGCCAGCGTGCATCGCGATCTCGCGCTCGACCCGGCGTTCGCCACGACGCTCCGAGCGCACGTCGATCTCGACAAGGTGAACTTCGTGAGCAATGACCAGCTGCGCCGGGCGCTCGAACGCTCGAACATCGCGCCCGAGCACGTCGACGAGGCGGTCCGGATCAATACTCAGGCGCGGCTGCGCGCGCTCAAGACATCGTTCTTCGCGCTCGCCGCCCTCGCGCTGCTCGCGGTGATTCCCTGCGCGCGCATACACGACGAGGATCTGCGGACGAATTCGCGTGGCGGCCGCTCCGATGACTCGCTGCGCCGGCGCGACCAGCCCTTGTCGGGTCCGTCGTTCCCGGGCTGATCGCGAAGGCGCGGACTTGGCGGATGAGACGAGCCGCTCGAAACGACCTTGCAGAGCTCGGCGCCGAAGAACAGCACCTGGCTGATGATCTTCATCCACAGCATGCCGATCAGGATCGCGCCGAGCGCCCCGTAGGTCGTCACGCTCGTGGCGAAGCGGACGAAGTAGAGCGCGAGGATCTCGGCGCCGACCAGCCAGGCGATGGAACACAAGAGCGTCGCGGCGAGGACATCACGCCAGCGCAGCCTGACCGGCGGCAGGAACTTGAACAACAGCGCGAAGGTGATCGGGACGAACATGAATCCGGTCGACAGCGCGAGCGCCCAATCGATGGCATCGCCGAGCAGCGGCACGCCGCCGAACAAACCGCCGACCCAGTGAACCGCCGCGATGAGCACGAGCATCGCGAGCAGCAAAGGCCCACCGGCGAGCACCATCGCGAACGCGATCGCCTTCTCCAGCATCGTGTCGAGCACGGCCGCCCGCATGGTGCCGGACGCGAGCGGCGGCGCCTGCTTCCAGATTGCGCGAAACGTGATCCGCAGGTGGCCGAACAGGAGCGACGCCGTCAGCAACAGGCCGATGAGGCTGACGAGCGTGGCGAGCGCCGATTCTCGCTCGAGCCGCGCGAGCAGTTCACTGATGGTGCTCGCCAGGGGCGCGCCGAAGCCCGTCTCCACGGCGTCGAGCATGCGTCGCGCCACCTCCGCCCCAAGATCCGAGAACCGCAGCATCAAGCCGAGCGCCGCCAGCGCCAGCAGGACGAGGGGGACGAGCGAGATGAGCGCGTAGTACACCATCGCGGTCGCAAAGTAGCGCGCGTAGTCCTGCTCGTACTCGTTCCAGGCGACGCGCAGCAGGCCGCCCAGCGCACGCAGGCGTGAGGCGCTCTCGAGAAATGGCCGCATCGGCTGGTGGATCACCGTCGTTCTCAGTAACGGTAGAACGCCTCCTGCACGGCTGCGCGATCCATACCCTGCGCAAGGCAGAGCTGCAGCAGCACGCGACTCTTCTGCGGATTGAGCTGGTCCGCTGCCACTAATCCCAGCGCGTCATCCTGCATCTCGATGTTGCGGATGACGTCACCGCTGCCGACTCGCGTGCTGCGCACGACGACGGTTCCCGCCCTCGCGGCTGCGGCAAGAGCGTCCGCGGCGTCGGACGACACGTTGCCGTTGCCGGTTCCGGCAATCACGATGCCGCGCGCGCCCGCGGCGCTCGCGCGCACGAGATCGGCCGCCATGCCCGAATGCGCGTAGAGAACGTCCACCCGCGGCAAGCTCGCGAGCCGCGACACCGCGAACTCCGCCGCGGCCGTATGCGCCCGGACCGGGCGGCGGAAGTAGCGCAGGCAACCGAAGTTCGCCGTGCCGAGGAGCCCGGCCGACGGCGAGGTGAACGCGTGCACATCCGTCGTGTGTGCCTTCGTCGCATCGCGCGCGCTGTGAATGTCATCGTTGATGACGAGCATCACCCCGCGGCCGCGCGCATCCGGATCGGCGGCGACGGCGACCGCGTTGTATAGATTCAGCGGACCGTCGGCGCTCAGCGAAGTCGCCGGGCGCATCGCGCCCGTGAGCACGACCGGACGATGGCTCTGCACGGTCAAGTGCAGGAAATATCCCGTCTCCTCCGCGGTATCCGTGCCGTGCGTAACGACGACGCCATCCGCTGCATCGGCGTCGAACAGCGCGTTGACTCGTTGTGCGAGCTGTAGCCAGACCGCGTCACCGATGTCCTGGCTGCTGTGCTGCGAGAACTGCTCCGCCGTGATGTTCGCGACGGAGCGCAGGCCCGCCACGCTCTCGATCAGCGAGTCGATGCTCACCTCGCTGGGCCGATAACTCGCAGCCGCGCTCGATTCCGCCGCGCCTGCGATCGTTCCCCCGGTCGCCAGAATGTGGACTCTCGACATGTTGCGTACCGCTCGCCCGACCGTAATGCCAATCGTTCGCGCAAGCTCACCCTCGAAGCATCGCAGCAGCAATTAGCCCCTGGTCCAATGAAGTTCGCCCGGCGAGGTCCCCTAGGCTGCGCCGGCCGCTTGCCCGCATCGGCGCGGAGGGCGAGCGCGACACGGGAACGAGTTCGACATGGGACCGCAAACGCTCGCTCGCAGGCTGATGCTGCTGTGCCTTCTCGCCGCGGGCACCGCGGCGCGCGCCGATGATGTCGTCGTGCTCGCAAGCGGCAGCCGTATCGTCGGCGCGATCAGGCAGCTCGAGCGCGGCGAGCTGCTCTTCTCCGTCGCTGGCGCGGGCAGAGTCGAGATCAACTGGCGCAACGTGGAGTCACTGCAGAGTGACCGGCGCCTGGACATCGGCACGCTCGGCGGCGAGCGCCTGAGCGGCGCGGTGGCTGCGCCGTCCGCGGGCAAACTTACCGTCGCGACCGACACGGGTCCGCGAACGATCGATCTCAGTGATGTGAGCCGTATCCATCCGATCGAGGCCACGTTCCTCGAGCGCACGAGCGGCAGCATCGATCTCGGGCTCGAGTTCCTCACCGCCAACCATGAGACGGACTGGACGTTGAATGCCGAGTTGTCCCACCGCACTCAGAACTATCTGACCAATGTCGCGATCGATTCCCTGCTGCGACATGCGAGCGACGAGACGCTGCAGCGGCGCAACCGCCTCGATATCGACACACGCCGCTTCCTCGACGGCCGCTGGTTCGCGCTGGGCCTGTTCGTCGCCGAGGAGGATCGGGAGCTGGACCTGGATCTGCGTCTCGTGGCCGGCGCCGCGTTCGGGCGGACGCTGCTGGAATCCTCACGCATGGTGTTCTCGCTCTACGGCGGTCTGGACGTTGCGCACGAGGAATACAGAGGCGTTTCGGATGCGGACCAGAACGTTTTCGAAGTCCTGGGAGCGATCGAATGGGACTGGTTCGAGATCGGCGCGGACCTGCAGTTTCTGCTCGACACGCGGATCTATGTCGCTCCCGACGATGGCCGCGTGCGGTTCGACTTGCAAGGGAGCCTGCGCCACGACATCACCGCGAATTACTACCTGAGCCTGAACGTCTACGAGAGCTACAACAGCGATCCGCCGGGCGATCTCACGAAGAGCGACCTCGGCGTGTCGTTGACGTTCGGTCGCAGCTTTTGATCACGGGGAAGCTGCAGGCCGGCCGGAACTTGTGCCACGATGCCCGAGTATTGGCGGAAGGCCGCTTCGCCGCCGCTATTGCAACCAGGGCCGCTTTTGCTCGCCACTCGCAAATCGAATGACCAAGCCTCGGACGGAGCGCCAGCCCGGATGCTCTCCGCCAAGGGCGTTTCCGCATGGCTCGCGCTGGTGTCGCTCGGCTATGCGCTGCTCGTCAGCTGGCTCGACCCTGCGTTGCCGTGGCCCATCACGTTCGCGAGCAGGGAACCATGGACGCTCGTGTTCCTGAATTTGGTCCCCGTGCTGATCCTGCATGCGGCGCTGCTGGCATGGACACGCCGGCTCTTGATGTCCTGCTGGATCACCGTGCTCGCGCTCGGCGCGTTGTATTTCATCAATCAGCTGAAGCTGCAGGAACTTGCCACACCGCTGCTGCCGGACGACTTTCACTTCCTGAAGACGATCGGCGTGAGCTACGCCTTCTTCAGTCAGTATCTCGCCTCGTCCCGGCTGCAGCTCATCTTCGCCGTCGCCGCGCTCGGCGTGACGCTGCTGCTGTGCCGGGAACGACCCGTGCACGCACTACAGGGGCTGCCGCGCGTCGGCATCGCGATCTGCACGGTTCTGCTGTGGATCTCGCTCGTGCAGGGCAGCTCGCCGTGGAACTCCTTCTATGTTCCCGGCCGGCTGCAGTTCGAGCCGTGGGCGCCGCGAGACAGCGCCGCGCGCGCCGGCCTCATCGCGAACCTGCTGCTGCTTCACTGGGAATTGCGCACCGATCCGCACGCGAAGCTGGACGTGCCGGCGTCGCGGCAGCTACTGCGCGAGTTGAACCTGCACGCCGTGTCGCCGGCGCGCGATCCGCGCTCGCCGCTGCCCGACATCATCATCGTGCAAAGCGAATCTCTGTTCGACGTGCGACGCATGAAGGGTATCGATGCCGCCATCATGCCGGCGCTGGACGCGGCCGCGCAGCGCGGCTGGTCGGGAGATCTGTACGTGCCGACGTTCGGCGGCGGCACGATCAGGACCGAGTTCGAAGTACTCACCGCGCTGCCATTGGCCGCGTTTCCGCAGGTGCGCTATCCGTACCTGCAGCTCACTCGCGGCAAGATTCCGAGCATCGTGCACGAGCTGCGGCAAAACGGCTACGAGACGCTCGCGATTCATCCGAACGGCGGCGCATTCTGGAATCGCAATCGCGCGTTCCGCGCGCTGGGCTTCGACAGGTTCCTCGATGGGGACGCGTTCATCGACGCGCCGCGTTTCGGTTGGTACGTGAGCGATGCCGCGCTCGTCGATCGCATCATGGCCGAACTCCGCGAGG
>JAEYXD010000009.1 GCA_023428645.1 Pseudomonadota bacterium
GTGTTCCGCGCGCCGACTCCGGTGCGCTCTCTCGATTGCGCAGATTCCCGCGCCATGTCGTCGCAGATCATTCGGGCCGTTTCACGCAATGGCCGCAGGAAGCGGGTGACAGCATCCGACAGCTCCATGGCGCGCGCGAAGAACACGAGTGCGAGCGAGCCATGGTGAGTGGCGCCTTCGATGAGCGGCACCGCGACCGAGGAGGTCAGGCCCGGGTTCAACGAATATTGCGTGCGAGCGACGGCAGCGTAGCCGTCGGCCTTGATCTTCACGCACTCCGCCTCGAGGCGCTCGCGCTCCATGCATTCGAGCGGCGAGAGCAGCATCTTCCTCGACTCCGCATCGGCGAAGGCGAGGTACACCTTGCCGGAGGCCGACGTGAGCAACGGAACCTGCCATCCCGGATAGTAGTTGTTGAACGTCAGCGTCGTGATCGAGCTCGTCGAGTCACGCACGACCATCGCCTTGCCGACCCGCGTCGCGACGGAGATCGGCCAGCCGAATTTCTTCGTCAGCTCGACGATGTGAGGTCGTGCGCAAGTCACGAGCCGGTCCGAGTTCTGATAGCCGTACGACAACGTTTGGCAAAGGGCCGTCGGCCGATACTTGTTGCGTCGTGAAGGATGACGCTCGATCAGCCCTTGCTCCTGCAGTGTGCGCAGGATGCGTGTGACCGTGGGGTGGGGAAGTTTCAAGTGATCGACGATTTCGGAGAGCGTCAGCGAACCGAAGCGATTGATCGCTTGCAGTACCGCGATGCCTCGGGAGACGGCCCGAATGCCGTCATTGTCTCGTGTGTTCATCCCGTCTCGACTGAATGCATATTGTCTCGACTGAATCACGAAGTGCGCGACGGTGTCAACGTCTGAGTGCGCGTCGTTAAGGGACTCTCCGTCAGTATTTCACCAGGTCCCAGGGGCCGTCGTGCCACTCGAGCAAGGTGCAGCCGGTGTGCGTCACTTCATGGAAGCCATGCACGCTGCGCGCGGGATTCCAAAGATAGGAGCCTCGCTTCATCAAGCGATCCTCGGCAGGCGCGATCTCGCCGTCGAGGCAGAATATTTCTTCGTTGACGGGATGCCAGTTCGGTCCGGGCCCGCGAAATCCCGCGGGGATTCGCAACAGGCGTGTATCCGCGCCAGTCGCTTCGTCGAGCCACAGAACGCGACGCTCGAATCCGACCAGAGGGCGTCCGGCGATGACGGGAACGATCGGCGGGAGCGCATACATGTCATCGATCGCGATCACGTCACCGCGTCCATCGTCTGCGGAGATCGACGTTGCAACGAAGGCGTGGCCCTCGTCGAAGATCATGAGCAGCTCACTCTGCTCGACTGCCGTCAGCACCGGTAGCACGCTGCCGGCGCGCACGATCGCGAAAGCGTTCGCGGCCAAGGTTCTGCCGCCGAGATCGATGCAGCCCTGTCGCACCAGGAACTGCACTGTCGTGTCCGTGCGCAGCGGAGCGCTGCTCGTCCATGCCGCGGGCAGACTCACGAGTCCGCTGCGCAGCGTTCCGGAGCGAAGCTTACGCAGCGGCTTCAGCTGAACCGGCGCGGCGTTGCCGATGCTGAAGGACTCGGGTGCGACGTCGTCGCTGTCTATCAGCGTCGCGCCGCCGAAAACGAGAGCCTCGCTGTTCGTCATGCGTCACCTGTAATTTCACGCGCGTGGCTTCATTGTCGATGCGTTCCGGTGCGGAGGCCAGTTGCGGATCGCGTCTTTGTTCGCCTGCCGGAAATTCTCGCGGCGCGCATGGAACATCCGTTTTTTGTTGCATTAAAGTGAGGCGAGACTCATCAGCATCGGCAAGTCCATGACCTTCGAGCATCAGTTTGCGGTGATCACCAATGCCAGCAGCCGTTGCGGCGTGTGGAGTGTTCAGGCGCTGGCCAGCACGGTGCGCAGCATCGTCGCGGTCGTGAAGCCTGGGACGGCGCGCGACGACCTGAAGGTGTTTTCAAACGTCGAAATCGTCGAGGCTGATCTGACGCAAGACGCTGCCTGGCAAGCGCTCTGCGCGCGGCTCGCCAACCGGCCGGGCGGTGTCGATGTAATGCTGCACGCGGCTGGGGAATGCACGCCCGCCGACGCCGTCGAGCAGGGCATCAAGGCCAACATCATCGAGCCATGGCTCGTCGCGAAGTACGCGTGTCACCTGATGCGCGGCCGCGGCGTCGTGGTCCTGCAAGCGACGCGACCGAGTGCGGCCGGCGGCGACGCTCGACTGTTCGAAGGCGAATGGCAGGCCGTGCGAGTGGCGAGCGCCGCGGCGCTGCTCGATGCGGCAAAGCAGGGACTTCGCCTGCGACTCAACCGGCTCGTGCTCGATCCGCGCGTGCGCGAGGCAGACTTCAAGGGCGCCGTACGCATGCTCACCGACGAGCGCAGCAGTTTCATGACCGGCGCCGAGATCGAGCTCGATGCCATCGATGAGGCGGGCGATGCGCGTGATGATCTTGCCGACAAGACGCTGCTCGTCACCGGAGCGACGTCCGGCATCGGCCGCGCAACGGCAATTGAATTGGGACGCCGTGGCGCTTGGGTTGCCGTCGGCGGCCGCAAGCTGCCGCAGGCGGAGCGGACGTTGTCACAAGTGAGGGAAGCGGGCGGCGACGGCATCGTCGTGCCCCTCGATGTGACGCGCGAGCAAGACTGGCGCTCGGCCGTCGACACGATCGTCGCGACGCGCGGTGCGCTCGATGGCTTGGTGAGCAATGCCGGCGAATCGCGCCATCGACATATCGCCGAGACGCCGATCGATGATCTGGATTTCCTCTTGTCCGTGAACTACAGGGCATGTCTCTTTGGAATGCAGTATGTAGGTGAAGCGCTGCGCTCGCGCGGCGGCAGCATCGTCAACGTGACGTCCGTCGCCGGATTGCGTGCGGGTCCGGGCAATGCCGCGTACGGTGCATCGAAGGCGGGCGCGATCGGATTGACGCGCGGGTATGCCGCTGCGGTCGAGCAGGCATTGCCACGTGTACGCATCAATGCGTTGCAGCCCGGCTTCATCTGGAGTGAAAGCGTCGTCGAAGCGCTTGGCCCCGAGGGCGCGGCGTCGTTCCGGGCGATGATCGAGCCGAAGACAGCGCTCGGTCGAGTGGGCGAGGTCGACGAGGTGGCCAGGGTCGCCGCCTTCCTGCTGTCCGATGCAGCCGCTGCGATCAGTGGTCAGACGATCAACGTTTCCGGCGGACTCGAGCTCGCGTTCCCGTAGTCCCGTTGCGCACGCTTGAACGCTGGCATACTTGCATTCCGCGAGTGCGGAGTGCATGCGAATGTCCGGATGGAAAGCCTTCATGTCGTGGGGCGGTGTGGGCGTGCTATGGGGTTTCACCGCGCTGGCCATGATGTCCATCGGCATCTTGGTGTTGCCGGTGGCAATCGCGGTCACGTTCGCAGCGTCACGCCGCTTGCGGGCGTGGCCGGAAATCCTTGGACTCTGCGCCGGCCCGGTCTTCGTCCTGCAATGGTTGGCATGGCGCGCCTGGTCCCTGCCTGCATGCGATTCTCACCAGCATTCGGGCGCGGTGTTCAGTAGCGCCGGCAGGTTCTCCGTCACGCAACCTGGAGTCGAGCTTACGTTCACTGGAACGTTCGGCTGCACCAGCATGAATGCCGCGGCGTTGCTGTTGGCGGGATCGGTACTCGCGCTGGCCGCGCTCATTGCCTATCGAGCCTGCGTTTCGAGGATGTGAGCGCGTGTCGCCGCGACCGTTACGCGCGGTCGCTTTCATGGGCCATCGCCTCCGTCGCCAGCGTCATGGCGAGCGCCAGCATCGTAACGTGCCGCTACTGACGGCGCGCCCGCATCATCTCTAGTTTGTACAACGCGAGCTCTTCGCTCACGGCCCGCGTAACGTGCTCGCGCGCCATCATCCGGCGCTTGAATGCTGCGAGCGACGGCCACGGCGAGAAATCTTCTTGCGTCGCTGCGGACCAGTTGAGGACCGTCAGCAGGTATGCATCCGCGATGCTGTACGAGCTCAGCAAGTACTCGTGGCGAGACAATCTGCTTTCGATCACGTCGCAGCGCGGCGGGATGTTCGCCCGGGCGTATGACTTCACGCTCTCGGAGGCGTCCGGATCCAGCAGTGGGACGAAGATCGCTTTGTGCAGCTCTGTTCCGATGAAGCCCAGCCACTGCTGCAGGCGCGAGCGTTCGAAACCCGATGTGGGAGCCAACTGCAGCATCGGCGCCAGGAACTCCGCGATGTACTGCAACACCGCCGCGTTCTCAGTGAGAATCTCGCCCGACTCCGTGGCAAGCGCCGGCACCTGACCGAGCGGGTTGATCGCAAGATAATCTGAACCATCGATCAGTTTTTTCGATTTGGTTTCCACCTGCCGATACCGCGCCGCATAGCCCGCCTCATAGAAACAGATCCGGCTCGCCAGAGAACAGGCGAGCGGTGCGAAGAACAACGTCAGTGGCGAACTCATGCAGGATCTCCATTTTGTACGCTGTGGTACATTAATTGGGAGGTGACGCGCGTTCTCATGTTCAGTGAGTCATTGCAATGAAGTCTCGAGGCCGGCCGCGGCAATACGACCGTGATCACGCGCTGAGACGCGCGCAGGCCAGGTTCTGGCGCAAGGGCTACTCGGCGACGTCGCTAGACGACTTGAGCGATGTCACGGACATGAACAAGCCGAGTCTCTACGCGGCTTTCGGCAACAAGCGCACGCTGTATCTCTTGACGCTCGACGACTACGCCCGCGGTTCGGTCGCGGCCATTCAATTGTCGCTCGACCGAGCCACGCCGCTGCGCGAAGGACTGCGGCGCCTGTACGACACGGCGATTCGAACGTACGCGCCCGGCGCAGGACCCTCGCGAGGTTGCTATCTCCTTGCGACCGCGCTCACCGAGTCGCTCAGCGACCCGGCCGTACGCACGAAGCTGGCGGAGGCGTTGCGCGCCTTCGAGCGTGAGCTCTCGAGTCGCTTCGAAGCGGCGAAGCGCGACGGAGAGCTGCCCGCGTCGGCAGACCCTGCCGCGCTCGCGCTGTTGGCGTCGGCCATGCTGCACACCTTGGCGGTACGCGCACGGGCTGGTGAATCCCGCCAGACGCTGGAGTCGATCGCGGCAACGGCGTTGGCGATGCTGTGTCCGCCCGCAACGTCCGCAAGCCCGCTGCGTGCTCGTGGGCCAGCGCGAAAGGCCGTCGAGCGACGGGTCAAATAGCGAGTTCGTTTCGAGGTGAACATGGCGGTCGAGGCACGCAGCGCCCCTTGTTCGATCGCCGCAGGCGGATGCGGCCAGGCGAGCCCGAGCGACCGCAGTTCGTCGTCGATGTCGAAACGCGTGGGCAACATGAGCGGAGTCCAGAGTGCACTTGTGCGTGGATCTGAGCAGCACTCGCTGCTCCCGCCAAGCGAATTCTCCTAACGATCGAGGTTAGCCATGCTTAAACCCTCACGTTCGTCGTTGGTGCATTTGAATGCTCTGCGCGCTTTCGAAGCGGCCGCACGACGCTTGAGCTTTGCCGCGGCGGCCAGCGAGCTCAATGTGACTCCATCTGCCATCAGCCAGCAGATTCGTACGCTCGAGGAGTATCTGGACACGCCGCTCTTCATTCGCTCGAAGGTCGGCATCACGCTGACGCCGCAGGCGCAAGATGCCTACCCCGCGATTCGCGACGGCCTCGAACAATTGACGCTTGGCTTCGAGCGACTGCGGTTCTCGCACCAAGATCGCCTTGTCACACTGACGGCTCCGCCTTCCTTTGCGTCGCAGTGGCTGTTGCCCCGAATCGACCGGTTTCGAGAACGGCATCCGGATCTGGAGATACGACTCGACGTGAGCGATCGGCTCGCGGACTTCGCGGCGGAGGGCATCGATATCGGCGTGCGCTACGGGCTCGGCGGATATGCGGGCCTCGCGAGCGACCGGCTGCTCGTCGAGCACGTCGTTCCAGTTTGCAGCCCGAAGCTGTTACCGGCGGCTGTGCCCGCGGACAAGACCTGGCTCGCTCGTCTGACGCTCATTCACGACGCGACGAGCGCGTTCGATCCGACATTTCCCACCTGGAAGCAATGGCTCCATGCCCGAGGAATGCACGATGTCGATGCGACCAGTGGGCTTCGGATCAACTCGTCCTTGTTGGCGATTCAAGCGGCGATCGAAGGGCAGGGAATCGCGCTCGCTCGCACCGTCATCGCGGAGCGCGACGTGCGAGCGGGTCGGCTCGTCACGCCATTCTCGCCACCGGAGCCTACGCGCTGCGCGTACTACGTCGTGCACCCGCCGCGTGCGCTGACTCACGCGAAGGTGCGGGCCGTGCGCGATTGGCTGTTTGCGGAAGCCGGCGCGGCCGTCCCCTTTCAATAGGTCGCAAGAGAATCTGTCGAAGGAGTGAAGCATTTCGCGTTTGCGGCGCTCCGTGCAAGACCGGTTGAATGCGCTGGCTCTCCCAGTACTTCAGGTGCTTCATGACCGGTCACTCCACAGATTCTCAACCCACTGCTGACATCGGCATCCTCGGCACTGGCCGCATGGGTGTTCGCCTCGCGCTGATGCTGGCCCGAGTCGGCAAGCGGGTAGTGCTCGGCTCGAGGGATCCGCAGCGCGCGGCCCGCATTGTCAAGGGATTGAAGACGTCGGGCGTGATCGCGGGCTCATACGAGCAGGCGGTGCGTCCGCCGATCGTGCTTCCTGCGGCATTCATCCGCGACGGCTTGTTCTCACTCTTGGAGGACTATCGAGCGTCGCTCGACGGCAAGATCGTCATCGATATCAGCAATCCCTTCAACGACGACTACTCCGACTTCGTGCTGCCTTGGAACACGAGCGGCGCGGAGGAATTGCAGAAGCGCTTTCCACTCGCGCGCGTCGTGGGTGCCTTCAAGAACGTTTGGTGGGAGGTATTCGACGCGCCGCATTTCGGGGAGTACGTGAGCGATGTGCTAGTGGCCGGCGACGACGCGCAGGCGAAGACAATCGTGTTCGAGCTCTGCGCCGGCACGCCATTTCGTTACATCGATGCCGGCGCTTTGAAGAATTGCCGCACGATCGAACGCCTCACGCTGCTCACCGGTGAGCTCGGGCGCCGCTACCATTATCATCCGCGCATGAACTGGCGATTGCTCGGCGAGCCCTGGCGGCTCGGATCCGCGGACAAGGACGGCATCGACCGCCTGATTGCCCGCTGACGAGCCTCGGTGTGATGCGAGCGATCCCTGTGCACACTCAAGCCGCGGTGCCGCTGCTCATCCAGCAGCCCCTGCAATTGCCTTGCGGGCTGCTGCTGCGCAATCGCCTCGTGAAGGCCTCGATGACGGAGCGCATGGCGACGCCGGACGGACGACCGAGTCGGCGACTCGTCGAGCTGTTCCGGCGCTTTGCGAACGGCGGCGCGGGACTGCTGCTGACCGGCAACGTTGCCGTGGATGCGCGCCAGCTGGAGGCGCTCGGTAACGTGACCTTCGAGACGGCGCACGACCTCGAGGCATATCGGCAATGGGCGCGTGCAGGCGGCGCGGTTCCAATCTTCATGCAGCTCAACCATCCCGGGCGGCAAGCCATGCGGGAGGTGTCGCAGGAGCCCGTGGCGCCGTCCGCGGTGGGTCTTCCCAACAAGAAGTACTTCGCGACACCGCGGGCCATGACCGAGGTCGACATCCTGGCGACGATCGCGAACTTCACTGCCGCGGCGCGCACCGCGGAGCGAGCTGGATTCGCGGGCGTCGAAATCCATGCGGCGCACGGCTACTTGCTCAGTCAATTTCTGGCGCCGAATGTCAATCGGCGCACGGATCAATGGGGCGGCTCGATTCACAATCGCGCTCGCTTGCTGATGCGAATCGTCGAGGAGGTTCGAACGAATGTCTCCGGATCGTTCGCGGTTGGCGTGAAGCTCAACGCTGGAGACTTCGTGAAGGGCGGGCTGGAGGCCTCCGAGGCGGCGATCGTCATGGCAGAGCTCGCGCGGCGGGATGTCGATTTCATCGAGGTATCGGGCGGAACGTTCGAACAGCCGGCTTCCTTCGGTCGTGGTGTGCCGGCGTCCACGCGCGGACGTGAAGGCTATTTTCTCGACATGGTGCAACGGGCGCGCGACGTCGCTCCTGTGCCGCTGATCGTGACGGGAGGCTGGCGTTCGGCGCGGGCGATGAGCGCGGCGATCGGTTCGGGAGCGTGCGATCTGATCGGGCTCGCTCGACCTCTGGCCATCGAACCGACGCTGCCGCTGCGTCTGCTGAGCGATCCCGACGCGCGCGCGATGGCGCCGGCGCTCACGCTGCCGCGCGGGCCGATCGCGTCCTTGGCCGAGCTGCTCTGGTATCGAGATCAGCTCGAGCGACTGGCAACCGGAAAGGCGCCGCGCTCGCGCGGTTCGACGACGGTCTCACTGCTGCGCGGTGTGTTGCGTAACAAGTGGCAAGCATTGCAGCGAGCGCGTCATCTGCGGCTCGTCGCAGCTTGCGCTCCGAGCGAGAGCCACGCCGGCTCGTCATGAGAATGCAGCGGAGCATTTCATGAGCGTCATCCTCGATACCCGAACCGGCGCAACGGGAGACTATGCGGCCTGGGTGAGCGCCTTTGCGACAGCATGGCGCAGTGGCCGCAGCAGCCTCTTGGAACTCATGAGCCTGCTGAGTCCGGACATCACACTGACGGCGCCCGGCCTGCGTACGACGAGAGGGAAGGTCGAGGGCGAGTCGGCATTCAGGCGGACGTTCGAAGTGTTACCCGACCTGACGGGGCAGGTGCAGCGATGGAGCGCGAGCGGCGAGGTGCTCTTCATCGAAATGACGTTCTCGGCCACGATCGCCGGGAAGCGCATGACCTGGCGCAATGTCGATCGCTTTTTGTTCCGGGACGGAATGGCGGTCGAACGCGTCGCCTTCTTCGATCCGGGCCCGATCCGCTCGGCGTTGCTATCGAACCCGTCTGGCTGGCGGCAGTTGTGGCGCCGAGTGCGCAGCGGGCTTTAGGCTTCGCTCGTACAGGATCACGGGAGGCGAGTGATGTTGCACGGCGAATTATTCGAGTATCGGGATGGGACGACTGCTTGCGAGGGCTACGTCGCTTGCGCCGCGTCCGCAGGCAAGCAGCCTTGCGTTCTGATCGCGCACGACTGGAGCGGTCGGCTGCCCCACATCGACCGAATGGCGGACGAGATGGCTGCGCAGGGCTACGCGGGCTTCGCGATCGATGTGTATGGCCGTGGCAACCGGGGTCGCATCGACGCAGACAACAGTGAGCTGATGGCTCCGTTCATCGCAGACCGCGCGCTGCTCCAGCGCCGGCTGCAAGCCGCGCTCGAAGCAGCGGCGTCGCTGCCGTTCGTCGACTCGCAAAGAATGGCGATCGTGGGGTACTGCTTTGGCGGGCTGTGCGCGCTGGACCTGGCGCGCGGTGGTGATGCTCGCCTGAAGGCCGCCATCAGCATCCATGGCGTGCTCACGAAACCTCCTGGACCCAGTCGTCATATCCCCGCCAGCATCCTGGTGTTGCACGGCTGGGAGGATCCGTATGCGCCTCCTCGCGACGTGCTCGAGCTCGCTCGCGAGCTGACCGAAGCAGGCGCAGAGTGGGAGTTGCAGGCCTATGGTCATGCCCTGCACGCGTTCACGGCGGAAAACTTGAATGATCCAGCGAAGGGACTCGCGTATCACGCGCAGGCGGCGGCCCGAGCTCGGCGCGCGCAGTACACCTTCCTGGCGGAGACGCTCGGTGGCCATCGCTAGGGCGTTCTGGTTCACGCGCACGTCGATCGTTGCGCATGAGAAGCGTCGCGCTAGCGAGACGCAGCGGAGCACACCGGCATGAACGATCTGGTCTGGGGCTTTTTCTACGGCGGCCTGATCAATCCGGAAGTGATGCAGCGCGTGGGCATGACGCCCCGCAGCCAGGAAATCGCGATGCTTCCGGGCTATGAGCTGCAGATCGCTCCATGGGTCAACCTGGTGCCGAATCCGCGCGGGGTGGCTTACGGATTGCTGATGCTCGTGAGTCATCGCGAGTTGAGTCACGTCTACGGCCAGCTCAAGGCACCCTACGTTCCTTTTCCCGTGTTGGCGCAAGATGAGGAGGGCCGGCTGCGCACGGCCTTGTGCTATCTGTCACCCGGCATGCAACCGGGTCAGGCCGACGCGTCGCACGTCGAAAACTTGTTGCATCCAGCGAGTCGCCTCGGCTTTCCGGAGTGGTACCTCGAGAAGATCCGCAGTTACTTGCCGCGCGCGAATGGATGAGCGCTGAGGCGTCGGTCGGATGCGTACAAAAGCGCGCAACGTCGCCGCGAGATCGGCGGCGTATCCTGCAGACGGAGTACGGGGCGGACATCGTGTTTGTCTTCCATGCATGGGCTCGGCATAGTCGACGCGAGTTGGCGGTGAGCGAGGATGGTTCGTGGCGACGTTCGTACTGGTTCCTGGATTCTGGCTTGGCGCCTGGGCCTGGCGCGCGGTCGAGAGGTCCTTGCGCGGACAAGGCCACGACGTGCATGCGCTCACGCTGACCGGCCTGGCCGAGAAAAAGCATCTCGTCGATGTCGACATCGATCTCGGCACGCACACGCTCGATGTTTTCAATTACATCGAGTACGAAGGGCTCACAGAGGTCATTCTCGTCGGCCACAGCTACGCAGGATTGGTGATCACCGCCGTCGCCGATCGCCTTGCGCCGAAGCTCGCCAAGCTCGTGTACGTGGACACCGCGCCCTTGCCGAGCGGCATGTCACTGATCGAGTTCTATCCGCCCGAGCTGCGTAAGACCTATCGCCAGCGAGTCGCGATGGAAGGCGACGGCCATCGGCTGCCGTTCCCGCCGTGGGAAGAGCTCGATAAAGCCGGGTCGGCGAAGGATCTGGACGAAGAGTTGCGTGCGGTCATCAAGGCGCGCGCGACGGATATGCCGTTCGGCCCTGCGCGTCAGGCGGTGCAGCTGATGAAGTCCGGCCGAGCGCAGCTGCCGAAGACGGCGATCTGGTGCACGTTGCCTTCGCGGCAGGTGCAACAACTGGTCGGCAGCGGCAATGCGATGTTTCAGGAGCTCGCCGGTCCCGAATGGAAATTCGTCGACCTGCCGACGGGCCATTGGCCGATGTTCTCCAAGCCTCGCGAGCTCGGGGAGCTCTTGGCGCGCGAGGCATGAAGCGCGCCACTCGCAGCGCGTGGCCTGGGCCTGGTTGAGCCGCCGCGGCGAGACCGAAAATGCGGGGCTAGCGCTTCACCAATCTCAGCAGAGAAATTTCGGAGGGAGCACCGAACCGTTTCGGCGGTCCCCAGTAACCCGTGCCGCGACTGATGTAGATCCACAGCTGGTTGAGCCGATGCAAGCCGGCCGTGTAGGGCTGTTGGAAGCGTACGAAATGATTCCAAGGCCAGAATTGCCCGCCGTGCGTGTGTCCCGAGAGCTGCACGTCGAAGCCAGCCGCCGCGGCCGCGGCCGCGCTGCGCGGTTGATGCGCGAGCAGCACTTTCGCATGCGAGTGCGGCGCGCCTGCCAGGGCACGTTCCGGATCACTGCGCTGCTCGGGATTGAAATGATGCGCGCTGTAATCCGTGACGCCCGCGAGTACGAGCGTGCCTTTGCCATGCTTCAGAGCGACGTGCTCGTTCATGAGCACGGTCAGTCCGAGACGGCGGAATTCGTGCGTCCATTGCGGCTCGCCCGAGTAGTACTCGTGATTGCCGGTGACGAAGAACGTGCCGTGGCGGGCGCGCAAGTTCGCAAGCGGCGCGACGTGTTCGGCAAGATCGCGCACGCTGCCATCGACGACGTCGCCCGTGATCGCAATCGCATCGGCGTCGAGCTCGTTCACCGCCGCCACGATCGCCTCGACATAGCTGCGCTTGATCGTGGCACCGACGTGTACGTCGCTGATCTGCGCGATCGAGAATCCGTGCAGCGCATCAGGCAGATTCTCGATCGGGATTTCGGTCTCGACCACGCGGGCGCGCCGCCGTGCGTTTATGAATCCGATCAGCGTAATTGCGGCGGCGGTCAGGACGGCCGTCCTGGCTGACAGGAGTCGCCATTCCGGCATGCGCTCCCCGGCAAACGGCCAGGCGACAAGCAGCGCGATGTCCCGCAGCAAGGTCACGACGAAGAACGTCGAGAACGCGCCCATGAAGAAGTACCCGACCCAGGCGATGCGATCGGCCGTGTGCCGCTCGAACGAGCGGCTCGCCATGCTGAGCGGAATCAAGACGGTCGAAGCAATCAGGAGTCCCGACCCGAGCGCGATGCCGAACAGGCCCGCGCCGAGATCGCCCAGCAACCGTTGCCAGATATAAAAGTGGAGCAGCGCAACTAACGCGATGGCGGTGACGAACGAACGGCGGAGTTTCAAGGAGTTCCCTGGACCGAGGGTGGGCTCATCAATCTGCGGGCTCGAAGCGCTGGTTTCAATCAGCGTCCCACTCGAGAGGGTCGAGCCCTGACTCCTCCGAATTGATGACAAGCTCGCGAGGGTCCCAGGCGCAATGCAGGTTCGCGCGAGAGCCTGCGTTGTCGTCAATGCTCGAAGTGCATGACCCTCGAGCCCGGACGCTCGACACCGGGTTTCGGTCGCTCAGGGGCAGGGCGTCATCGAAAGCCTGATCGATACTGCGCCGGCGTGGGCGACCATCGTGGGCACATTGGGCACTGTCGCGTCGTCAGCGTGCGCGGCTCCAAAATCGTATGACGATCAATCCCCGTGTATGCGCCTAGCGTGGGAGAAACAGGCGTGTGGCGAGGGCTGCAGCACTCTGGGAAATCAGGTCGGAAGGGTCGGTGTCGGGCGGCCTCGGGGCAACCACCGGGGAACAGCCACGTCCGGCGGACCTGCTCACCATTCCACGACGAGCGCAGGCGCGTGACGCCAGCGAAATGGTGTCAGCGTCAACAGCGCGAAGGGTTCTTCGTTGACGCCGGCGTCGCGCGCGCAGCCAAGCGTTGTTGGCCTGACTCGCCAGGGAGTCCACAAAATAGAAACAAAAGGAGAAGAGAATATATCCGTGCGAGCTCTCGCACTCGCTTGAAACGTGCCTCCACGCCCGCGAGGAGTGCTTGAGCGGTCCACAGGGCCGTCACACCCGATGCACATGCAACAGCACGGAACGGGTTTTAGGCCGACGAAGGGGCGCTTCGGTGCGGGTAAAAAATTCGCGAGCATAGTGGTGAGATCGTCAATTACCCTGTTTAATACGCAACGGTCTCCCTCAACGCGGACGCCAATTTCGACTGTCGGAACGGTGAGGAGGGTGCAGCGCCTTCTTGTTCCTGGTTGCCGCGGCAACGGCGGCGCTCGGCGCTCGTGGTGTTGGGGGCAGGACCGCCGGCGCGCAGCGACCTTTGCGTCACTGCGCAAGTGATAAGTCAAGGGGGGAAAGAAGTATGAGATCAAGGTCTGCAATCGGCGCTCTCGTCGGCGTCGCGGGCGGCGTGTTCGCCCTGTCTGCGCATGCTCAGGACACCGCGGCGCTCGAGGAAATCATCGTGACCGCGCAGAAGCGCGCGGAAAGCATCCAGGACGTGCCGATTGCGGTGTCGGCGTTCTCGGCGGCCTCGCTCGAGGAACAACGGCTCGACGGCGCCTACGATTTGCAGAATGCCGTTCCGAACCTGGTTTTCTCGGGCGGCACGGGGTCGACGCCGAACTTCAGCATTCGTGGCGTCGGCGCCGCGAACGGCATCGGTTCGACGGGCGATTCAGGCGTGCTGCCGCACCACAATAACGTGCCGCTCTCGGTGAGCCGCGTCGGTGTCGCGGACTTCTACGATGTGGAACGCGTCGAGGTGCTGCGCGGTCCTCAAGGCACGCTGTACGGCCGCAATGCGACAGGCGGCGTGCTCAACGTCATCACCGCGAAGCCGGATCTCACGCGGTTCAATGCATCGACCTCGCTCGAGTACGCCGACTACGACACGCGCAAGGCGAAAGGTCACGTCAATATTCCGATGGGCGGCAGCGTCGGTTTGCGTCTCGCGGGCAGCTATCTGCAACGTGATGGCTACACAGAGAACATTGCCACCGGCAACGATATCGACTCGCGGGACTTGTGGTCCGCACGAGCCACGTTCGCGTTCGAGCCGACGGACTCCTTCCGCGCGTATGTTCTTTATGAGCGTTTCGAGGAAGACGATTCGCGCAATGGTGGATCGAAGACGCTGTGCATCAAGGATCCGGGCCCGACGGCCGTGGGATCGACGCCTGTCAATAATTCCGTTGCTCGGAACTACCTGAGCCGCGGCTGCCTGCAGGGCTCCATCTATCAGCCCGCCGCATACGGCACCGTAAACAGTGTGGCGACGTTCGGCGGCATGTTCTCGAACGTGCTCGGGCTGACGACTGGCGATACGTTCGCGGGCCAGACGACCGATCGTGATTTGCGCCGCTCGTCCGCGTATCGCGATCCGAGCTACGAGGCGACGAACGATCTGATCGAGCTCGAGACACAGTGGGACATCACGGACGGCCTCACGCTGTCGTTCCTCGCGTCCTATACGAGTGATGAAGCGATGGATGCCGGCGGCAGCCAGCAGTCGAACATCGGTTTCAACGATCGGCCGGCAACGCCGGGCGGCGTCTTCGTCGATCCCCAGGGCGGCCCGGGTACGGGTGTGCGTACGCTCTCGTATTCGACGAACGACGACATTCAGCGCACGGGTGAACTGCGCCTGCAATCGAGCCTGGATAGCCCGGTCAATTTCAACATCGGCTTGTTCGCGCTGAATCTCGAACGCTCGACGACGACCTTCACGTCCACCAACGCGACGAATGCCTTTCATCGCGCCTCCGGCAATACGAGCTACTACGACGCGACGCCGGGCATTCCCGTCAGCGGATTGGGCCACAACTACTTCTTCGTCTACACGCCGTATGAGCTGGAATCGCAAGCGGCCTTCGGCGAGCTCTACTGGAATCTGACGGACGCGCTTAAGCTGACCGTTGGCGCCCGTTACACCGAGGACGAAAAGAGTCGCGTGTACTACCCGGTGAATCTGCTCTCCCCGGTGGGTCAGGGCGGCGTCGTCGGCGCGCCTGGCTGGAATGAGAGCCGAGTGCTGCCGGAAACGATCGAGTCCAATGCCACGACGGGACGCGTCACGTTGGACTGGAACGTGACGGACGACACGCTCCTCTACCTGACCGTGGGTCGCGGGTACAAGGCGGGTGGCTTCAATACGCCGACGACGCTCGGCTCCGCAGCGCCGTACGACGCCGAGACGGTCGATGCGTTCGAGATCGGCGCGAAGAACTCGCTGCTCGATGGGCGGATGACGCTGAATCTGACCGCCTTCATGTACGACTACCAGGATTACCAGTTCAGCAAGCTGGACGGATTCGCGAGTCTGGTCGACAACCTCGATGCGGAAGTACGCGGTGTGGAGATCGAGGCCGTCTGGTCGCCGATCGATGCGTTGCGTTTGAATGCGCAGATCGGCTATCTCGACAGTGAGATCACGGCCGGACGATCGATCGATCCGTTCGATCGAACACAGGGCGATCCGACGCTTCACTATGCGAAGTCGCTGGAAGGCGGGTGTGTGGTCAACCAAGCGGCGCTGCAGAACGTCATCGCGGCCATCAACGCGGGTGTGTTGCAGCCTGCTGCCCTCGCGCCGCTGCCTGGCGCCGGATTGTGCGGATCCGCGGCGCTGAACGCGGCTTTCGGTCTCAATCCGAGTGCGGGCGTGCCGGTCGATCTGAAAGGCAATCAGCTGCCAGGCGCGCCGGAGTGGACGCTATCGGTCGGCGCTCAGTACACGCTGGCTTTGAGTGGAGACTGGGATGCGACACTGCGTGCCGACTACTACCGTCAAGCGAGCTCGTATGCGTCGCATTTCAACACGCCCGACTATGAGCTGAAGAGCTGGAACAACTACAACGCGAGTCTGATCTTCCGCAACACCGCTTGGGATGTCGATGTGCAGGTGTACGGCAAGAATCTTGCGGACAAGGACATCATCGTCGGCTTGTCGGTGCAGTCCGAGCAGCTCGGTTTGACGCGTGGCGTACAACTGCTCGAGCCGCGCTTGTTCGGTATTGCGCTCACGAAGCGTTGGTAGACGTCGAACGGAGTGACGTCCGTTTGTCAAGGTCCCGCTGCAGCAATGCAGCGGGACTGCTGGCCGCCGCGATGACGTTGTCGATCGAAGCGCTGCGTGCAGAGCCCATTCAGATGACGCATGCGGCGCGCGGTCGCTAGCGAACTCGGCAATTCATCTCGCCCCGCCTGTTGCACCCATTGTCGCGTTGGAGTTCGCGTGCTCGGCTCACTCCGAGCGACTCGTTCCCTCACGATTGCCTTCGTATCCTTTCGCAAGATGAAACGGCGGCAGCCACGACTCGCGACGTACGGTCCATAGTTCGTACGTGGGCTGCAGCTGGTTGGGCGCATCTAGCGTTCCCAAGTGCACTTCGACCTCGTCCGCGCTTCGTGAGAAGGGGGACGAGCCGCAGTGGGGACAGAAGTGCCGTCCCTTGTAGTCCCGCGTGTCGCCTGTGATCGCGACTGCTTCTTGCGGGAAGATCGCTGTGGCGAGAAAGAGAGCGCCGTGATGCTTGCGGCAGTCCATGCAATGACAGATGCCAACTCGATACGGACGCCCGGATGCCACGATTCGGACGTTGCCGCACAAGCACCCGCCGGTGAAATGTTCCATGTGAGTCTCCTGGATTCAGGCGTGGAATATAAGGTCACTTCGCATGCGGCATCATGAGCGCGGCGCGGCGCGGCGCGGCGCGGCGATGGCGAGATACAACCAGCCGAACCCCACGAGCAAATCGATGCGGTGCGGTGCCCGCTGCAGTGCCTGGCGATAGCCGTCGATCGCCCGGTCATAGCGCGAACCCGGCATTCATTCAGCGCGTTCGAACTCGTGATGACTCCTGCGAACCGCACTTCCGCATTCGTCAGACCCGCTTTACCCGTGGCGACTTCTTGTTCTTCTCCTCGCTCAAGAAAGGCGGCAACCGGCGCCGCACCGGCTGCGACTTCACGACTGCCGTGCTCGTTTCGGCTTTGTCCGCGATGCGATCGAGGATGTCGTCGAGATCTTCGATGGAGCGCACAATCAGTCGCGCGATGAAGCAATCCTCGCCAGTGACCTTGTCGCACTCCGTGCACTCGGGAATCTCTTGCAGAAGCTTCTGCACGATCTGCAGTTTTCCCGGCAGCGGACGCACGCGCGCGATGGCCTGAAGCGTATAGCCCAGCGCCTGCGGATCAAGATCCACAGTGAACGCGCGTATCACCCCGCGCTCTTCGAGCCTGCGTAAGCGCTCCGAGGCGCTGGGCGACGACAGTCCCACGCGATGCGCAAGATCCTTCAGTGACATGCGCGCATCGGCTTTGAGCGCTTCGATGATCTTCCGGTCGATTGCATCGATCACCTTACTTTCCCTCCAGAGAACTGCATCTCGCCTAACCATATTAGGTCAACGGCTGACTATACCTTCCAGCCAGCATGCAATAAGCCTCCCGAGAAGATCATGCTATCGGCTATCGACAGGCGCGGAGACGACCATGAGTCCAAGGGTTCGCGGGACTGCGGAGATGACAGCGGCCATGATCATCTCCGGCACCATCGGTTGGTTCGTCCTGCTCTCGGGACAACGCGTCCTGGAGGTGGTCTTCTGGCGCTGCGCGTTCGGCGCGGCAACCCTGCTGGTCATTTGTAGCGCGCTCGGACTCACTCGAGATCATCTGACCCGTCGTGTCGTTGCCATCTCCGCATTGGGTGGCGCGGCGATCGTCGTCAACTGGCTGCTGCTGTTTGCGTCCTACTCGCGAGCCTCCATCTCGATTGCGACCGCGGTCTACAACACACAGCCGTTCATGCTGGTCGCATTCGGCGCCTTGATCTTCAAGGAGAAGCTCACGGCCACCAAGATCGGCTGGTTGCTGCTTGCCTTCATCGGCATGCTGCTGATCGTGCAGTCCAGTCACGCCGACAGCGTGGGCTCGGACTACCTGAGCGGTGTCCTGATGGCGCTCGCGGCCGCCTTCTTCTATGCGCTGGCATCGATCGCCGCGAAAAAACTGAGCGGCACGCCGCCGCATCTGATCGCACTGATTCAAGTGACGGTGGGAGTAGCAATGCT
>JAEYXD010000226.1 GCA_023428645.1 Pseudomonadota bacterium
GTCGCCGGGGCTTCCTCTTGTTCATCGACATCGTGCTGCCGTATCTGGCCTTCAGCCGCGCGATCACGAGCTCGAAGAGTCTGACGGAGTCCATGTACTGCTTCGTGCTCGGCGCGGCGATTCTCGCGCCGCTCGCGGTGTTCGAATCCGCGCGCAACTGGATGCTCTACGTCATCGTCGGCGCGAACTGGGGCGCGGTGCAGGATTTCGCGTTCCTGTTTCGCGCCGGCAGCCTGCGTGCGCAGGTCACGGCCGGACACGCGCTCTACCTCGGTTACATCTTCGCGATCGCCTTCGGCTTCTGGCTGTACCTGCAGCGCGAGGAGACCTCGAAAATGCGCGCGATCGGTGTCTCGCTCTGGCTCTGGCTGGGTCTGTTCGCCGCGTATTCTCGCGGCCCCTGGATCACCGCCGTCGCCATCATGTTCGTGTACTACTTCCTGATGCCGAAAGGCATCACCCGCACGATCAAGGCGCTGGCCGCGACAGTGATGGGCGGACTCCTGATTCTTCTCACACCCTTGGGCGGACGCCTGCTCAAGGCGTTGCCGTTCGTCGGCTCGGTCGACAAGGAAAACGTGACGTACCGGCAGGACCTGCTCGACTCGGCGCTGCGATTGATTCCAGCCCACCCCTGGCTCGGCGACCGTTTCGTGATGAACCAGCTGGAGCATCTGCGGCAAGGCCAGGGAATCATCGACATGGTCAACGGCTTCGTGGTGGTCGTCCTGTACTACGGGCTGATCGGACTGCTGCTCGTTTCGATCTTTCTCCTGTCGCCGCTGGCCAAGGGCTACTTCGCGTCGCGTAGAGCCGCAAGTTCCGCACCCGACAGCCAGGCGCTCGGCTTGATTCTCGTCGCTTG
Organism: Pseudomonadota bacterium; assembly: GCA_023428645.1. Classification (GTDB taxonomy): domain Bacteria; phylum Pseudomonadota; class Gammaproteobacteria; order Steroidobacterales; family Steroidobacteraceae; genus Steroidobacter. The sequence goes on from JAEYXD010000226.1 coordinate 866, forward strand.
CATGATCGGATCGTTCCTTCACATCGCGATGACGGCATTCGATCTGATGATGTGGGCGATCTCCGGAATGTTGATCGCCTACAGTACGATCACGAACGAAAGTCTCGCAGCGGCCGCGGACATGCGGCGCAGTCGAGCAACCCCTCTTAGAAATTCGCGACCGACGCGAGGCACGCTGTGACAACGGACGCTGACTCCTTCAGCATCGAAGCCTATTTCCCCAACTACTACGCGGAAGGCGGCGTCGCGCTGACGATGAGCTCCATCCTCGGCAGCATGGCGAACTCATCGATCGACGTCCGGGCCAATGTCCTGGCGTGCGAGGGCGGCCCGCGCCCGGCGTTCATTCGGCCCTTGATGCATCGACGCGTCTACCGCTGGATGAAGCCTTGGATCAAGAATCCAGGCGAGCGGCTGCTGAAAGCCTCCCAAGGGCGCCTGCGGCCGTTCGACGTCGCGTACATGTGGCTGCAGAGTCCGGAACCGATTTGCGCCGTTCTCAAGAGCCGCGACGTGCTCGTCGTGCGCGAGATGATCAACTCCACCCAGGAGCGCCGCCGCGATGAGCTCGCCGATGCCTATCGCACGTTCGGCAGCGGCGAATCCGGCATCACCGATGAAATCATCGACAGCGAACGACGGCAGATCTTCGCGTCGGACTTCGTCTTCTGTCCGAACCCGTTCGTCAAGGAATCGGTCGTCGCGTACGGCTACCCCGCCGAGCGTTGCATCGCGACGAGCTACGGCTGGAGCCAGCGGCGACTGAGCGGCACGACGACGCTCTTGAATCCCGACGACACGTTCACGGTCGTCTTCGTCGGCACCGTCGACATCCGTAAAGGCGCGCCCGTGCTGCTCGAGGCGTGGGCGAAATCGAAGGTGAAAGGCCGCCTGCTGCTCGCGGGCGCGATCAGCCCGGAGGTCGGCGAGAAATACGCGGCCATCCTGCAGCGTGACGACGTGAAGTGCCTCGGCTACGTCACCGATATCGGCCCGGTGTACCGCTCGGCTTCCGTGTTCTGCTTGCCGACCTGGGAGGAAGGCGGCCCTCAGGTCACGCTCGAGGCAATGTCGCAAGGCGTCGTGCCGATCGTGACCCCGATGGGCACCGCGGGCGCGTTCACCGCGAACGAGGACGTGGGCGTCGTCGTGCCGGCTGGCGATGTCGACGGCTTCGCCGAAGCGCTGCGCCGGCTCGAGCAGGACACGCGCTATCGCCAGGCACTGCAGTCGGCGTGCCGGGTTCGCGCACAGCAATACGAGTGGAGCCAGGTCGGCGCGCAGCGCCGCAGCGCACTCATCGAGCATCGCGCCCGCTGGCTCGCGAGCGGAGCAGTGCCACGCGCTGCAGCCGGTCATTAGTGATGAGGCAGCACTCGTCCGCCGTCCGCTTCCGGGCGGATGCGAACGGCGTCCCATGCGTCCAGAAAAGTGAGCGATCGTGGCCATAGCTTCGTTGAGACAACTCACCATTCGCGGCTCGGTCATCGAGTTGTCGAGCTACCTCCTGGGACAGATCCTCAGGCTGTGCTCGAACTTGATTCTGACTCGCCTGCTGTTCCCGGATGCATTCGGGCTGGCGACGCTCATCGTGACCTTCATGTTCGGTCTCGCGCTGCTGTCCGACATCGGCATCGAACAGAGCGTGATCCAGAACAAGCGCGGCGATGACCCGCTGTTTCTCGATACCGCGTGGGCCCTGCACGTCGTGCGTGGCCTGGCGCTGTGGGGCGCCGCGGCGCTCGTCGCGTACCCGCTCTCGCTCGTCTATGAGCAGCCGCAGATTCTGTATTTATTGCCGGTCGCGGCGGTGGGCATCGTCATCGACGGCTTCAAGTCGACGAGCTTGATGCGCCTGCGGCGCGAAGTCGCCGTGACACAGCTCGCCGCCATCAACATCGGCGCGCAACTCGCCGGCATGCTCGTCACGGTGACCTGGGCAGTGCTCTCGCCTTCCGTGTGGGCCCTGGTCGTCGGCGGGCTCGCCTCCTCGGCCGTGCGCACGATCGCGAGTCACATGAGCTGGCTCGGCACGCGCAATCGCTTTCGCTGGGACCCGGAAGCGAAGCGCGAAATCCTGAACTTCGGCCGCTGGATTTTCGGCTCGTCGGTGATGACGTTCATTGGCAAGCAGGGCGACAGGCTGCTGCTCGGCCACTACATGGGCATCGCGACTCTCGGTATCTACAGCATGGCCGTGTTCATCGCCGAAGCCGTCGTGCAAGCAGCCACCGCGGTCACGAGCGGCGTGCTCTATCCCGTCTTCAGCCGCCTGCAGCGCGAAGAGCCGGCTCGCTTCTCGGAGGTGTATTACCGCGCCAAGCTGCGTCTCGACGCCGTCACACTCCTGCCGATCGGCGGCCTCATGATGCTGGCGCAGCCCGTCGTCGACATCCTGTTCGACGATCGCTATCAGAGCGCGGGCTGGATGCTGCAGCTGCTATGCATTCGCGCCGCGACGACGATCACGCTCGCGCAAATCGAGAACTCCCTGTTTGCGCTCGGCCTGACACGGTACGGATTCTTTCAGAACGTCGTCCGCACGATCTGGATCTGCACGAGCATTCCGATCGCATGGCACCTGTGGGGACTGCCCGGAATCGTGTGGTGCGTCGCGCTGTCCGATCTGCCCTCGCTCGTCACACTCGCACTGCCCTTCAAGCGGCTCGGCCTCATGCGCCCCGCACGCGAGCTGTATTCCCTCGGCCTGCTCGCGCTCGGAATGGTGTTGGGGTACGGCGCCAACCTCTTCATGATCCTCTTGTTCGGCGAAGGCTGGGCACGCAGCGTGCTCTGAGCCCAGGCGCCCGAGCCCCGCAAACGAAAACGCCCCGTGCTTCATCGAAGCACGGGGCGTTCGCTGCGTCGCGAATCCTTGGGATTATTCGACGGCCAACCCGGTCGGGCTGCGCGGCACCGTGATGACCTGACCCGCGAACCAGGTCTTGATGGAGACCTGACCCGTGTAGTACGGCCCCCGCCAATCAGCCGGCAGCGCCTCGTCGTGTCCCGGACCGACACTGGCGGCACGGTTCGCCGTCATGTTGCGGTTGCCACGCTCGGTCATGTTGCGCCCCGCCCAGCTGATGTCGCGCGCGTAGTTCGTGCCGTAGCGGAACTGGTTGTCTTCCCAGATCACCTTCTCGAGGCCTTCGGCTTCGACGCCGTTCTGCGGCGACGTGGCACCCAGCCAGTTGATGTTGCTCGAATCGCTGCCCAGACGGTTGTCTGCGATCACGATCTCGCTGCTGCGCTGGCGCTGCGCACGACGCAGGGTCAGCGTCGATTGAATCGCGTCCGTGCCGCGCGAATGCATCTTCAAGGTGTGACGGTACGGATCGCCGATGCGGCCCGTCAGCGAGTTGTGCGCGACGACGGCCTTGTGGGACTGCCACAAGCGCGCGTTGTGCTGCTCGGTGCGATCGACGCTGTTGCCCATCATCACGAGCCGTGTGCCGCGCCCGGTCGGGCCGTCGACGGCATAGTTCGGATTGATGACGTTCTCGACGATGAAGTTGTTCTCGGGATTGCGCCAGCTGGAGCCCGGCTGATTCTCGAGGAACCAATCGAAGGCGTCGGCCAGCCAGATGCTGCCGCCGCGCACGATGTCGTTGCGATAGAACAGCAGGTCGAAGCCGCCGCGGTACTGCAGGATGTGGCGCGCATCGAGATTCGCAACCGTCAGGCGACGCGGCCATGCGGTGTCGCCCGCATCGCCGGAGTCGACGCGAATCTCACCCGTGATTGGCTTGGCACCCGAGCCGAACGAACTCACTTGCACGTCGGACAAGCCGTTGCCGCTGCTGGTCGCGAGTCGCATCGTTCCGAGAGAGGTGAAATCCTGGCCGGCGCGAAGGAGATAACGATAGTTGTTCTGGAACGTCGGCCACGAGGACGCCGTGGTTTGCTGTGCACCCGACGGGCATCCGGAGAAGTCACTGGAACGCGACAAGCACACCGTGCGATTGCCGGCGAACGCCTCGTCCGCGGACTGAACCGTGATCGTCACCGAGGCCGTGCTCACCGCACCCGCGCCATTGCGTGCGGTCACTTGCACCGTGTAGGTGCCCGCGCGATCGAACACGTGCGCCGCGAGCGGACCGCCGATTTGTTCGTTGCGGGATAAACCGGAGTACGTCCAGGTGCCGGACTGTGCATCGCCGAAGCTGAAGCGATAGCCGAGCTGGCGGAACGTATCGACGCCGGAATCGGAATCGGTCGTGCCGGTCGCATCGAAATGCACCGCGAGCGGTGCGGGCCCGGAAGTCCGCGAGGCGGTGATGCGGGCCGTCGGCGCTGCCCACGCAGTCGCTGAGAGCAGGCTGGCTGCCAGCAGTGCAATGCCAGATGCGGCAGCGCATTTGGTATTGGCCTTGAACTTGAACGGAATCATTGATCGCTCCTTAGAATCGCTACATTCGCGTGCCGCGTGAAATCGACCACCTGGCAGCGCATCGATCGATGTGCTGGCCATATGCCAACTCAACAATCAAGAAAACCAGAGCACATCCGCCGGTGTGGCGAGTGCTGACGCGAATGTTGCTCGTAAAAGCAACCTCCACTCAATCTGTCCACAGATGCAGACACCCGCCCGGGGACGCCGATCTCACTTCCTACAAGCTACGCTGCGTAAGCGTTCTTCGTTATAGGAAATCGCCTCAATGGATTCTCAGAAGGCTGCTGAAACGATCGCGCCACGTTCCCGAGGCACGACGACTTGCGCCGATTGTGGCCCGTCGCTGAGCGAAAAATGCGACGGCGTTCACCTTTCGGCGATCGCGTCGGAGCGGGCACCCGATGGCGACCACATTAAGTTGACTTATCGGCGGGGGGGCGGGCGAATGGCGTCAGCCGCGGATAGATTTTGGCGGGCGATCCTACGACGATGGAGTCGGACGGCACGTTGGTCGTCACCGCCGTATTCGCGGCAATGCGCACGCGGTCGCCGATCTTGATAGGCCCCAGCACGGTTGAATTCACACCGATGAAAACATCATCGCCGATGACGGGCGCGCCGGGCCGCATGTTCGTTCCGATCGTCACGTTGTGCATCACACCAAGGCGATGACCGATCACCACGTCGGGATGAATCGACAGCGAGCCTTCGGCGTGGATGATGTGGAAGTCGTCGCCGATCGAGACCTGCGGCGGGATCCAGACCTTCGTGATGTTCGCGACGAACAGATTCACGAAACCATAGAGCTTCAGGCACACCCACCTGAGCAGCTTATTCTTGCGCAGCAAAGCCCAACGGCCGAAGCGATACACGCTCAATGCAACGAACGCGGGATTCGTCAACTGTCGTCCGTGGCGAGCGTAGTCCGTGCGAATCAGATACAACAGCATGCGATCACGATCTCGATGATTAGTGCAGCAGATCCAACGTGCGATCGACTTCGTCTGGATCGACGGTGAATTCGTCGCGGCCGCCCTCGGCAACCAGAAAAGAGAAGACCTGTTCCTGGCTGTCGACCGCGGCCTTCAGCACCGAGCACACGCGTTCCGGCGGTTGAATGACGAACAGCGCGGATCCCTTCGGCATCAGCATGAGCCCGTGCACCAGATGACTGCCCTCGACGCCCGCGACGACCTTCGCTCCGGCGCATGCCCGCGCGATCTCGTCGAGCGACGACTTGAGCGGATCGAGGATGCGAAAGCCACGCGTCCTCGCGAGGTGCTCGCACAGGGCCTGCTCGTTCGTGAGCACGCGCTTGTCGCCGGCCGAGCCGCGCACGAGGAAGACGCCCGGATGCGAATCGTACGAGCGCGTGCCGATCACACGCTCGCGAAATTCTCGAGCACGCTGCCGCTTGCCTTCGTTGCTCGGCACGTCATGGAAGATGACCAGCTCTTCGAAATGCACGTTGGCGATGCGACGCGGGTTCATGGCGAGCACCGACTCGTATTCGCGCTGATGACCTGCGGGCGGCGCGCTCGTCGTGCACGGCTGTGCGATCTGCTCCGCCAACGGATAGGTGAGGCAATCGCCGAGCAACCAGCACCCGAACCAGCGATTGCCATTCCAGGTCTCGTAGAGCGCGCCTTTGACGACCTCCTCCGGCCGCCCGTACAGAGGGGGAACGCGCCCTGCACGAGGCCGCAGGTGCCGCACCGCGCCGGGCGCATACAGCACTCCGTTCACGAGGTCGACGTCGCGAAGTCGGAAACCCATCGTGGCACCGTGGACGATCTCGTAACCGCCGCGCAGATCGCGCAGGACGTCCTCCATATGGCCGAATTCGGTCTGGCGGATTCTTTCGATCTGACCAGGTAAGTATTTCGCGGCTTGCACGAAACCGTTCACTGCGGGCGCGATCTCCCACCGCTCCACGGCGATTCCCTCGAGATCCCGAGGCTTGGCTCCGAACAAGCGTTTTACTACATGGAGTCCAGGTCTGATCGAAAGCACGAAACGTCCTCAGTGACTCATCCGAAAAAATCAGCCCGCACAGCTCCGATCCGGGCGCTCGGACTGAGATGTGAATCTCAAAGCAGCCTGCCTCAGGACCCACTTGCATGGACCCGTGCGCCCACCCCACGGTAAGCTCGGGTCTTCTCGCGGGCACGAGTTTACCTCGC
>JAEYXD010000018.1 GCA_023428645.1 Pseudomonadota bacterium
ACTTGTAGCAGGGGCTGCGGCACAGCAAGGCCTTGATCTGCGACTTCATGACCTGGGACGCCCGAGTCTCGCGCGCGACCGGCGTCGGCGCCTCCCCAAAATATGCATCGCGCAGCGCGGCGAAGCTCTCGGCATCGAGCAGTGTGCCGAGCACGCCCGAGGCGAATACAGGATTGCGCACGAGATCCATGAAGCGTCCGCGGAGCGGCTCGCGGGCGCGCAGATCGTAGCTCCAGTCCGGCAGACTATCGACGCTCGCGTAGGGCGCTCGTGCCATCTCGGGCAAGTGCCGCTTCAGCATCGTGAGATAGAGATTCTTGTGAACGCGCGCTTCGTTCGGCAGCCGGCGCACGACATCGAGCACGGCGCGCGTCAGGAACGGGCGGCGCTGTTCGGTGGCATGGCCACGGTTGTAGCCGAGTGCGAATATGAATCGTGCGACTCGTCCATGCAGATACAAAAAGTCTTTGCGCTCATTCCAGTCCCGCGCGGTGCAATCCCGCATCGCATCGCTGATGTTGGCGAGGTAGGACTCCGCTGCGGCGGCGCGCCGTTCCTCGCGCAGCAGCGCAAGCAGCGAAGGTGGCACGCTCGGTGCGAGCACCTTTGCGTACGCCTGAACCTCGTCGTGTGCAAACCCCCGCCACCCCCAACACTCATCGCCGATGAATGAACACGAGTAGCTCATCTCGTGCATGTAGTTGAGCGTACCGAACCCTTCCGCATACCAGCCGAAGTTGTCGTTCGAGAGCTCGGACACATAGGCCCAGTGCTCGCAATTGTCGACGAAGCCCTCGGTTCCCGTGACGATGAAATCCCACGGCACTGCACAGCGTTGCGCCAGCGAATGCGAGATCGAAGCGTCCGATCCAGGAACTTCGGTCGATAATCCCCACGTCACGGCCTTGGTCGGTAACGTGCGCAGCACCGCGCAGGTCCCAAGAATGCCGCGCGAATCCGCGCCGCCCGACAGGAGCAGCTGAAAATTTGGTGCATCGCTGAGCAGGATGCGGTGACCTTGCTTGATGGACTCGAAGAGCGCGTCTTCGGCGTCGCGTCGATTCCAGGGCTCGTCCGGCGTGTCGAAGTCCAGTTGCCAGAACCGACGGGAGCTCATTCGCCGTGGTGGTTCGAGCTCGATCGTCAACATCTTGCCCAGCTCGAGCTTGTGGACATCCGCGAACAGGGTTTGCGTGCCGATGTTGTAGCCGTTGGCGAGAAAGCCGACGACGCCTTCCATCGACAGTCTTGGCTCGATGTCGAGCGCGGCGGTGAGCGCCTTGACTTCGGGTCCAATGACGACGTCGTCGCCTTTGCGCGTGTAGTACACCGGCTGCGAGCTCAAGCGATCGGGCACGACATGGACCCGATTCGCACGCATATCGGCTATGACGATGACGAACGAGCCTTCGTAGTCGAAGCAGGACTCGATGCCGCCTTGCAAGTAATCGCTCATGATGAGCGCCGCATCGACGTGCGTCGGTGCCCGGCCGTCCGTGAACGTGTGCCCGTAGTGCCACACGTGGATGGCGCGTCCACGTGCATCGTTCCATTTGCAGGACCGCGCGCATCCCGGGAGTCCGGCCCAACCGATCGCAAGCTCCGCCCCGATGCTGAGGGTGCTCGAGCGATGCGCCGGAAGGTGCGCAAGCTTGTTCGTGGCGCCGCGAACGCGCTCGAATGAAAGGTCGCCGACGGCGACGACGAGGCCTGGCATGGCATCTCCGCGTAGCTCGCGAGCCGGTTCCGAAGGCGACCGACCAAGGATCGCGTCCGCCGGCTCGCCCGCAGGTGGCGTTAACGTCCCGGTCGCAATGCGATGTTCCCTTCGCCACGATCGCGGCATCGCATCGAGAAAACCATGGAACGTGGCTACGATGGGGGTGCGGAAATCACGGTGAGGCGATTGATTCAGGGGAGAGACGACGTCCTACCACTCGCATGGCTCCAAACGTGAACCACACCGCGAGCGCCGACAGCGAGCTGGTCGCCTTGATGTTGAAGGGCGACGAGGCTGCGTTTCGCAGTTTTTTCGCAACGTATTTCCCGCGCCTGTATCGCTTTGCCGCGCCCCGGCTCCAGGGGGATGCCGATGCAACCAAGGAGGTCGTCCAGGCAACCTTGGTCAAGGCCATGCGGCATCTCGCGAGTTACCGCGGGGAGGCCGCCTTGTTCACGTGGCTGTGCCAGATCTGTCGGCGCCAGGTCGTGGACCACTTGAGAGCACAGCGGCGCCATGCGGATCACGCGATTCCGGTCGAGGACAATGACGAGGTCCGCGCGGCGCTCGAGGCGATCGAAGCACCTGCCTCCGCGGAGCCGTTCCATGGCTACAGTTCCGAGGAGACGAGCCAGATCGTGCGCTCGATGCTGGACCGGTTGCCGAATCGCTACGGCGACGTGCTCGAGTGGAAATACATCGAAGGCATGAGCGTGGAGGAGATTGCAGAGGCATTGGGTGTCGGTGTCATTGCGGCGCAGTCGCTACTTGCGCGCGCGCGCCGCGCATTTCGCGAGGCGCTGGAAACCGTCTTCGGCGCCACTGCGGGCGATGTGCTCGCCGGAATGCAAAGGCAGGGTCCATGAGCGAGCGCGACGACCTCCCTTCAGACGACGCGGAAATCGCGGATCTCCTGCGCAGCGTCGGTGCGCGCGAGGAGCCGTCCTCTGCTATCGCGGCGCAGGTGCAGGCTGCCGTTCATGCCGAATGGGGCAGGATGATTGCCGCGCGCCGCCGTCGGCGCGTGAGCGCGTGGGCACTCGCGGCTTCGGTGTGTGCCATGGCCGTTGGCGCAGCGATCACCGTGCGATACCTGGACGATGACGATCAAGGCAAGACCATCGCGACGCTGGTGCGAACGGAAGGGGAGATCCTCGTGGCTCACGGCGAGGAAGGGTGGACGCGCATCGACGCAGGTCGGCCGATCGCGGTGGGCGACTCCATTCGCAGCGACGCGCGAGCCGCTTTCGTCCTCGATACGGGTGCTTCCGTTCGCCTCGACCGAGGAACGGCCGTGCGTATCGCCGCCGATGATCGCTTCGCTCTGGAGGCTGGCGCCGTCTACGTCGACAGCGGTGTCGGCCGGAATATCGGCTCGCTCACGATCAGCACGAGCGCCGGCTCGGTGCGGCACATCGGCACTCAGTATGAGGTCCGTATACGAGACGACGGCATCGATGTCAGCGTTCGGGAAGGCCGGGTCATAATCGAGAGCGATCACGGCAGCAACGTTGCGGACGCCGGTGAGCGGCTGACGGTATCCCTGGCGGGCAGCGTGCAGCGGAGTCGGATTTCGCCGAGCGATGAGCAATGGAGATGGGCGACAGAGATCGCGCCGACATACGCCATCGAGAACGTGTCTCTGGCCGCATTTCTGCAATGGGTGGCGCGGGAGACGGGCAAACCATTGATCTACGAATCCGAACGAGCCCGATTGCTGGCCGCCGGCGAGATACTGCACGGCTCCATCGACGGTCTGCCGCCCGATGCGGCGTTGGCCGCGGTCTTGTCGAGCACGTCCTTGCATCGTGATGAAACGAAGCCCGGTGTGATCCTGATCGGCGTGAACGACGGATCTCCCTAGCACCGGCGATCCCGCCGACGTTGCGCTCGTGGCGCGAGGTGCGAAACCGTGCGGCCTGTTCGTGGCGCTCGCCGTGGTTTTCGCTGCGTACTGCGCTCCTGTCCCGCGGCGCACGCCAGCGCTGCGTATGTGCTGATTGCCCTATACTTTGCCGCCCGAGAACCCGACGCGTTGCGCGCATCGGCATGCTGCTCGGTGTCGGTCTCATCAACAAGCGTGTCGTCGCACGTGCGAGACGATAGGCGCAACGCGCGCGTGAACGGTCGAGCGGACGTCGTCCTGGCGTGAGAGCACATACAACACTGGTGGCTGCGTTCGCATGCTTCGCAACGACGGTGCTCGCGGCCCCGTTTGCCGACCGCCGCGTGAGCGATGTGCTGGACGAGTTGCGCGGCGAAGGGTTCGTCTTCATCTACAGTACGAGCACGGTCCCTGCCCAACTGCGCGTGCTGTCGGAACCCGATGCGACTTCAGGGGTCGCGCTGGCGCGCGAGATTCTGGCTCCGCACGGCTTGTCGCTCCGCGAAGCCGCGCCGAAGATCTATTCGGTCGTTCGAGACCCGGCGGCGAAGCCATCCGCGACACCCGCGCCCGGCCTCACCCAGCCACCGGTCGAGCAGATCGTCGTGCAGACGAGTCGCTACATGTTGCACAGCGACTTTGGCGCCTCCCGCACGTTCTTGTCGCAAGAGCAGCTGAAGGACCTGCCACAACTCGCGGATGAAGCGCTGCGCGCGGTGCAGCGCTTGCCCGGAAGCGCGACGAACGGATTCTCGAGCGTCGGTCCAGTGCGCGGCGGGCTGCCTGGCGAGATGGCCATCATCCTGGACGGCCTGCGGCTCTACGAGCCGTTTCACTTGAAGAACTTCATGAGCCCGGTCAGCCTGCTCGACTCCCGGCTCATCGAAGGCATCGAGTTTCACTCCGGCGGCTTTCCAGTCATCTACGGTGATCGCATGAGCGCGATCATCGATGCGCGCAGCATTCGTCCTGGTCGGCCACGGTATTTCGAGGTCGGGCTCGACCTGTTTCACTTCTCGGCACTCGGCTCCGCGGCGTTTGCGGATGAGCGCGGCCATGCGCTGCTGTCGTATCGGCGCAGCAATCTAGGTGAGCTCGCGCAATTCAGCGAGAAAGATTATGGCGAGCCGGACTACGAAGATGCGTTCGGCCGGTTCGACTATGCGCTCGGCGAGCGTACGGACGCGGCGTTGGAGTTCCTCGTGTCACGAGACGAGATCACGGCCAAGCAGGCGAGCGCAACGCAGCAGGTGACGGCCGGATATCGCAACGCGTACGTCTGGGGAACGCTCGAGCACGCGTGGTCGGAGGCCGCGGATTCACGCGTGATCGTGTCGTACACGGACCTGAACAATCGGCGTCGCGGACGTATCGACGAGCCCTTGCGCACCGCCGTCGTCACCGATGATCGCAGCTTTCGCGTCATCGGCCTGCGATGGGACAACTCGTTCGAGTCCGCGACGCTGCAGCATCGCGTCGGCGCCGAAGGGCGGCGCCTGTGGGGCAGGTACGACTACGCGAGCGACATCGATTGGTCGCAAGGCGCGCCTTTCGTGGGCTCGCCGGCGATGCACTCGCGGCGCCGCCTCACACCCGAGCCCGAGGGGTACGAGACGCATGCCTATTGGGATGTTCGCGCCGACTTCGACGATCGGTGGACGTTTCAGGGCGGCATGCGGGTCGATACGCAGACGTACGACGGATCCGGCGACGGCGAACAGTGGAGCCCGCGCTTTGGCGTGCTCTATGCGCTGAGCGCCGGGTCGCGCTTGCGTGCGAGTTGGGGCCGCTTCTACCAGTCACAGGGCATCAACGAATTGCAGGTCGAGGACGGTATCGATCGCTTCCATCCCGCCGAGTTCGCGGATCATTTCATCGTGGGCTTCGACCATGCGTTCGAGTCGGGATTCGACTTGCGTGTCGAGGCGTATCGCAAGCGCTACCGGCGCCTGAGTCCGCGCTTCGAGAACATGTTCGATCCCTTGGTGCTGTTTCCCGAGGCGGAATACGACCGCGTCATGATCGACCCGAGCAGCGCTCGCGCTTACGGTATCGAAACCCTGCTGCGCTTGAAGCAGTGGGGCTCCTGGAGCGGATGGCTGGGCTACACGTGGTCACAGGTGCAGGATCGTATCGACGGCCGCGACGTGCCTCGCAGCTGGGATCAACGGCACGCCATCAATCTCGCCGTCGTCTGGTCGAAGGGGCCCTGGACGGTCTCGGTCGCAAACAGCTATCACAGCGGCTGGCCGACGACGGCGCTAGCCTTCGATCAGTCCGCGACGCCGCGCGTTGCGACTGTGGAGCGCAATCGAGCTCGCCTCAGCGCGTTCAACTCCCTCGACTTTCGCATCACTCGTGTATTTGCGCTCAGCCACGGCGTATTGGATGTGTTCGTGGAAGCGACCAACGCGACCGCGCGATCGAACATCTGTTGCATCGAGTACGAAAGCGTCACCGATGCGAGCGGCGGCGTGACCTATCGCAGCAACACCGATACGTGGTTGCCGCTCGTCCCAAGCGCCGGATTCCTATGGCGTTACTAGTGCAGTAAATGCGAACGAGGACGAATGAGTGACGTCGTCCGCGAATGCCTACGGCCCTTGGCCAAACACAAAAAATTCCGGCGTCACCGATGCGGCAGTTGCGTTGCATGGCGATCGTCATCGGCACATCTCGCAACGCGCTCCTTCACGAACACGTTCTGACCGATCGATTGGCGGCGCGACCGTGGACTGATGTTGCGATTGCCCCGCGCATCCTCGTCCGTCCTACCGGTCGGATCGGTTCGCCGAGGTTCGCCTGCCGATGTCCTGCCGACGTTGCAACGAGAGTCCTGCCGGAAAGTTCTGGCGTGCGGCTGTCGTGATCGCGATGTTCGCGGCCTCGCTTGCGTGGTCGGACGAGCCGCCGGCAACGCAGCAAGAGACGATTCCGGATGGTCCGACGCTCGAGAAGATGGGAGCCGTGATCGGAGAGATCTTCGTCTACCCGGGAAATATTTTCGACTTGGAGGATCCGAAGGAAGACAAGGCGCTTTATCGGCTGGCGAACAAGCTGCACATCCGCACTCAGCCCGATGTCATCCGGCAGCAACTCTTGTTCAAGAGCGGCGATGCCTACTCGCAGCGTCTCGTCGATGAGTCAGAGCGCATCCTGCGCGACGCACGTTACTTGTATGACGCCTCGATACGCCCGGTCGCGTTCGTCGACGGCCGCGTCGATCTCGCCGTCGTGACGCGAGATGTATGGACGTTGAATCCCGGTTTCTCGTTCGGCCGTCGCGGGGGAAAGAACACCTCGGGCATCGAGCTCGAGGAGAAGAATTTGCTGGGTACCGGCACGTCGTTGTCGATCGCGAGAAGGTCCGGCATCGATCGCGACTCGACGCTGTTCGAATACAAGGACCGTAACCTCTTCGATTCCTGGTGGCGAGTCGCCGCGCAGTACGCGAGCAACAGCGACGGATCCCTGCGAGCGCTGGATCTCGATCGTCCGTTCTATGCACTGGATTCGCGCTGGGCGGCGGCAATGCAGGTCGTCGACGACGAGCACACGCAGCCGTTGTACGACCTGGGCGAGGTGGTCGACCAGTTTCAAGTGCGTCAGCAGTTGGCCTCGCTTTCATGGGGGTGGTCGCGCGGGCTCGACAACGGCTGGGTACGCCGTTGGACGGTGGGCGCAACCTACGATGCGGCGCAATTTCGCCATCTGCCAGGCACGAGTCTCCATGACCTCGTGCCCGACGATCGCAAGTTCGTCTATCCATGGATCGGCTTCGAGCTGGTGCAGGATGGCTTCGGCAAGTTCAAGAATCACGACCAGATCGGTCGCACCGAGGACTTTCATCTCGGCATGAAGCTGAGCGTGCAGCTGGGCTATGCGAGTGAACGCTATGGCTCGGATCGGAACGCGTTGATCGTCGCGGCGAAGGCCAGTCACGGCTCCGGGAGCAGCGGCGAGGATTCCACGCTGTTGCTCAATGGCTCGTTCGCGGCTCGCCTCGAAGACGGACAACTGCACAATGCGCTGCTGGATGCCGGGGCGCGATACTACTTACGGCAATCCGACAGGCGTCTGTTCTTCGCCGGCGTCGAGGCGGCTGTCGGCCGTGCGCTCGATCTGGACGAGCAGATTCTGCTGGGTGGCGACAACGGGCTGCGCGGCTATCCGCTGCGTTATCAAGGTGGGGACGCTCGAGCGCTGCTGACGCTCGAGCAGCGCTACTTCACCAACTGGTATCCGTTTCGTCTGTTTCGCGTCGGCGGTGCCGCATTCTTCGATGCCGGTCGCACCTGGGGTCGAGGCGAGGTGAACACGCCGAGCCAGGGCGTGCTCAAGGATATCGGCATCGGTCTGCGTCTCGGCAGCACGCGCTCCGGCCTCGGCAACATCATTCACATCGATCTCGCCTTTCCGCTCGATGGGGATTCGAGCATCGACGATATGCAGTTCCTGGTCGAAACCAAAGCCAGGTTCTAAAGCGGGAATCTTCCCCCGCGATTCCCACGGTCCTTTCAACGGCAGCTCCAACGCTCGGCCCTTACTGTCCACGGGCCAGGCAAATTTCATGGGGAGCATCATCGTGAAAGAGATCGTGAGACTGACAGGCGCGATTGCGCTCGTTTCAATGGCTGGGTTGCCCTCGGTGCAGGCGGGCGTGGTCGCCGATTGGAATGCGATCACCGTGAGTTGTGTGCAGGGCGGCAAGTACCCCGCAAACCGCGGCGGCCCCGCGGGATTGCTCGACATCGCCCTGGTCCAGGCGTCGGTGCACGACGCGGTGCAAGCGATCCAGGGGAAGTTCGAGTCCTATCAATATGAGAAGGCGGCGCGTGGTCACGGGTCCACATCGGCCGCCGTCGCGGCGGCGGCGCATGGCGTGCTGACGGGGCTGTATGGAGCGGATGCCGCATGTCTCGACGAGGTGCCCGATCCGGCGGCAAGCTATCCCGGCGATGCGGGTCTGGACGTCGGCGCGGAAGCGGCGGCGGCGCTGCTGGCGCTGTATCGCCCGACGATAGCGCTGCCGCCTTTCCTCGGCAGCGAGGCGCCCGGCAAATGGCGGCCCACCCCGGGTGTGACACAAGGCGCGGCCACGTTCCTCGCGATCACGGCGCCGTTCGCAATGAAGCATCCCAAGCAGTTCCGTCCAGCGCCGCCGCCGCAGCTGCGGAGTTGGCGTTACGTTCTCGACTACTACGAAGTGAAGGCGCTGGGCTCGGCGGCGAGCACGGCACGTACCCACGAACAAACCGACGCCGCGCATTTCTGGAGCGTCAATTTCTTCGCGCAATGGAACGAGGCGCTGCGGGGGATCGCCAACGAGCATCTCGCCGATGTGGGCGATGCGGCGCGACTCTTTGCGCTCACCGCGTTCGCGGCCGCCGATTCGCAGATCAGCGTTTACGACGCGAAGTATCACTACAACTACTGGCGGCCGATCACGGCGATTCAACAAGGCGGCGCAGATGGGAATCCGCTAACCGTTGGCAACGCCGCGTGGACGCCGATGCTGGTGACACCGCCGTATCCCGATTACAGCTCAGGCGCGAACTGCCTGACCGCGGCCATCACAACCGTTCTACAAAGGTTCTTCGACACCGATCGGCTGTCATTCGCGGTGTGGACGACCAACCCGAACGCCAGCGTCAACCCCCGGAAATTTCGCCGCATCTCCGATGTGCAGCGCGAGATGGTCGATGTCCGGATCTGGCAGGGCATTCACTTCCGTACCGCCGAGGAAGTGGGTCGCCGCCAGGGCGAGCGCATAGGCGACTGGACGTTCAGCAAGTATCTGCAGCCGCTGAAGAAGCAGCATCCGAAGAAGCATTGATGTCGATCCGGGACAGGCGCCACGCCTGTCCCGCTCATCGATCGCGGCGCGAGATCTCACGAGTGCAATTTCACGGCGTGATGTCGGCAAAGGGCGGCGCCGGTTCGTTGGCACTGCGCTCAATGACGTGAGTACCTGGTGCGACACGAACAGCGGGGCCGCTCTCTCTTCGCACGCCGCACGCAGTGGGCAAACAAAGCAGGACTGAGGAGCGTTCCTGACGACGTCGCACGAGTCTGAACACTTGATGGCCACCCCAATCGATGCCGATCGCGCCAGCCAGCGCATTTCGCGGTGGCTGCCCATCGTCGCAGGGCTTCGCGAGTACGATCGTGAGTCGTTCGCGCGCGATTCCTTCGCCGCGTTGATCGTGACGCTCATGCTGATCCCGCAAAGTCTCGCTTACGCGATGCTGGCGGGGCTGCCTGCGCAAGTGGGTCTCTATGCGAGCATCGCGCCATTGATCGCGTATGCAATGTTCGGCACGAGTCGGACATTGTCCGTGGGACCTGTGGCGGTCGTGTCACTGATGACAGCGGCTTCGGCCGGCGAGATCGCGAGTGCGGGTGTCATCGGCTATGTCGACGCAGCGCTCACGTTGGCCTTGCTCTCGGGTGTCGTGCTGCTCGGCATGGCAGTGCTGCGCTTGGGATCGCTCGCGACGTTCCTCAGTCATCCGGTGATATCGGGGTTCATCACAGCGTCGGCGGTGCTGATTGCCGCCAGTCAGATAAAGCATCTGCTCGGTGTGAGCGCCGAGGGCGACACGCTCATTCAGATCGTGCCTGCGCTTCTCGCTCGTCTTCCCGATGCCAACGTCGCGACGCTCATCATCGGCGTGCTCGCGACGGCGTTTCTATTTTGGGTTCGTAGTGGCTTGAAGCCGCTCCTCCTGCGGTTGGGCGTAAGCGCATCAGGCGCGGACTTCGCTGCCAGGGCCGGACCCATTGTCGCGATTGTCGTCAGCATAGCCGCCGTGGCGCTGGGAGATCTCGGCAGCCGGGGCGTGCGTGTCGTCGGCGCCATTCCCGCGGGGCTGCCGCCATTGTCGTTGCCGCGATTCGACGCCGCCACATGGAGCCAGCTGTTGCCCGCGGCGATCCTCATCGGTCTGATCGGTTTCGTGGAATCGATCTCTGTTGCCCAGACACTTGCGGCGAAGCGTCGTCAGCGCGTGCAGCCCAATCAAGAGCTCATCGGGCTCGGAGCGGCCAACGTGGCGGCGG
Source organism: Pseudomonadota bacterium (assembly GCA_023428645.1). Classification (GTDB taxonomy): domain Bacteria; phylum Pseudomonadota; class Gammaproteobacteria; order Steroidobacterales; family Steroidobacteraceae; genus Steroidobacter. The sequence goes on from JAEYXD010000018.1 coordinate 10,668, forward strand.
CGCTGACGAGTGGATATCCCGTGACCGGCGGGTTCGCGCGGTCGGTCGTAAATTTCGATGCAGGGGCGCGCACTCAGCTCGCCAGCGTCATGACAGCCGCGGGCATCACGGTGGTGGCATTGCTCTTCACGCCACTGTTCAAGAACCTGCCGCAGGCAGTGCTCGCTGCAACCATCATCGTCGCCGTGCTTTCGCTCGTGGACTTCGCGACGATCGCGCACACGTGGCGCTACTCGCGCAGCGACTTTTCCGCCACTGCCATCACCATTGTCGTCGTGCTCACGATCGGCGTGGAGACGGGCATCGTCGCGGGTGTGTTGCTGTCCATCGCTCTCTATCTCTGGCGCACGAGCCGTCCGCACATCGCCATCGTCGGTCAGGTGCCTGGCACGGAGCACTATCGCAACATCAAGCGGCATCATGTGATCACGAGTCCGATCGTCCTCTCGGTGCGCGTGGATGAAAGCCTCTACTTCGCCGACGCGCGGTACTTGGAGGATCGGCTCTATGACGAAGTCGCCCAGACGCCCGACATTCAGCACGTCATCCTCGTCTGTCCGGCGGTGAACTACATCGATGCCAGTGCGCTCGACAGCCTCGAAGTGATCAACGATCGGCTGAAACAAGCCGGCGTCACGTTTCATTTATCCGAGGTGAAAGGGCCCGTGCTCGACCGGCTCCAGCGCTCGCAATTCCTCGATCATCTGACGGGGCGCGTGTTCCTGAGCCAGCATCAGGCGATGACAGCACTGGATCCAGAAACGACCGCGAGCGCCGACGTCGCCGCGCCGACCACCGCAGTGCCAGGGAGTACATCGTGACTGTTCTGCTACGACCAGCGGCCGATCTGTACGCGGCCGGACAACCGACACCGCAAGAGCTGTCTGCTCTTGCAGCAGAGGGCGTGCGCACCGTCATCAATTTGCGCGGACCGGCCGAGCAGCTCGGATTCGATGAGGCGAGCGCAACGGAACGGGCGGGCATGCGCTATGTCACGCTTCCTATCACCGGTGAGCAGGACCTGACTCCAGATGCGATCGCTCGCTTCTCGCGCGAGCTTGCAGAAGCCAGGAGCAAGGGACCCGTGCTCGTCCATTGCGGTAGCGCGAATCGTGCCGGCGCCATGCTGGCGCTCGATGCGGGCATCACTCACGGCGCGTCACGCGATGCCGCTCTCGCGTTCGGGCGCAAGGCCGGACTTGCTGCGCTCGAGCCTGCAGTGGACGCGCTGCTGCGCGCGTCCGACAAGGCACAACCCAGGACCTCATCATGATCTTTCGCCAGCTCTTCGAACCGGTCTCATCCACCTACACGTATCTGCTCGGATGTGATGAGACGCGGCAAGCAGTGCTCATCGATCCGGTCATGCCTGCATGGCAGCGTGACCTGAAGGTCGTGAACGACCTTGGATTGAAACTGGTGATGACGATCGACACGCACATTCATGCCGATCACATCACCTCGGCGACGATACTGAAGCGGGAAGCCGGCAGTCGCATCGCGCTGCCCGCGCTCGATGCATTGCCTTGCACGGATGTCCCGATGGAGGAAGGAGTGCCCGTAGAGATCGGCGGCATTCGGCTGAATCCAATGCACACGCCAGGACACACCGACAATCATTTCGCAATCGTCGGCACCGATCGTGTGTTCACTGGCGATGCGCTGCTGATCGATGGGTGCGGACGGACCGATTTTCAGAGCGGCGATGCGCATGCTTTGTATCGAAGCGTGCGCGGCAAGCTATTCAGTCTGTCCAACGAAACGTTGGTGTACCCCGCCCACGACTATCAAGGCCGCTGGGTCTCCAGCATTGCGCAAGAGAAACAGCGCAACCCACGACTCGGCGGCGAGCGCACGCTCGTGGAGTTCGTGGAGCTGATGCGCAACCTCAATCTTCCTTACCCGAAGTTCATCGATCACGCCGTGCCGGGCAATCGGCAGTGCGGTGTGTGCCCGGAGGACATTCCGGAGCAGTTGCGGCAGTACTGCCAGGAGATGACGGAGAGTCCGCAGGGCTGAGCGATGCCGAACGACAGTCGCGGACGGCTCGCGGCGGCTTGGCCACATGCCGTACCGGGCGGGCAGGAAGCCGACGATGCGCGGTTGCTCTATGTCGCGATGGCGCGGGCGACGGAGAATTGGTGCTCATTGCGAGTAAACGCAGTGTGTTTGTGGGGCAGTGGCGGGAGTGGGGGCGACGGAGGTCTGCTGCCTCTTGCGTTGGTGGCCGAGCGTGACGGGTTCCTCGACCTGTTTGTAGGCGGTGTTCAGGCTACCGTCCTCGATCATCATTCTTTGACAGAATTCCCAGTCTCTGAGCGGGTGTCGTGCTGAAGTCCCGGTCTCGAATTGATTTGGAGACGGAGCTCACATGGGACGCAGGCGCGAATCACACATGGAT
>JAEYXD010000109.1 GCA_023428645.1 Pseudomonadota bacterium
CCAAGTCGATCGATTCGGGACCCGCGAGCCCCTGGCCGCTTGCCGTCCTCGTCAATGCCGGCTTGTTGGCGATCTTCGCCGTGCAACACAGCGTCATGGCGCGGCCGGCCTTCAAGCGCTGGTGGACCCGCTTCGTCCCACGTTCCGTCGAGCGCAGCACCTACGTGCTGTGCGCGAGCCTCGCCCTGCTGTTGATGTATTGGCAATGGCGTCCGCTGACCGCGCTCGTATGGTCGGTCGACAGCTCGGCGGGGGCATTGGCGCTGCAGGTCGGCTTTTGGGCTGGATGGGCGCTCGTCGTCGCGAGCACATTCCTGATCAACCACTTCGAGCTGTTCGGCCTGCACCAGGTCGTCGCGAATCTCCGTGGCCGCGTACCGCCCGAGCCGACGTTCCGCACGCCGGCGCTGTATCGCTATGTTCGGCATCCGCTCTATGTCGGCTTTCTGTTCGCGTTCTGGTGCACGCCCACGATGACCGCGGGCCACTTGCTGTTCGCCGTCGCGACGACGGGCTACATCCTGCTAGGCATCTGGTTCGAGGAGCGCGATCTCATCGCGCACTTCGGCCAACGTTACGTGCGCTATCGATCCGAGGTTGGAATGCTCATCCCCAAGCTGCGACTGCGCCGTAAGCCAGCCGCGCGGGAGTCCGCCGGCTGATCGACGCAGTGCGGGAACCCAGGGCATGCGCCGGCTCTTCGAATGATGACGTTGGTCGATCGTGGAGTCGGTGTATGCATGTCAAATTTGCGAGTGTGCTGTCGATCGCTTTCCTGTGCCTGGCCGGATGCGGCAACGATGACGGCAAGTCGATGGGCAACGGGCCGGGCAACGCGGACGGCATCGGCAATCGCGCCGACCCGCCGGCGGCAACGACCAATGAAGCATCGCGCTATGAAGAGCGGAAGGAATCGTCGACGACGGACCCGAACGCCGCGATGACGGGGCCGAGCGGCACGATGAACGACACCGGCGAGCCGCCGCGAGGCCCGGCGCCGGCCGAGCCTCGATGATCCGCGAAGCCGCTCAGATGAGCGGCTTGCCTCCCGTCACGGCGACGGTTGCACCCGAGACGTAGCTCGACTCATTGCTCGCGAGCATCACATACACCGGCGCAAGCTCGCAGGGCTGCGCCGGACGCTGCATCGGCACCTGCTCGCCGAAGTGCTGCACTTTCTCGCTCGGCATCGTCGCCGGAATCAGCGGCGTCCAGACCGGTCCCGGCGCGACGCAGTTCGCGCGAATCCCCTTCTCCGCGAGCAGTTGCGCGAGCCCGCCCGTGAAATTCTGAATGGCGCCTTTCGTCGTCGCATACGCGAGCAGTTGCGGATTCGGCGTATCGGCGTTGATCGAGGCCGTGTTGATGATGCTGCTGCCCGGCTTCATGTGTTGGACGGCCGCCTTGGTGATGTAGAACATCGAGGAGAGATTGGTCGCGAACGTCTTGTCCCACTCCGCGTCCGAAATATCCTCGATCGACTCGAACGTCATTTGATGGGCGGCGTTGTTCACGAGCACGTCGATGCGCTTGAACGCCTCGACGGTCTTCTGCACGAGCGCGCGGCAATGGCCGGCTTGCGAGATGTCGCCGGGCACGAGAATGCAACGTCTGCCGGCGGACTCCACGAGCCGCTGCGTTTCGCGCGCGTCCTCGTGCTCGTTCAAGTAGCTGACGACGACATCCGCGCCTTCCCGCGCGAATGCGAGCGCCACGGCGCGGCCGATGCCCGAATCCGCCCCGGTGATCAAGGCGACCTTGTCCTTCAAGCGGTTCGAGCCGACGTATGAATCCTCGCCGTAGTCCGGCGCGGGCTGCATGTCTTCGCTGGAACCGGGCACGTGCTGTGACTGCGGCGGAAACGGCGGCTTCGGATATTCCTTCGGCTCGAGCATGAGAGATCTCCAATCGTGAAAAAATGGCATGGCCTTGCCGCCTCAACCCGCGCAGGGCGAGGCGGCACGATGCTCTCTTCGTCGTGATACCAAAGCGCCGCGGCGCGCAAGGTTCCCTGACCTTCGAGACTGGCGACCCTGCCTGCGCGCGCTCCATAAGAAGCTGATTTCAACTTGGCCCACCGCCCCGGCTTCGATCGCACCGGATTCGTCGCTAAGACATGTGCTGACGCATGGCCTACGACGGATTCCGTGTTGCGCCGCTCTGTCGAGCGCGTCACACAAACAGCGCCGAGACACTGTTGTTCGTCCGCGCGCGCCGTTGTCAACTGCTCGCGTCGGGATGCGGATGCACAGCCGCAGCCTCGATAAGCAGGGCAAACCCGCCGCGAGGCGGGGACGCAAAGCCTCCGGTCTTCCAGTGGGAGATAGCGGGGTTGCCGAACACGCTTCGTAGCGTGCTCGTCGACGTCATCGATTGCAGCGATTGCACACGCAACGTTGCAACCGTGGCATCGCGTCACTTGCTCGTGACCCATAGACCCCCGCACACGGAATGCGCGTGAGCGGGCACGAGGATGACGCGAATGCACGTGCGCCGATCAGGACTGACCGCTACTGTTTCCCTTTTCATTGCACTGAGCGCGCTCGCAGGCTGCAAAGGCGGCGGCGGCGGCGCGAACTCGAACACGGCGGCGCCTGCCGCGGTGTCGAATCAGGCGCACGTCCCCGACGCGCACGGCAATCGCGCACCGGCCATCAGCGGCGTGGCGCCCACGAGCATCGCCGCCAATGTCGTCTATGCCTTCGCGCCGGAAGCAAACGATGCCGACGGCGATCTGCTCAGCTTCCAGATCCGCAACAAGCCGAACTGGGCGACATTCAACACCGTGACCGGCCAGCTCACCGGCACGCCGTCCGCGGCACACGCCGGCGTATACGCCGACATCGTGATATCCACGAGCGACGGCCAGAGCACGGCGGCGCTGCCCGGCTTCGCGATCACCGTCTCGGCGCCCGCGAGCGGCGCCGCGCAGCAGGGTGCGACGCTCTCTTGGACGGCGCCCAGCGAAAACACCGACGGCACCGCGCTCACCGATCTCACCGGCTTCATCATCATGTATGGCGAGTCGGACACCGCGCTGACGCAGAGCGTGCGCATCGACAACCCCAGCGTTGCGACCTATGTATTCGACGAACTGCCGGCAGGAACGCACTACTTTGCCGTCAAGGCGATCTCCGCCAGCGGCGGCGAGAGCGACGCGTCGCAGCTGGTCAGTAAGAGAATTGGCTGAGAGTTGCGCAGCGCCACTTAACTTAGAACGGCCATCCCTCCCCTGCTGCGCGACGGCAGCGGCGTCGGTTGAAGCCTGCTTGTTTGGGGAGCACGATACGCCGCCTGGGGTACTCACCTTCGGGGTTGAGTGGTGCGAGCGTTGGCCATTGTCGAAGCTCGAAGGCGCCTGAGCGCGGCGCTCGCGCACGCGAGGTCGCGCACCGCGATCGGTTGCACGGCCTCCGCGGTTTTCCACCTCGCCCTGTTGCTCGTCATCACCGGCATGAACGTGCGTTCCGGTGATCCGACCGCGACGCCGATCTTGTTCATCGAAGAGGTCTCGCCGCGCGCACCTCGGCAGACTTCGCAACCGACCCCTGAGGCCACGCCGCCCGTTGCGGCCGAAGCGGAATCCGCCCCGCCAAGCCCCACCGCACCGAAGCTCGACATCGAGCCACAGATCGACGCGACACTCGCCGATCGGCTCCTGAGAATGCAGGCAGCGGCGATCACGACGCCCACGCTCGCAAGCGAGGTCGACGAGCCCGCGATCACGTTCGACGACGCCCCGAGCGCCACACCCGCCCCGCCCTTGCCGCCGAATTTCGATGTGCCGCGCATCCGCAAGGTCGAGGTCGCGCCGCACGTACAGGCGACGGTCCTCGACCGTGTGATGCAAGCGGCGCAGACGCTCGTGAAAGCCGACACCACCGAGGTCGCCTGGCAGGAAGACGGCCGCGAGTACCGTGCCGTCCTCAAGCGCGAGGCGAACGATGACAGCATGGATCTCGAGCAGATCGCCGCCGAGGTCACGATGACCGATCAAGGATCGAGCATGCAGACGAAGCTGCTGTTCTCGCGGCTCGCGTTCTCGCAATTCTCGCAAGTCGTCGATCGCTGGGATCCGAACGTCCAGCTGCACGATGACGAGATCGTCGGGCGCTTTCACAGCAACTCCGCCGTGTTCGTCGGCGCGACGTCGAGCGCGCGACCGAAATTCACGGGCAAGGTCACGACGGCGGCGCGCAATCTACGTTTCGCGGGCGGCTCGCGACGGCTGCAAAACGAGATGTTTCAAGGCGGCCTGGAGACGTCCGCCGGGCGCATCGATTTCCCCCGGCACGCAGCGCCTTTCGAACTTTCGCCTCCGGAGGAAGACGCCCATGTGCGGCGCTTCGAGGATGACGTGCATATCACGCTCGCGGGCGATGGCAGCTATTCGTGGCAGTCGCGGCGTTCGGAAGTCGTCGAGCACGCGCGCTACGCGAGCGATGAGCCGGTGTATCTGCTCGCTGGCCCGAAGGCGACGCTCTACGTGCGCGGCGTCGTGAATGGCCGCGTGCTCGTGTACTCACCGCAGCGCATCGTCATCGAAGGCAGCCTCACCTACGCGCACGATCCACGCCGCGGCGATTCCGACGACTATCTGGGCTTGGTATCCGACGGCAATGTCGAGATCGCTCGCCCGTACGTGACGGGCCGCGGCGATCTGCGCATCGACGCCGCCGTGTTCGCGCGCCGCCATTTCATCGTCACGAACATCGAGCATGCGCGCTCCGCGACGCTGTGGATCTATGGCAGCCTCACCGCGGGCACGCTGTCGGCGAGCGAGCCGCGCTACGCGACGAAGATCGAATTCGATCCGCGCTTCGATCGCGTGCGTCCGCCGGGATTTCCCTCGACGAATCGCTTCGAGCTGGCGAATTGGGATCGCAGTTGGCTCGTGAACGACGAGGCGCCGATGCCGATTCACGACTAAAGTCCGGCGCTGATCGCAACGCGCCACGTTCAGGGTTCGCCTTAGTCTCGCACCTTACTCTGTCGCCTCACCCAGACGTCCGGAATCCGTCGATTGTTCGGCGCTACCGCACGTTGTTAACTGCGCTCCGTTGGAAGTGCAGCGCCGTCTGGCCTGCTTTCGACAGCGAAAGGGCAAACCCGCCGAGAGGCGGGGACGCAAAGCCTCCGGTCTCGCTGAGATAGCGACGATAGCGGGGTTGCCGAACGGAATAGCCAACCACCATTGTGCGTTTTGTTCGTTGCCGTCTTTTCTGTCCGCCGGCTGAAGACCTCGCGTCTTCAAGCGCGAGCGCGATCCCGCAGTGTCGGGATGCGCGCGCCGCTGCCCTCGCGGGAGACTGACGTTGCGTCCGTTGCTCGTGGTCTACAGCAACAGCCTGTCCCCCACAGCGAGGGGCAGCAAGGGGAACGCAACATGGCAGCTACTATTCGCGGACTTCGCTCCGCACTCGTCCTGGGCTCACTGGTTCTCAGCTCCGGCATGCTGGCTGGATGCCTCGGCGGCGGCGCCGACGGCAGCGGCAATCCCGGGTCGAGCGCGAGCGTATCCAATCCCCCGATCACTGCGCCGGTGAGCCAGCCCGCGACGGGCGGCGGCGTGGACGGCGCGACGCTCGCATGGACCGCTCCCACCGAAAACGTCGATGGCTCGCCGCTCACCGATCTGTCCGGTTACGTGATCGCGTACGGCACCGCGAGCGATGCGCTCACGGAGACCGTCACGGTCGACAACCCGAGCGTCGATCGCTACGTGTTCGATCAACTGCCCACTGGCACGTACTATTTCGCGGTGCGCGCGGTTTCGGCCAGCGGCGCCGAAAGCGAGCTGTCCGAAATGGTCAGTAAGTCGATCGGCTGATCGCGCCCCCTCTTCGGACCCCAGGGCGCAGCAAGCCCGGCTACACTGCCGCGGATGCTGCGCTCCTCCCGAATCTTTCTGTGGCGACTCTGCGCGCTGATCGGCGTCGCCTTGGGTGTCATCGGACTCGCGCTGCCCGTCATGCCGACGGTGCCCTTCCTGATTTTCGCGGCCTGGGCAGCCAGCAAGAGCTCTCCCGAGCTCGAACGCCGACTGGTCGAGCATCCGTACTACGGACCTCAAATCCGCGCATGGCGCGTGCACGGCGCCGTCCCCCGGCGCGCGAAATGGTATGCGACGATCGGCATGACCGGCAGCGCCGTGCTGATTCAGTTCATGCCCATTCCCCAGTGGACACAACTCGGCGTGCCGCTCGTCATGCTCTGTGTTGCGGTGTGGCTGTGGCTGCGTCCGGACTGCTAAGTCAGCGGGAGTGGCAAGGCCACTCCCGCCAGTTCCTCAAGCGAGCGCCGTCTTGAACAGCGCCAGCATGCGGCTCCAGGCCTTCTCGGCCTGTGCTTCGTTGTAGACCGCGGCATCCGGCGGGCACCAGCCGTGCATCGCGCCCGCGTACACCTCGATTTCCGCCGGCAGCTTCGCCGTCGCGAACGTTTCGCGCAGCACGTCCTTCGATTTCGGCTCGCGCTGATCGTCGTTTTCGGCGATCGCGATCAAGTAGTGCGCCTTCATCTTCGGCACGAGCAGATGCGGGCTGTCCGGCTTGTCGGTGACGAGGCCGCCGCCGTGGAACGAGGCGGCTGCGCCGATGCGCTCGGGGAACGTCGCCGCCGTGCGCATCGTGATCGGCCCGCCCATGCAATAGCCGGTCGTCCCGAGCTTGCGCTTCTTGTCCACGGCCGCCTGGCTGTCCAGGAAGCCGACGAATGCCTTCGCGTCGGTCACATGCGTCTGGGGGTCTAGTGCACCCATCATCGACATGACGACCTTGCGCGTCTCGGGGTCCGAGAACTGCGCGCCGGCCGGCACGACGGGCGCCTTCTTCTGGCGATAGAAGGGATTTGGCACGAGCACGGCATAACCGGCTTCCGCGAGCCGCTTGCCCATTTGCTGAAACGCCGGGCGCAGGCCGAGCGCATCGGGCCAGATCAGCACGCCGGGATGCGCTCCGCTCGACGGATGAACGAAATACGCGTCCGCGGTGCCGTCGGGCGTCGCGATCGTCACTTCGCTTTCTTTCACGTCCACGGCCCCAGCCATGCGGGGCAACATCACTGCGGCGCCGATACCCAGCGACAGCGCGCCGAAACGGCGTCGCGAGATCTCGTTGGAACGCTGCTGAAACTCCGCCATGTCTGCCATCGAATGTTCGTCACACATGCCCTGTTTACCTTTGTTTTCTCGGGCGCCGAAGCGGCGCGGCAGACCGATGGTACAAGGTTCGGGGGCACACGCGTTGACCCCCTCCAGGGAACCCGGGCCTCCCTGCTGCGCGTTCCTCGTCGTTCGCACATGACAGGGGCGGCGGATGGACATGACCGCATGGCTGGCCGGGGACACGACGGGCCTTCCACCACTGGAAATGTTCCTGCGCCTCGCAATCGCCGGTGTGCTCGGCGCCATGGTCGGCTTCGATCGTGAGCTCAAGAACAAGCCGGCCGGGCTGCGCACGCACACACTGATCGCGATCGCCGCTGCATTGTTCACGCTCATCACGCTCGAGCTGTACGACGAGCTGGCGGAGGCCAACGGCAAACAAGGACTCGATCCGTTCCGCATCATCAATGCCGTCACGTCGGGTGTCGCGTTCATCGCCGCGGGCGCGATCATTCGCAGCGGCGCCACCGTTCGCGGCCTCACGACGGGCGCGAATATGTGGCTCGCCGGTGCCATCGGCCTGGCGTGCGGCGCGGGCTTCTACACGCTCGCCACTCTCGGCGCGGTCTTCTCGTTCGTCATCATCACGTTGCTGCAAGGCTTGGAGAAGCACTACTTCAAGGACCCACACGACAAGCACGACGAGCCCCCCTCGACGTGAAGCCGCGACCTGGCAGCGATCGAGTCGTGTGCTAGCCTTCGACCGCCGCGCATCAAGGCCGACAACCAACGCGACCGCGACGCCTCGCACACGATGTTCCGAATCAAATACGTCCTCATTGCCGCGCTCCTGCTCATTGCAGGCGTCCAGACGTTGCAGCTGCAGCGTCAAGCCGAGCCTTCGCGCACCATTGAGGACCGCGTCTCCGCCGCCAACGTCCTGAAGGAAGCATTCGAACAGCGCCGCAGCAACCTGCAAGTCGAAGGCAGCGGCATCGTCGACAAGCTGCTCGCCGACGACAACAGTGGCTCGCGGCATCAGCGCTTCATTTTGCGCCTGCCGCACGGACAGACGCTGCTGGTCGCGCACAACATCGATCTGGCGCCGCGCATCGATACGCTGCGGGTCGGCGACGAAGTGAGATTCTTCGGGGAATACGAGTGGAACGACAAAGGCGGCGTGCTGCACTGGACGCATCACGACCCGAAGGGCACCCACGTGGGCGGCTGGCTGGAGCACCGGGGCCGTCGCTACGAATGAGCCGCCGCGGCGGCCCATCGACGCAAAAAAGAAAGCGCCGCGACACAGGGCCAGCGGCGCTCTCTCGGTGCGAAGGTTACCCCTCGCAAACTTCGGTCAAGGACTAGTCCCGTGCGTAGCGATCGCGGTCGCGGTCCCTCGTCCCGTTCATGGCGCGCTCCACGTCCAGATAGGCTTCCGTGACGGCGGCAAACTCGCGCTCCGCCTCACGGTCGCCGCGTCGAGACACTTCGTCGCGCGCCGCATGATAGCTCTGTGACAATTCACCGAACGCCTCGCGTACGTCGCGGTCATCGGCGCGTCGGTCCCGCAAGGTTTCGCGAAAATCCCGCGCTTCGGCGCTGAGGTCACGCGCGTCGTTCTCGTAACGACGCCCCTCACGGCTTTCATACGCGTCGCGCTCGAACGACACGGCGGCGCGTTCCAGGCGCTCCGCCGAGGTCGAGAGTCCGCCGCTCGTGCTCGCACAACCGACGAGCGCGACGGCCAGCGGCAGCGCAAGCCAGCTCTTCGCATTCATGCTCATGCGTTCCTCCGTGCCCTCCATGGGGCGATCCAAACTGCTTATCCCGAGAACGAATTGCGCCGTACGCAGGTTCCCCGATGCGGCGCGAGCACGGATATGAGCGCGCCAAACGCTCGCTACGACTTGCCTATTCGTCCCTCGCCGCGAGTCTGCGAAACACGCGCTGCATGGCTGCCACCTTGTTGATATATCCCTGGGCCGAGTGATCGCCGCAGCGCTGCCCTGGCGCCAGACTGAAACCGCGCGCCGCGAACCGGTTGCCCGCCCCGGCGCCGCACAGATGAATCAACGTGGCGAGATGATGTTTCTGTTGCAGCGTCGCGTGGCGAATGCCGTTACGCGCGAGAATGTTGGCGATGCTGCGATCGAGATGCGCCGAGGTCAGCTCGACCGCGTGCGAGGGAACCGTTCGCGTGTAGAGGCTGTTGAACCAGCACGACTTCCAGTCGTTCCACGGACCGTCCGCGACGACGACGTGATCGTGAATGCAGTAGCGCCGCGATTCCGCGAACGTGCCATCGGTGATCTGGTACATACCGACCGCGCTCGAGGCGGGCCGATACACCTCGAAGGGGTCCGAGTGCAGCCGCCAGCGCCAGTACGTCCGCGCGATGGGATTGCCCGAGCCTTCGATCTGGGCGAGCGCGGCCAACAGATCGGGCGTGACCGTCGCGGTGGAATGACGGCGGAAGATCGGCGCGTACGTCTCCCACGTTTCGCTCGGCGATTTGAACAGCACGCCGCTCACGGGAAAAAACAGCTCGGAGGGCTTGCGCACGACCTGGTAGATCCAGTTCACGCATAGCCACAGCAGTACGACCGCGGTAACTCCGACGAACATCTGCAGCCCCGCCGGCGCCGCGCGATAACGCTTGAACCAGCGCTTGCGCGTTTGCGCGCTCGGCAACCACTTCGTGAGGCGCCAGCGCCGACGCGAACCGCGTGATTTCGTCGCGCGCTTGCGCGCGCCCGTGCGCCTCCCCCGTCGCGGCATTGGCCAGGCGCCGCAGCTAGCGACGCAGCAGCGGCGAATCGCTGCCGGCATCAGGCGCGATCATGCGCTCGCGCTGCTTCTTTTCGATGCGATCGATTTCCATGAGCATGTCGAGGCCGTAGTTGCACCACTCCTCGTCGTCCACGAGCTCGCACGATTCCGTGATCAGCCTGCGCGCGCGCGGCAAGTCGCGCGGCACGCCCATGCCGCGGGCGAGATACATGCCCAGCGTGAGACACGCCCAGGCATCGCTGCGATTGCATGCCTTTTCATACGTGCGCACCTGGCATGCGGATTCCTCGGTCGCCATGCTGGACGCGCGGTTCGAACACGCCGACACGACACCGAGCGAGCAGGCGCGATAGAACAGTCGATCGGCGAGCCGCGTGTAGCCTCGAATCGGCTCGACGGCGAGCGCCATCGCGAAACAATCGTTGCCGACGCCCGCCTTGCAGCCCTCGACACATTTCCTGGAGTCCTCGATGCATACCTCGCCGAGATAGCGAATCGGCGCAGGCCGATCCGTCATCACATCGGCCGGGCACGCGTTCTCCGGCGGGCTGTACAGCCATTGCGGCTGTTCGCGCGCGAGCGACTCCGCGGCTTGCTGGATGTCCTGCGCCGGCGTGCATCCGGCGAACAGCAGCAGGAATGGAATGAGGATGTACTTGCCCATTGGGCCGATTTTGCCTCGACGGCCCCACCGGCGGCTACCCACGACCTTGCGTGCGGGACTGGCCTTACAAATGCCGGGCTGCAAAAAAAAAGCGCCGCCCGAAGGTGGCGCTCAAGTCAGCGACATTCGTGCGTGTTATTCGAACGAGAAGTTCAGCTCGGCGTAGTACTGACGACCGAACGGATCGCCAAGACGCGTCTCGAGACCGCCCACGACCGGCAGACGATCCGGCATTGCGTTCGTCAGGTTGACGACGCCGATACCGAAGTCGAGCCGCCCGAACGACAGGCTGTCGAACGTGTAGCCGTACCGGGCGTCGTACGTCGTGTACGAGCTGATGCGGTCCGGAATCGCCGCGCCAGGCGCAGCCGCGGCGTCGAACTTCACGCTATCCAGGAATTTCGCCGCGATCGCCGCGTTGTGATTCCCGAGCACCCATGCCGCGCGGAAGTTGTGCTTCCACTGCGGCAGCGGCGGCGCGAGGTTCGTCTGGCCGTTCTGCAGGCCCACGCCGTCGACGGGCTCGTTGCCGAAGCTCGAGTACTCGTACTTCGAGAAATACGTGCTTGCCAGCTGCGTGCTGAAGTAGCCGAAGTCGCCGAGGTCGAAGGAGTACTTCACCTTGGCGTCGAACACATCGACCTCGTTGGACGACAGGTTCTCCGACATCCGCTCCACCGAGGCGAGGCGATTGATGCCGTCGACCAGACCAGCGCGGGTGATCGCCGGCGACATGCCGGCCGCAAACCAGGCGTCCCGCAGCGCCGCGTGCGTATCGCGATTGTACGAGGCCGCCGTCAAGCCGTTCGCCGCGAGGAAATTCGCGAAGTCACGATTGAGGACGTCCGCCGCGGTCATCGTCACGATGCGATCGACGTACTTGATGTGCTGGTAGTCCAGGCTGAACTCGAGGTCGCTGATGATTTCCCAGCTGAAGCCGAGGTTGTAGATCTCCGATTCCTCGGGCTTGAGGTTCGGATTGCCGACGCCGCAGCTGGTTGCACCCGCGATGCCCACGGCTGCCGGACCGCCCGTGCGACCGGGATAGAACGGATCGTTGCCGGTGAACACTTCCGAGCAGCTCGGGCTCTCTTGGACATACATGTCTTCCGGGTCAGGCGCGAGGAAGCCTTCGCCGAAGGAGGCGCGAAACGCCAACGACGGCAGCGCTTCGTAACGCACGGCAATCTTCGGGCTCGTGGCCGTCAGATTGAGATCCTTGAAGTCCTCGTGACGGCCTGCGATCTGCATTTCCAGGTTGTCGAGGATCGGGACGCTGAGCTCCGCAAACACCGCGCGCACTTCGTTGTTGTAGACGAGCGTGCCGTCGGGGATGAGGAATACGTCCGTGTTGTAGTCATCACGCCGCATCGCCGCAGGACCGGTGCGGTCCGTGATCACGTTTTCACGCACCTGCAGGCCGACCGCCATCGCCAGCGTTCCCGCGGGCAGCTCCATCACTTCGCCCGTGACGATCGACTCCACGAACTGCAGACGCTCGCGGCGCGACTCGTAGTTGTCTTCCACCCACATCCAATCGACGACTTCCTGGGTGTTCGCGCGGGACGGGTTGTACCCCGTGCTCAGCACGTTGCCGGTGGGGCCGAAAACCGCCGGGGCCCGCGGGTCGGAGTTGCCGAACGGGTTCCAGTACTGATTGCCGTTGGGTCCGCCCTCACCATTCAGCGCAGCCTGCATGCGACCCATCAGAGGCGCGTAGCCCTTGATTCTCGTGCGCGTCGTCTGCGTGCTGATCCAGGTCTCGCCGCTCCAGCTCGAATCGCCGATGTCGTACGTCAGGCCGAGCTTGAAGCGATCGGTCGTGTACGTGTACTCGGTGTTCGTCGCGCCGCGATGATCCAGATGGCTCGGCAGGACGCCGTAGCCCGTGAACGGGCGCCAACCCGCTCCGCTCGTCGAACCCATGCTCAATGCAGAGCCCGACTCGTTGCCGGGGTTGTGAGCCGGCACCAGCAGCTTCGTGTTGTTCGCGGTGAGCGCCGTGGACGGCGACGTGATCAACGTCGACTTACGCCAATCGCCGTTCGCCTGGAACTCGAGATTGACCTTGTCGTTGATCGCGTAAACCGTGCTCAGGTAGACGTTCGTGTCTTCGGCGGGGCGAGCGAAGTCCTGGTA
>JAEYXD010000190.1 GCA_023428645.1 Pseudomonadota bacterium
GCATCATGAGCCTGCCGCTGCACGCATGGATCATGGGCGTGCCGTACCGCTCGACGTACGTGCGCGAGGCGCTCGACTACATCCTCGCGCGCGACGGCGTGTGGGTGGCGACGGGCGAGCAGATCGCCACGGAATTTCGTCGCCAGACGGCCGGATGAGCGCAGCTCCGCAAGCCGTGTCGCGCTCGGGCGCGCTGTTCGACCATGTATGGGACCGTCACGTCGTCGCCCAGAAGGGCGGCGGGCCTTCGCTGCTGTACGTTGATCGCGACTACGTGCACGAAGGCTCGTTCCACGCGTTCGCCGAGCTGAAACGCCGCGGCCTCACGGTGCGGCGGCGCGATCAGGTCGTGGGTTTCGCGGACCATTACGTGCCGACGCACGCGCGCGACGTCACGAGCGCACCCAACGAGAACATCGCGAAGGTCCTGCGGCAGTTTTCCGAGAATGTGCGGTGGGGAGGTATTGCGGCCTATGACATCGCCGATGCGCGCCAGGGCATCGTTCACGTCGTGGCTCCGGAGCTCGGGCTCACCCAGCCCGGCATGACGATCGTCTGCAACGACAGCCATACCTCGACGCACGGCGCGCTCGGCGCGATCGCGTTCGGCATCGGCCAGTCGGAGACGACGCAGGTGCTCGCGACCCAAACCGTATGGATGAAGCGGCCGCCGCTGATGCGCATCAAGGTCGACGGTGCGCGCGCGCCGGGCGTTTCGGCGAAGGACGTGGTGCTGGCATTGCTCGCGCGCATCGGGTCCTCCGGCGCGGTGGGACATGCGATCGAATTCGCCGGCACGACGATCGCGGGCATGACGATCGAAGAGCGGCTCACGGTCTGCAACATGTCGATCGAGCTCGGGGCGCGGTGCGGCATGGTCGCGCCCGATGACGTGACGTTCGCCTATCTGGATGGCAAGCCGTTTGCGCCTCGCGGTAGGGAATGGGACGTAGCGCTCGCTTATTGGCGCACCCTGCCGTCGCGCGCGGACGCACGCTTCGATTGCGAGGTGTCCGTCGATGGTTCTGCCATCGTGCCGATGGTGACCTGGGGCACGAGCCCCGACGCCGCCTTGCCGATCGACGGGCGCGTGCCGGATCCCGACACCATGACCGGCGCGCAACGCACGACGGCCGCCGCCGCGATCGACTACATGGGACTCACGCCGGGAACGCCGCTCACGGAGATCGGCATCGATCGCGTGTTCATCGGCTCGTGCACGAACAGTCGCATCGAAGATCTGCGCGCCGCGGCGGCCATCGCCGCTGGGCGTACCGCGGTCGTACCCGCGATGGTCGTTCCCGGCTCCGAATCCGTACGGCGGCAGGCCGAAGCGGAGGGGCTGGACAAGATCTTTCGGAATGCGGGCTTCGATTGGCGCCACGCCGGCTGCTCCATGTGCGTCGCGATGAACGGTGATGTCGTCGCGCCCGGCGAGCGCTGCGCCTCGACCTCCAATCGCAACTTCATCGGGCGCCAGGGCCCGGGTGCCCGTACGCACCTCATGAGCCCTGCGATGGCGGCCGCTGCCGCCGTGACCGGGCGCCTGGCGGACGTGCGTCGCTTGATTTCTCGCTCCTAAAGTGACCGATGGAAGCATTCACACGTAAGACCGGTGTCGCCGCTCCGATCGAGGGGCTCAACATCGACACCGATCAGATCATTCCGGCGCGCTTTCTGAAGTTCGATCGCGCCTCGGGTTACGGGAAGTTTCTGTTCCACGATCAGCGCTTCGACGCGCAAGGCGTGGAGTTCGGCGAGTTCATTCTGAATCGCGAGCCGTATCGGCGCGCATCGATTCTCGTCGCGGACGAGAATTTCGGTTGCGGCTCCTCACGCGAGGGCGCCGTGTACGCGCTGCACGACTTCGGGATTCGAGTCGTCATCGCGCCGCGCTTCGGCGATATCTTCTACAACAATTGTCTGCGTAACGGCCTCTTGCCGGCGATCGTGTCCGCGGCCGATGCGCAGGCATTGCGCACGCAGCTGGCCGCATCCGCCGAGCCGAATCTCACCGTGGACCTCGAAGCGCAGCTCATCTCGGGGCTTGGCATCGAGACTCCCTTCGCATTGGATGAGTTCTGGCGCGAGTGCCTCCTGCAAGGCGTCGACGAGATCGGGCTGGCGATCCGCATGCAGCCTGCGATCGAGGCGTTCGAGCGCGACTACATGCAGTCGACGCCGTGGCTGGCGCGCCACGGCGCCTGACGCGCCGGTTCGACTAGCCGCCCGCGGACGAGGACTTGTCCCACAGCCTGCCTTGCTCGAGCAGTTCGTCCGTGCCGAGCAGCGTCTGCAGTCCCTTGAAATTCATCATGCGTTGCGCGAAGCCGCGCGTGTCGCCGTCGCGGCGCAGAGTCGCGAGGAAGTCCGTCGCTTGGAACGTCAGCGCGCGCACGAGCGCGCCCGGGAAGATCACGACGGAGAAGCCGAGCGTTTCGAGATCGCGGGCGTTCGTCATCGGCGTGTCGCCGCCTTCGACCATGTTCACGAGCAGCGGCACGCGTGCGCGAAAGCGGCCGACCGCGATTGCCATCTGCTCGCGCGTCTCGAGTGCTTCGATGAACAGCATGTCCGCGCCAGCCTCGACGTAACGTTCCGCGCGTTCGAGCGCCGCTTCGAAACCTTCGACCGCAATCGCATCGGTGCGGGCGATGATCATCGTGTCGCTGTTCGCGCGCGCCGCGCAGGCGGCTTCGATCTTGCCGGCCATCTCGGCGCCGGCGACCAGCGTTTTGCCGCGCAAATGGCCACAGCGCTTCGGCATGACCTGGTCTTCGAGCTGGATGCCGGCGGCGCCCATGCGCTCGAACAGACGCACGGTGCGATAC
>JAEYXD010000236.1 GCA_023428645.1 Pseudomonadota bacterium
AACGTCCAGGTCATGGCACGGCCTTGCGCAGCAGGGGCGCGAAGTCTACGAGAGCCGTGGGGCTTTGCGAATGCTCAGACGCACACTGCGACAGCAGCACAGTCGGACGATGCATCATTCGCGTTGCGTTGTATGCAGCGCATCTCAATGGTCATGGCGTCCGCGGCGCCCCTGCCGGAAATGGGTGACCGCGAGCCGTATAGCATCAGGGTCTTGGCACAGGCAGGCGACCTCGTCGGCAGCGTATTCGGGATACAGCCGAGGCGCACGGATCTCGACGCCGGCGCAATCACGTTCACATAGGCTGGCCTGCCGATTGAGCGCTCGCACAGAATCGTGAACAGAACAAGAAGGGAGCACCACCGGATGGCTGAGCCCGCGAGCTAGCCCGCTTCCTGCCGTGGGCTGCGGGCACTAGGTGCGATCGCGCGCGAGCGCGCCGGCGTACGAAAGATCAGCGGCTTCTCTTCGACGAACGGACGCTGCGCGCGCTCGACCGCGGCCGTGACGACACCATGATGCGGACTCTTCGCGCACACCGGATCTGCAGCCGCGGGATCGTGCGCGAGCAGGTACGCCTGGCAGCGGCAGCCACCGAGGTCCTTGTCGCGCTCCTCGCAGCTCGCGCACGGCTCCTTCATCCAGCTCGTGCCGCGAAAGCGATTGAACGCATCCGAATGCAGCCAGATGTCGCGCACGCTGCTCGTCCTCACGTTCGGGAACGTGAGCCCCGGCAGCATCTTCGCGACATGACACGGCAGCGCCGTGCCGTCCGGCGCAACCGCCATGAACGTCGAGCCCCAGCCGTTCATGCAGCGCTTCGGCCGCGACTCGTAGTAATCGGGCGTCACGAACAAGATGCGCATGCGTCCGGCGAGCCGCTCGCGCCAGCGCTGCGTCACCTGCTCCGCCGCGACGAGCTGCGCGCGCGATGGCAACAGCCCTTCGCGATTGAGCAAGGCCCAGGAGTAGTACTGCGTGTTCGCGAGCTCCAGATAATCCGCGCCGATCTCGTCGGCGAGCGTGATGATCGCGTCGATGTGGTCGATGTTGAGCCGATGGATGACGCAGTTCACGACCATCGAGTAGCCGTGCTCCTTGATCCAGCGCGCCACGCGCCGCTTCAGCTCGAACGTGCGCGTGTTCGACAGGTAGTCGTTCGACTCGCGGCTTGCATCCTGAAACGACAACTGGATGTGATCGAGCCCGGCGGATTTGAGCGCACTCAGCCGCGCTTCCGAGAGGCCGACGCCGGACGTGATCAGGTTCGTGTAGTAGCCGAGCCGATGCGCCTCGGCGACGATCGGCTCCACGTCGTCGCGCAGCATCGGCTCGCCGCCGGACAGGCCGAGCTGCACCGCACCGAGCGCACGCGCATCGCGCAATACGCGCAACCAGTCCTCCGTGGACAGCTCGGCATCGGTCGCGGCGAAATCGACGGGGTTGTAACAGAACGCACACTGCAGCGGGCAGCGATACGTCAACTCGCAGAGCAGCCAGAGCGGCGGACCTGGCGGCGGTGTCGCGGCGTTCATGGCGGCGCCTCGATCCAGCCCTGCGTCTTCGCGAGCGTCAAGAACTGCGCAACGTCGCGACCGAGGCCGCGTGCCGCGAACTCGCGCTCGAGATCCGCGACGATCTCACCGACCGTGAGCGTTCCCGAGCAGCGGCTCAGAATCTCGCCGGCGCTGCGATTCAGCTTCACCATGCCTTCCGGATACAAGAGGACGTGGCAACCCTGCGCCGCCTCCCATTGCAGCCTGAACTTGCCCGCCAGCACGGGACGGCTGTGGTCATCGAAGTCGCTCATGTGGATTGTCCCAGTGCGAGTCCCATGGCGTCGTTCATCGCCCATAGCACGTCGAGCTTGAATTTCAGGACCTCGAGCGCACGCCGCTGCAGCGGCGCGGTATCGAAATGATCGAGCGTGACCTGCAAACCGTGCTCCACATCGCGCCGCGCGAGAGAGACGCGCGAACGGAAGTAGTCGAGCCCCGAGCGCTCGATCCACGGATAGTGCTCCGGCCAGTTCGCGAGACGCTGCTGGTGAATCTGCGGCGCGAACAACTCGGTCAACGACGAGCACACCGCTTCCTGCCAGGGCGCCTGGCGGGCGAAGTTGACATACGCATCGACCGCGAAGCGCACGCCCGGCAGCACGCGTCGCAAACTTTCGAGCTCGGCGCGCTCGAGCCCGACCGCCGCGCCCAAGCGCAGCCACGCTTCGATGCCGCCAGGGTCGGTATCGTCGCCGTCATGATCGAGGATGCGGCGAACCCAGAGGCGCCTCACCGCGCGATCCTCGCAGTTCGCGAGGATCGCCGCGTCCTTGCGCGGAATGCTGATCTGATAATAGAAGCGGTTCGCGACCCACCCTTGGATCTGCTCAGGCGTCGCCCGGCCCGAGTTCAGCATGACGTTGAACGGATGATGGATGTGATACGCGTGCCCCTGCTCGCGCAGTTGCGCTTCGAACTCGCCGCGGCTCCAGGGCTGCTCGCTCACAGCTCGAACTCCATGCCGTCGTAGGCCACCTCGATGCCCAGCTCGACCAGCGCCGCGCGCTCGCGGGACGCTTCATCGAGAATGGGATTCGTATTGTTGATGTGCGTGAGCACCTTGCGCGTCGAGGACGGCAGTCGTTGCAGCCATTCCAGCGAGCCTCCGCTGCCGCCGAGCGGCAGATGACCCATGTCGCGCGCGCGACGCTGCGAGATTCCGAGCCGTACGAGTTCGTCGTCGGTCCAGCACGTGCCATCGACGAGGACGAGCTCGGCACTCTGCATCTGCTCCCACAGCTCCGGAAGCATTTCACCCAGGCCTGGCACGAAGAACGCGCTGCGGCGGCTTTGCGTGTTCGAGATCATGAGCGCGATGTTGCTGCCTGGTTGCGGCGCTTCGCGGTCGCGCGAATACGGCGGCGCCTTGCTCGGCACGCTGTGCGCGTGCCACTGCACCTCGGCGATCTCGTCGATGACGAAATCGCTTGCCGCGAACACGTCGTGATGCGCGATGCCGCAATAGCGGCCTAGCACGTCGAGCAGCGGCAGCTCTTCCGAGAGCTCCCGATACACCGCGTTCGTGCACCAGATCGGCCAGGGCCGCGTGGCTTCGCGCAGCATGAGCAGCCCGGTGGCGTGATCGATCTGGCCGTCGGTCAAGACGATCGCGCCGATCGCCGAATCACGCATGCCGCTCGCGGGGTGCATGTCGGGATAGGTGCGCAGTTGCAGCAGCAGGTCCGGCGATGCATTGATGAGCGCCCATGCCGAGTTTGTGCCGCGCACTGCAATCGATGATTGCGTGCGCGGCCGCACCCGCGTCCCGCCGCGCGCGAGACGACAGTTCGAGCAGTGACAATTCCATTGCGGAACGCCCCCGCCAGCCGCGGAGCCGAGAATGCGCAGCAGCATGGACGCTCCCTCGACTTATCGCGTCGAGATGTACATCGTGATTTCCATGCCGAATCGCATATCGATAGCAGTAGGTGTTTCCCAGATCATGGCGTGTCTCCCAGCAGGTACGAACCACCGGCGAAGATGCCGGCGAGCTCGATCCTCCACCCCTCGCGCCCGCTCCGCATGGCGTGGCCCATGAATCGCCGCTCATGATTTTCTCCATTCGCGCGTCAAGAATCGGTGACCCTGCTAGCTCCGTTGTCGCACGTGCGGCACACTTCCGGCCCCACCGTAGGTCGCGATTGCCATGAAGCTGCGCACGCATGTGAACTTGATCGTCGCGAGCCTGAGCGCGGCGTTCATCGTCATGCTGCTGGCAGTCGAGCTGGACCGCACGCGCCGCGCCGTGCACGAGGAGATCGCGTCGGCGAACGTGGTCGCCACGCGCGTGCTGAGCCGGGTCGCGCAGACCTACGGCAATGGCCGCGAGCACGACGTGCGCAGTTTTCTGCAGCAACTCGGCCGAGTGCGGTCCAACGAGATCACGCTGGTCCGTGCGGACGGCCGGGTCATCTACCAATCGCCGGCCGCCACCTACAAGGCGGGGCGCAAGGCGCCGGCCTGGTTCGAGCGTTGGGTACTGCCGCAGACGCCGCCGCATGTCGTCGAACTGCCCGACCACTCACGGCTCGTGATCGAGGCGAACGCGTCCCGCGCGATTCTGGACGGTTGGGATGACGGCATCGAGCTGCTGCTGGTCGGCGGGCTCACGTTCATCGGGCTCAATGTGCTCGTGTTCTGGCTCGTCGGACGCGCCGTCGCGCCGCTGCCGGTGATTTCCAGCGGCTTGAAGCGCATCGAGGACGGCGAGCTCGACTATCGACTGCCGCCGCTCGCGGGCGAGGAAGCGTCCGCGATCGGCGGCGCGTTCAATCGCATGGCCGAATCCGTACAAGAACGCTGGCGCGCCGAGCGCAAGGTACGCGCGGCGGAAGCACGCCTGCGCGAGCGCCGTGAGCTCGATCGACTCATCGAGGAGCGGCTGAACGACGAGAGGCAGCTCATCGCGCGCGAGTTGCACGACGAATTCTCGCAATCGGTCACGGCGATCCGCACCTTGGCGGTCGTGCTCGCCGGGCAGGCCGCGAACGACGGCCGCGCGGCCGAAGCGGCGCGGCTGATCTCGGCGGAAGCGAGCCGCCTGTACGATGCGATGCACGGACTGATCCCGCGGCTCGCGCCGCTCGCGCTCGATACGCTCAGCCTCGCCGAAACGCTCGAAGCGTTCGTGAAGGGCTGGCAGCGGCGTCACGAGTCGCTTTCGATTCGCTTGCGGCAGGAGCTGACGGCCGACATCAATGCGAGCGTCAGCCTCACGATCTATCGCATCGTCCAGGAGGGCGTCACGAACGCGGTTCGGCATGCTCATCCGCAACACGTCGACATCGAGGTGTGCGCCGAGGGCGACCGCGTCCGCGTGAAAGTGGAGGATGACGGCATCGGCCTGCCGGAAGACTGGGCGAACCGCGGGCATTTCGGCTTGCGCGGCCTGCGCGATCGGGTCGCGAAGCTCGACGGCGTATTCGACGTGCGCAATCGGCCGCGGGGCGGCGTCGAGCTGCTGGCGGAAATCCCGCTCGGAGCGGCATCATGATTCGCGTGTTGCTGGCCGATGATCATGCCGTCGTCCGGACGGGGTTCCGGTTGCTGCTCGACACGGCGGAGGACGTCCGCGTGATCGGCGAGGCGGATTCCGGCGAGGCGTGCATCGCGCGCTTCGATGAGCTCGCTCCGGACGTCGTCGTGCTCGACCTCTCGATGCCTGGCATGGGCGGATTGGAGGCGCTGCGGCGCCTGCGAGCGCGCACGCGCGATGTGCGTGTCCTCGCGTTGTCCGCGCACGACGATTCGATGCATGCCCGGCGCGCGCTCCGGCAAGGCGCGCTTGGATTTCTCTCGAAACGCACCGCGCCGGAAACATTGCTGGAAGGCGTACGCGCGGTGGCCGACGGCAAACGCTATCTGGATCCCGGACTTGCGCAGGACGTCGCATTGGCGGAGATCGAAGGCGGCTCGTCACCGCTCGAACAATTGTCCGAGCGGGAATTCGAGGTGTTCATCCGCCTGGCACGCGGCGCCGCCGTGCAACGGATCGCGGCGGAGCTGAAGCTGTCCACGTCCACGGTCGGCACGCATCTCTACAACATCAAACTGAAGCTGAGCGCGACGAATCAGGCGGAGCTGACGCTGATTGCGTTGCGCGCGGGCCTCATCGAGCCCTGACCCCGCCCGCTGTCGGACAAACCGACCACGCCGCGGCGCTACCGAGTTCCGCACGATCCCTCGCGCGATGCCTTGCTTGACCCTTCAACAGCGCACTATATTGTCAGGACTGACAACAACCGCGCGGGGACATTCAATGGGTCGCGTCACCTTCATCGAATTCGACGGCACCGTCCACAGCGTCGAGGTCGAAGACGGAGCTTCGCTCATGAGCGGTGCCGTCGCGAACGGCGTCCCCGGCATCGACGCCGACTGCGGCGGCTGCTGCGCATGCGCAACTTGCCACGTGCACGTGGATGCCGCGTGGACCGCAGCAACGGGCGGCCCCGCCTCGGAAGCCGAAGCCGAGCTGCTGCAACTCGCGCCCGAGGTGCGCGACGACTCCCGCCTGTCCTGTCAAATCAAGATGCGGAGCGAGCTCGACGGCATCGTCGTCCACCTTCCGGAAGCACAACACTGATCGCTGGAGCCAAGCCATGAACGACACGGTCGCAGCAAAGACGAGTGTGGCGCCGACTTTCAACCTGAGCGCCTTCGAGGATCCGCCGACGTCCGTGGACGCAGCCCGCAAGCACGTCGACGCGCTGCCGATCGACGCCGTCGACGTCGCGAATCCCAAGCTGTTCCACCACGATGTCATCGCACCGTACTTCGAGCGCCTGCGACGCGAAGACCCGGTCCACTACGCGATGAACAAGGTGTACGGCGGCTACTGGTCGATCACGAAGTACAACGACATCATGGCGATCGATACGAACCACAAGCAGTTCTCCTCCGATGCGGGGCTCGGCGGCATCACGATCTTCGGTGACGGCAAGGAGCCGCTGCCGATGTTCATCGCGATGGACCCGCCGAAGCACGACGTGCAGCGCAAAGCCGTGACGCCGGCGGTGTCGCCGACGAATCTGAAGCGCCTGGAGCCGCTGATCCGCGAGCGCGCCGCGACGATTCTCGATGCGCTACCGATCGGCGTGGAGTTCGATTGGGTCGACAAAGTCTCGATCGAGCTGACGGCAATGACGCTCGCGACGTTGTTCGATTTCCCGCAAGAGCAGCGCCGCAAACTGACCCGCTGGTCGGATGTCGTGACGGCGCTTCCGGGCGGCGGCGTCATCGACTCCCGCGAGCAATGGGTGCAAGAGATGACGGAATGCTTCACGACATTCCAGCAGCTGTGGCACGCGCGCGCGAGCGGCGCGCCCGGCGGGGACTTGATCTCCATGCTCGCGCACGGCCCCGACACGAAGCAGATGCCGCCGCACGAGTTCCAGGGCAACGTCGTGTTGCTGATCGTCGGCGGCAACGACACGACGCGCAATACGATCACCGGCAGCGTGCTCGCGCTCAATCAGAATCCCGAGCAGTACGACAAGCTGCGCGCGCACCCCGAGTTGATCCCGAGCATGGTGAGCGAGACGATTCGCTGGCAGACGCCGCTCGCGCACATGCGACGCACGGCCGTGGAGGACGTCGAGTTTCGCGGCAAGCAGATTCGCAAGGGCGACAAAGTCGTGATGTGGTACATCTCCGGCAATCGCGACGAGGAAGTGATCGCGCAGCCCGAGCGTTACATCGTCGATCGCGAGCGACCGCGCCAGCACATCTCGTTCGGCTACGGCATCCATCGCTGTGTAGGGAATCGTCTTGCGGAGCTGCAGTTGCAGGTCATCTGGGAGGAAATCCTCAAGCGCTTCCCGCGCATCGAGGTCACCGGCGAGCCCGAGCGGGTGTACTCGACATTCGTGCGCGGGTACCGGCGCCTGCCGGTGCGCATTCCGTTACGACACTGAAGGAGAGCCTCATGGCGGTCGACGTGCTGATCGTCGGCGGCGGTCACGCCGGCGCCCAAACCGCGACCGCCCTGCGCAATCTCAAGTTTTCCGGGTCGATCACGCTCGTCACGGACGAGGCGGAACTCCCCTACGAACGGCCGCCGCTCTCCAAGGAGTATCTGGCCGGCGCCAGACCGTTCGAGCGGCTGCTGCTGCGTCCGCCAAGCTTTTGGAGCGAGCGCGGCATTCGCATCGAAACCGGACGCCGCATCACGGCCATCGATCCAGCTCGGCGCGAGGCCTTCACGGACGACGGGATCACGATCCAGTACGGCACGCTCGTCTGGGCCGCGGGCGGCCGGGCGCGCAGGCTCGCGTGCAGCGGCGAGGAGCTGCGCGGCGTGCACACCATCCGCACGCGCGCCGACATCGATGCCATCAAGGCCCGGCTCGCGGACGTCCGTGACGTCGTCATCGCCGGCGGCGGATACATTGGGCTGGAAGCCGCCGCCGTGCTGCGCAAGCTCGACAAGAACGTCACGCTCGTCGAAATGCTGCCGCGGATTCTGTCGCGGGTCGCGGGGCCGGAAATCTCCGAATTCCTGGCGAGCGAACACCGCAGGCACGGTGTCGACGTTCGCACGGAGGTCGCGGTCGAGTGCCTGGAGGGAAGCGAGGACATCGCCGGCGTACGCCTGACGAACGGCGAGCGCTTGCGGGCGGACCTGGCGATCGTCGGGATCGGCATCATTCCAAACGTCGAGCCGTTGCTCGCGGCGGGCGCGATCGGCGGCAACGGCGTGCATGTCGACGAGCACTGCCGCACGTCGCTGCCGCACGTGTACGCGATCGGCGATTGCGCGGCGCATGTGAATGCGTTCGCAGGCGGTGAGCGCATTCGCCTCGAGTCCGTGCAGAACGCCAACGATCAAGGCACGACCGTGGCGAAGATCCTGGCGGGACAGGACGCGCGCTATCACGCGCTGCCTTGGTTCTGGTCAGATCAGTACGATTTGAAGCTGCAAACCGCGGGCGTGGCGCTCGGATACGACACGACGATCCTGCGCGGCGACACCGCGGCCCGCAGCTTCTCCGTCGCTTATCTCAGGCGCGGGCAGCTCATCGCGGTCGATTGCGTGAACGCCATGCGCGAGTACGTACAGGCGCGCAAGATCATCGTCGAAGGCGCGAGGCCGGACGTGCGAGCGCTCGCCGATGCCTCGATCCCCCTGAAGGACGTGCCGATGCGATGCACCGTGGGCTCGTCCTAGGACTCACGGGTCGCGCTTCTTGTCCGGATAGGCGCGACGCACGAGATCCTTGGCGCACAGCTCGTTCAGCGTGCCTTTCGACAAGCCGACAGCGGCGTGCAAGCGATCGCCGATCAGCGCGTTACCGAGCGCGGCGGCCAGCAGCACGAGCGCCGTCTGCCGCGTCGAGGTGTGACGCTGCTCACCGGGCTTCGGCACGCCCTTCGACAACTCCTTCACGGCCCGCGACACCGTCGCAAACCATGGCTCGAGCGCGTCCATGTTGTTCGTCGAGGCAAGCCAGGAAATCAGCCGCCCCGCTCCGGTATCGCTGAAGGCATCGAATACCGCGTCGACGACGTCCACGGGGTCGGCGTTCTCGTCACGCAGCTGCGTCACCGCGCCGTGGACCGCCGTGGCGAACTCCTGCCCCATCTGGGCAACGAGTGCCGCATGCACCGCCGCGACGGAGCCGAAGTGATGGGTGATGTTGCCGTGGGCCATGCCGAGCTCTTTCGCGACCGCGGGCAGCGTAATCGCCTCCGGCCCATGCTTCAGCAGCAAGGCTCGCGCGGCTTGCAAGGCGGCGCTGCGAACAGCTTCAGGCGTACGGCGAAGGCGTTTGTGGCGAACGGGGCGAGCAGTTTTTTTTCTTGTCATGAAGAATGAGCCGAAGTTGAGGCCAGCAGCGAACCGACGGCGCCGACCGCGAACGACCGTTGCATGCACAATGGCGCGCGCATCGACTCACCGCGGCATCCCCGGATGCAGCGCGTTCGCACTGCGCCGTGCGCTAATCACCCTTGACGGCCTCCTTGAAAGCACGACCGCCTTCCTTCGCGGCTTCCCCCACCGTCTTGCCGACCTTCTTCGCGCCCTGCCCCACTTCGCGCGCCGCGGTTCCCACCGCATGCCCGACTTCCCGGGCACCCGCCTTGAGCGAAGGGTCTTTACCGTCGTTCGATGAGCAGCCGAGCACCGCCAGCGCGAGCACGCCCACGAGCACCATTCGGATCGGGTTCATGAGGACCTTCCAAATCACCGAGCGGAGCCCAATGTAGCCGGCTCGGCCGCGGACGCCTACCGCGGGCCGCGTCGCCGCCTCGCGACGATGTGGTGGATTCGAAGTGGTTCGGCGCCTCGAAGCCGGGTTTCGCGGGCTTCGAGCCCGCCAGAGCGCGCTCTTTGTACATATATAAGGACCCGCGGAGTCCGCCCGGCCCATCGAACCGGTATTTCGGGGCCCGCCGTAGCCCAAATTCACGAACAAACGGCCGAAAACGTTGGAGTTTCCAGTAGAATCCGCGCCCACGTTCGCAGGCCGACCTCCCCGAGCCTGGGATCACCCGTTCTA
>JAEYXD010000062.1 GCA_023428645.1 Pseudomonadota bacterium
GACGGTCCATGGATAGCCGCCCGACACCATCATGACATTCATGAGGAAGCGTCCCATGCGACCGTTTCCATCCAAGTAGGGGTGAATGTAGACGAAGATGAAATGTCCGAGCACGACTCGGACTGCGCGTTCGGTTTCCTTCTCCAGCAGCTCAAAAAAGGCGGGCATGAGCTCGCGTACTGCTTCTTTACTTGGCGGGATGCGCTGAAACTCCAGAATGACGCGTACCAGGAAGTGCTCTCGCCTTGGGGCTCATCCGGACGACTGGGGATGTACCAGCCTTTCATGACTTCCCGGATGAACCCGCCGTCAAGGAGGCGTTCGCGATGGGTACGGGATGATCTTCGGAGCGGATCGCTATTCGGCCGCTGTCTTGAAGTGTCTTCAAGGCGGTAAGTGACTCCGCGAGCTTGTCTGAAGGACTGGCCATGTCTGGATCCGGTTTCTAGGGTTTCGGGTTATCCGATGTCTAGGTTATTGCGTTATGCGCTTTCTAGGTCTTTGTGTCGACCAATTATTAGATTTGTGCGCTGTTGTGCGCTAATTGCTGAATCCACGACAAAAGGTTGAATAGAAACATGCATAGAAGTCCCTGTCTTACGGGATGTTCGGCGCTTTGCACGATGCGAGCTCATTTGGGGTGTGTTATCGAATGACATGCCGGGCTCGCTCAGCTCGGTGAGATCGACTACGTGCTGAACGAGCTCTGTCCCCATGCCGTCGAGGTGTTCTGCCTTTCAGAGTGGAACAGCTCAAGCCATCGGCCTTTGAGGGCTGGCACGCTTGAGACTTAACCAAGCGCTGTGCTGATGCATGCCATCGATGAGTTTGCTTGAGGCGTTTGATTGGAATCGGATTGGCGCGCGCAGAAGACGTTATTTATGCAAAGGGACAACGCTGGGTTGGCTTCTCTGCGGGTGATACACGTTATGGTGCGTGAGAGTTGACGTAGAGGCAGCTCCTCTTGCATCGTACGGCTCAGGATAGCGGGCCGTTTATAGAAATAAGAAAGGCCGCGTGCGACGCCAGGGAGGGTTAGCAATCTACCTCAGTCGTGCGCTGCAGGACATCGTGGGCTGATCGCTCACGTGTCGAGCCTGGATGCTCGAGCGAGGGATGTTGCATGGGGAGGATCTACCGAGCCTTTGTCGTGGCATGCGGCTGCTTGCTGTTTGCGACTAACGCGTCATCGAGTCCTGATTGGCTGCTCGCGCGGCTGCAAGCCGATGGCAGCATTTCTTCACCGACTGACGCCGCGACAAGTGTGCAGAGTACGGCCGAGGCGCTCAGAACTTTGCGCTTGCTTGGTCGTAGCTATCCAAGCAGTTCACTTCCCTATCTTTCCGCAGAGGAATATCGCGGCACCGAATATGTGTCGCGAGAGATTACAGCCGCAGCTGAAGCAGGAGGCGTCGTAGCTCTGCCGCTGGCCGAGTTACTCAGTGATCAGAATTCGGATTGTGGATCCGGCGAACTGCCTGGCTACGCAAGCACTGCGCTCGATACAACATTTGCTCTAGATACCGTTGTCGCAGCCGGCGCAGCGAACAGCACCGCCGTCGGCACCGCAGTTGGTTACCTGCTGCAAGCGCAGAAGTCTGATGTCGGCCGGGATGATCACGCTGCTATCTCTGACGTGTATTTCACGGCGCTGGTCGTGCGAGCGCTGCAACCCTTGCGCGACCGCGTCTTCGCAATTTCTTCCGCCATAGCGCACAGCAATTCTTGTCTGCTCTCGCGACGTGGCGCGGATGCATCGTGGAGCGAGGAGTGCCAGCAGTCATCGAGGCTTTCTATACACGGGACTTAAAAGCACGACGCATACACGCGCAGAAGTACTCGAGGCCGTATGAGCAGTCACACATCGGCCCAGATTACAGCCTGATGAGGCCCTTCGGAGTTTGAAAGCAATAGCCGTGAACATGATACCGGATGAGCGAAAGGTTACGGACAGGACAGAGGAATGCTCAATGATCGGATTGAATCGCAGATGGCTCAGAAGATCCGACGCATATATGCGCTGCGTGGCGTGGGTGGTACTCGTGTCGTTCACAACAGTGACGGTCTCTCCCGGTGCACAGGCCATCGCGCAAACCATTGACGAAGCCGTCCACAGACCCGATGAGGCTGCCATAGAAGGCGTCGACAAGAATGATGGGCATTCGGCGATCATTGAGCGTCTCAAGCACAGAGTGGAGTCGCTTCGGAGTGCGGCGAGCACAGAAGACGCGGGCGACCTCATCGCCGAGGTGAAGAAGATGGGCGCGGACCTCATTGCGAGCGATGAGCAGATCAGGTCGGATTTTGCGGCGATCGAA
This sequence comes from Pseudomonadota bacterium, assembly GCA_023428645.1. Taxonomy (GTDB): domain Bacteria; phylum Pseudomonadota; class Gammaproteobacteria; order Steroidobacterales; family Steroidobacteraceae; genus Steroidobacter. Next base: position 2,319 of record JAEYXD010000062.1, read on the forward strand.
ACGCACATCCGCAGCAACAATCTGCCCGCAGTAATCTTCGAGCGCCAGAAGCAGGCAGAACTTGAGTTCGAGAGCGCATCGAACGAGTTGCGAGGCATCCTCGAATCGCAGGGGATGCGTCAGCGCACGCCTGAGGCACTGGAGTCCCTTCATAAACGGCTGCAGCGCATGCGAACCAAGCGAGTGCACCAGACGTTCGATCCTGAGCACCTGCCGTTGCGGGCTCCGCAGAAGGTCACCAAACCTCCGAGGCTGAGTAGTCAGGAATTCGCAGATACATTGATTCCGGAGGCGCAGCCGGACGTGCTGCTTGCTTCGAATTCGGTGAATATGATCTTGGGGGCACAGCTCGCCCCGATCGGAGCAGAGTATTTAGCCGCGACTGAGGACGTACAGATTACGGATGCCGTCCGTGCTTTGGCCCAGGACCTGGCCAACGACCCCGTCAAAATCTTCGCGTGGGTACGCAACAACATCCAATACCTACCCACGTACGGCTCGATGCAAGGCAGCGCGATGACGTTGGTTTCGAAGCAGGGCAATGCCTTCGATACGGCATCGTTGCTGATCGCGCTTTTGCGTGCGGCCGGGATTCCCAGTCGATACGTGTACGGCACCGTAGAGATGCCGATTGTGGCGGTCCTCAATCTCGCCGGTAACCTCGCGTCCCCCCAAGCGGCTTTGGACTTACTTGCGCAGGGGGGTATTCCAGTCACTGGCTTGGCGCAGGGCGGGACGATTCGCGCGGCGCGCTTGGAGCACGTGTGGGTCGAGGCGTTTGTCGATTTTCAGCCAAGCCGGGGTGCGAAGCATCGACAGGGCGATACGTGGGTGCCGATGGACGCGAGTTTCAAGACCTACGCATACACGGAAGGCATGCAGCTCAACACAAGGCTCGCATACTCGGCTGAGCGCTTGCTCAGTGATGCGCGCCAGAATGCAACGCTCAACACTGCTGAAGGGTGGTCGAGCGGCCTGAACCATCAATTCGTCACGGACACCGTCTCGCAGTATAGAAACTCAGCAGAGAGCTACGTGAACTCAATCGATGACGACGCCACGGTGGATGAGATTCTCGGCGGCAAGAGCATCGTTCAGCAGAATCCTCCAGTACTTGCGGGCTCGCTGCCATACAAGAAAGTCGCCGAAGGCTTCAGGTCCGCCTCTCTGCCTGCCTCGATGCGTGCAGAGCTGCGGGTGGAGTTTTTCAACAATACTTTCGCTCAGCAGAGCGACTCGCCGGAATTCGTATTCCGCCGCAGCATGCCGGAGCTTGCTGGCAAGCGAATCACAATGTCCTACGATCCAGCGACGCCAGCTGACAGGACGCTACTGGAAAGTTTCGCTAACTCGGCAGCCCCGATTCCTGCTTACCTCGTAAGAGTGCAGCCGGTGCTGCGTATCGATGGTGTGGCGGTCGCGCGCGGCGGTGCAGCCGTATTGGGTTCTGATCAAGCATGGAATATCTACCTCAGGGCGCCAAATGCTGAGCTGCTGAGCGCACGAAATTCGATCGTTGCTGGCACGTATACCGCCGTCGTGAGCAAGCTGACGACCATCATGCCGCAGCAGTTCGCCGAAATTGAGCAGCGCGCGAGAGAGAGTCTGGAAGCCGTGCACAATGGCAACGCAGCGGCAGTCGCGACCGACTCGATCGTCGGAGAATTCTTGAATGTCGCGGGCCTTGGGTATTGGGCGCAACAGGATCTTGTCGGCCGCCTCATGGCGCGAGCACAGCAGATCCAAAGAGTGAACCGCTTTGCACTGGGACTGTTTGCATGGGAGCCGATCGTTCAATACTCATATGGCCTGCCGCGTACAGCGACGGCGGGCGGCTTTTCGACGGACATCGACATTAATCTAGCCGCCTTCGCTAGCAGCGACGGCCGCCAGGAAAGGGTCGCGATTGCTCGCATGATGGAAGGCCAGTTGTCATCGCATCTCGAAGGTGCTCACTGGGCGCTGGCTCGCAATCGTCGGGATGATCCGAATACAGGGTTCTCGAGCTCACAGATATTCCAGCAGCTCTCTGCACAAGGTGCACGGACTTATGCGGTCACCCAGGAGAACGTGCAAACCGTTCTCTCCAGGCTGCCGATCGCTGAGGCGGTCAAGGCGGACATTCGGGCCGGCGTGAACGCAGGGTTGGTCGGATTCGTCAACGATCAGATGGCATCCCTTGATGGATGGCGCGGTACCGGTTACATGATTGTCGATCCCGAAACGGGAGCCGGCGCCTATCGAATCAATGGTGGACTAAATGGCGGCGGTGAGTCGTGCCAGTGTTTCAACGTGAGCCTCACCCAAGAGTTCCTGCTCGTTATGGGCGTGACATTCGCCGGCGTTGTGAACGCCACGGCGGGTGCGGTGCTCTCCACGATCCTCGCGGTGGCGCTGTCGTATAACAGCCTGTGCCAGATTGATAACAATCCGTGTCTCTCCGAAGAGGCCAGATACTTCCTGCGTGGTCTGGTCTATCTGTCATTCTTCTTCAGCGCTGTCGGCGTCGCCATGGGGCTGGTTGGCTTTTTCACTTTTGGTGTGGGGCTAGTGGTGGCGGCCATGATGACGATGTTTATGAATTATCTTTCCCTTGCGCTGAGCTGGATATTCACGGCCCTCGCTAATGGTGTTCTCAACAACTGCCGATCATGATTATGAATAAGTTCTACCGAGGCAGCGTTCATTTCCTATTTTTTGTAGGAGGCCTGCGCCTATTGTCGGAGGCCGTACCTAGGAAAGGTGATACCGCGCTCCTGGCAGTTGCGGCGATCGTGTGCATCGCGCTGCTTTTTCAGTGGCGGCGCACGCCCGGAAAGTTCGGTCATGATCCAGAGCTTGCAGCGCAGCTACTGGTGCACGGCGTTGCAATTATTGTCGCAGCGCTTGTCGCACGTGGGCTCACTTCCATCGCACCGGCTTGGATTGGGGTCGCAGCAATAGCTGTTGTTGCGGGCCTCGCCTCGGTCGCATCTGCATTGGGTCGTTTCAGACAAAAAGACGAATCGCCGTACAGATACGGTGGCATAGCACTTGCGTCAGTGTCGTTGATGGGGTTGATCGCTGCGAGTGTTCTATGGTTCGGCCAGCGCGCAGTTTGATGATCGAAAGTTGCATCGGCTGTGACAGTGAGCAGCGGTCCACACGACGGACGGCAACGCCGAGAAACAGGTTCCCAGCGAGCTTTTGATAAAGAATTGGAACGCCGCAAACGAGAAAGGATTGAGCATGAAAGGGACATTCGGAGCATTCCTGGCGGCATGTGTTTGTTCATTGGTTTCCACTACAGCCGAGGCGAGCGCGGATTGGCTCCTTGCGCAGCAACACCCTGGCGGCTCTATATCCCTCGCAACGGACATCGCCTCGGTTGTTCAAAGCACATCGGAAGCACTGACGACGTTGCGGATGCTCGGAACGAGCGCGAATCTGAACCCGGCACTGTCGTTCCTGAATGCCGACACCTATGCCAGCACAGAGCACTTGAGTCGAAAGCTCGGGGCGGCAGTCGGTGCGTCAGCGCCGACATCGCTGTTGGTTGCAGAGCTGTTGACCCACCAGAATGCCGATGGCGGTTTTGGCGAACTCCCCGGATACCACAGCACGCCGCTCGACACTGCTTTTGCGCTCACGGCATTGGTTAAGGCCGGGCAGCTCACAACTTCGCAGAATCTTGCAGCGATTGCCTATCTGATTTCGACTCAGAGTTCAGGTGGTGGATGGTCGTTAGGCACCAACGAGTCTTCGGTCTATGTGAGCAGCTATGTGCTCGAGGCGCTCTGGCCATTCAGGCAACGATTGCCGTCCGTTGTGACCAGCGCAGCGCGCGCCAGGGCGTATCTGCTGTCGCAAGTTCAGGCGAATGCACTGTGGGGCTCGGATTTCGAGTCGGCCCTCGCCTTGATAGCTCTAGCGCCCACGCAAGCAAGCCAAGGTGAACTTAGCTCGTCTGTCACCGCGCTCACGGCGCGTCGCCTGAGTGATGGCAGTTGGAACGACGATGTGTACGTCACTGCACTTGCACTGCGTGCGATCGCGCTGGCATCCGCACCCAATGCAAATCCGGATCTCGCGCGTCTCACCGGTGCGATCGTGGATGGCGATTCGCAAGTCGCGTTGGCGGCTGTCACGGTTCGCCTGAGCGGCGCGGCGAACCTCACGCGCATCACAGATTCGCAGGGCACGTTCAGATTTGCTGACCTTGTGGCCGGCAACTATGCGTTCGTCATCGAAGCGACAGGCTATCCGCCGCTGAACGCATCGTTGAGCCTGAAGCCGGGCCAGTCATTGGATCTCGGGACTTTGCATCTGCTGCGCTATGGTCAATCGAGCGTCGCGCGCATCCAGGGGCACATCACAGATTCCGTGGGGGCCGATCTTGCGGGTGTGACAGTGCAGGTGAGCGGTGCACTGAGCGTAGAGACCGATGCGAGTGGCCGCTATCTGATCAGCAACGTGCCGCCAGGTGCCGTGACGATCATGGCTTCGAAGCCGGGATACTTTACCGCGCAGGGAACGACAACACTTGTAGCCGGATCCACGGTGAACTTCTCACCGGCGCTGCGTGATGTGCAGACGGCGGGATTCAGCATTGTTGGCACGTTTACTGATAGCACGAGCGCGCAAGCGCTCTCCGGAGTTCAAGTCACAATCAGTGGCAGTGCGACTGCGAATGTAGTCTCGAATGCGTCGGGCAGCGTGTCACTTGCCAATCTGACGCCGGGGCAGGTGCGCATCGAGGTCAGCCTTGCAGGCTATGCGAGCCGCACGGTGCTCATGACTGCGAATGGCGGGCAGACGCTGGACATCTCGACCTCGCTCGATGCAGTGCCGCCCGGCGCGCCACAAGTCTTCAGCTTGCGCGGTCGAATCACAGATGAAGCCACAGACGCGCCGATCGCGAACGCGAACATTCTGGTGACAGGTGAGGTCACGGCAAGCGCCCTGAGCGACGGCACGGGCGGTTACGTGTTGGAAGATTTGCCAGTGGGCTCCTTCGCCGTCACGGTGAGCGCGCCAGGTTATCGTTCAGCGAGTGCATCGGCGATCGCGCAGCCGTTCCAGAGCATCGAGTTTTCACCTGCACTGGTGGCAACCAGTATTGAGCCCACCGCGCTGCGCGGAGTGATTGTGGATGCGCAGAGCGGTGAGCCTATCGAAGGCGCGAGCGTTCTGGTCGCGTCGGGCACCGGTTCACGCTCCGCCCAGAGCGCACCGAACGGTGCCTTCGTAATCAGGGACCTCACCGCCGAAGAAACACTGGTGACCATTGAGGCGGCCGGGTATCAGGCTCGTTCACTGACGTTCACGCCGTCAGCGGATTTTCTGAATGACCTGGGTACGCTCGCGATGTTGCCTGAGGCACACGCCGAACCCATCACGCTCACGGGGCGGATCGTCGATTCCACTAATGACGTCGCGCTTACAGGAGTAAGTGTGACGGCTTCGAGTTTGGCTGGGGTGCAAAGCGTTCACTCTGGCAGTGATGGCCGCTTCAGTCTCACACTGACCAGTGGGCTCCTCGCGGAGTTCGAAGTCAGGCTGGCGAACTACAGTGATTCGAGCTTCACGATGCTGGTGTCGCCAGAAGGCGCCGATCTGGGTCAAGTCCGATTGCGACCTGCAGGGCTCGATACCTTGCGAGCTGATCTGTTCGTCGCGACTGTCGATGCAGGCGCTGTGACGAGTACACCCGATACATATCGCATACAAGGCTCGGTCACCGCGCATGTGCAGAATCGCGGCTACGTTGCCGCGCCGCCCGGAACTGAAATCGTCGCGTTCGAGGATCGAGATCGCGATGGTCAGCTGGATGCGGACGATTTAGAACTCGGGCGCATGGCGCTGACCGCGGAGCTCGCCGCAGGGGAGACGCGTCCAATCGTGCTGCAGGTCGCAGGGACGATGAGCTTCCGCGATGCACCGATCACGGTGCTTGCGGATGCTGATCAGACGGTCATCGAACGGTTTGAGGACAACAACACGGGCGTATCCGTTGGCAGTTGTGTGGCCATTCCGCCTGCGGCGAGTGCACTCAGTCCGGTCTTGAAATGGCGTTGGGCAGGCTCGCCACAACGTCCCGCCGAGAACACCGTCTACGGTCCGGTCATGGTGGGGCAATTGACGGATGACAATGGCGATGGACGCATCAATGCGGCGGACGTGCCGGATCTGGTGTTCTCCACTCAGGGACAATCGCTCACGGTGGTGAGCGGCGATGACGGTCGCACGCTCTGGCAGAGCGCGCCGAACACGGTGACGGGTCTTGGCAGCCCTGCACTCGCGGACATCGACGGCGACGGCCTTCTTGAGATTGTCATCAGCAATGGTCCCAGGACACGGCTGCTCGCCTTCGAGCACGATGGGACGCCGAAGTGGAATGTTCCTAACGCTCCCACGCACTCGGATACGACGCGTGATGGCATCACGATCGCTGATCTCAATCAGGACGGTGATCCAGAGATCATCACGGGTCGCCGCGTGTACTCGAACACCGGCACCCTGCTCTGGCAAGGCACGGGCGATCACGGCGGACTGATCAGTTACGGCACGCTGCCGATCGCGGTCGATCTGGACGGTGACGGATCTAAGGAAGTATTGGCCGGCCGCACCGCGTATCGCGCCAATGGCACGATCCTGTGGAATCAGACGAGTGCCGCGGGTGACGGATTCAATGCGGTTGGCAACTTCGATACTGATGAGTTCCCCGAGATCGTGCTCGTAGCGATCGGCCGTGTCTATCTGCTCGAGCACACCGGCGCGATCAAATGGGGACCAGTGACACTCTCGGGCGCAAACTCTCGCGGAGGTGCTCCCACGGTCGGAGATTTCGATGGTGACGGTCAACCCGAGATCGGAATCGCCGGTGCGAATTTCTACACCGTGCTGGAAACGGACGGATCGCTGAAATGGCGCAAGTCCATCCAGGATGCGAGCAGCGCTTTCACCGGCTCATCGCTCTTCGACTTCGATGGTGACGGTCGCATCGAGGTGGTGTACGCAGATGAGCAGAACCTGTTCATCTGGGACGGTGCAACTGGCAATGAGTTGTTCCGCACAGCTAACCGTTCGGGTACCACGCTCGAATATCCAGTGGTGGCTGATGTGGATGGTGACGGTCGTGCCGAGCTCATCGTTGCAGCCAACGACGGCAATCTCCCGGGTGTCCGCGTGTTCGAAGGCGGGCAGGGGGAATGGATGCCCACGCGTGCCATCTGGAATCAAAGCACGTATCACATCGATAACGTGAATGACGACGGCACGATTCCAGCCGTGGAAGCGCGGAGCTGGCGAACACACAACACGTACCGCGCCAACGCCGCAGTTCAGCGTCAGGCTGAACCGGTGGCCGATCTGACTGCGGGCGCGCTTGCGCTCATCGATCACGGTATCGGTCAGCCCGCAAGCCTTCGCGTACGCATCGGCAATGCGGGTGCCGGACTCGATGCGGGACTTGCAAGCGTCGCGTTCTACGATGGAGATCCGAGCGCTGGTGGAAGGCCGCTCGGCAGCGTTGCAATTCCTAGGTTGGCCTCCGGCGAATATGCCGATGTGCAGTTGAATGGCATCACAACCGTTTCAGCCGGAGGCACGTTGTTCGCGGTGGCAGATTCAACGCGTCGCATCACAGAATGCAATGAGTTGAACAATACCTCGAAAACACCTGGGCGCCCGGCGCTCGGCGCGCTCGCGGTCGCCACGCTTTCGCCCGCGTACGCCAGCGGTGAGATCGTCGCAATCCGGACCACGGTGACGAACTCGGGAATGTTCACGAACGCGTACCACGTACGGGCGGTGGTGCAGGATCTTTTTGGCAACACTGTTGCACCGCTGCCGGAGGCGAGCGTGGGTGCGCTCGCGAGCGGCGCTACCCATCAGATCGCTTCAAGCCTCAATTCAGCGGGACTCTTGGCCGGCACCTACGAGGTATATGCCCAGCTGTTTGATACCAACGGCGTGCAGCTGACAACGGCCGTCACAAGCTTTGAGATTCGTCATGACCCGGCCACAGGACCAGGCGTATCGCTGCGCGTTGTCACCGATCGTCCCGTGTATCACACGCAGGACGTCGTATCGATCAATGCACTTTCCAGAAATCTCACGAATGCCACGCTGATCAGTGGCGCCCAGCTACGCCTGCAGGTCGCGACTGCACAGGGCACAAGCTTGTTTGACGAGCTGTTCGCATTGGGTGAGTTGGTGCCCGGCGGATTGCGACAGCTGGATCACCGGCTCACGCTCTCGGCGGCAAGTGAAGGCAGTTACGCCGTCAGGGGCACGTTGCTTGATGGGGCAGGAGGATTGCTGGCCTCGGCGGTGACCTCGTTCAACGTGGTGAACGATCCCCTGGTATCGGTACGAGGGAGCGTGGTTGTCGCAACACCATCGGTGACGGCGGGGACAGCGCAACTGTGCACGCGCACGCTGACCAATCATGGCACAGCGGCCCTGCAGAATCTGCCGGTTCGCTACCTCGTCGTGCGCCTGTCGGATGAATCTGTAGTTGAGCAGCGAGAGGCGCAAGTGAACCTCGCAGCGTCGGGCAGCAGCACAGATGTACGCACGCTTGCCACCATGAACTACCCGCCAGGCGACTATGCGTGCACGTTGCAGGCGAACCTCGCAGGGCAGTGGCGCGATCTGGCATATGCGACGTTCGGTGTTACGGCACCTGCATTCCGCGTAGAGACGACTTTATCGGCTGAAGGTCGTGGCCGGCTGTTGATATTGGTGGATGCCCCGGCGAGTGCGCACGACGCCGGAGATCCCTTTAGTGGTTCGGATGTGCCGGATTTGAACACGCAACGTACTCACATTGAGTCAGTGCTCGATGCTGCAGGCTGGTCGTACACGATCGTCGAGAACGAAGGCGACTTCGAACGGGAGTTCGATACGGGTGGCTACGCCGTGTACGCGATTCTCTCGGAGGCTGTGAAGTTGCCGGTTGCCCTCCAGAATCGACTTGTGGATGCCGTGCATGCCGGTGCCGGCTTGTTCGTCTCCGGCAACCACGATCGTCGTAACAGCAAGTTGGAGGAGGCGCTGGGGATTAAGTCGCTGGGTAAGTCGCTGGACGTGACCAGTATGGTGATCGAGCCATCGGTCGTGATGGAGGCAGCTGAAGAGGCGATCCCCATTGAACGCTCTGCGCTGGAGATGCAACTGGAAGGGGCCACGGTCTTCGCGCGCTACCGCGTCGCGAAGGTCAAAGGTAATCAGGAAACTGCGGCTGCCACCCGCTACAACTACGGGCAGGGTCGGTCAATCTACGTCAGCGCGGACGTGCCGTTGTTGGGTGCGGCCTCGGGCGATGACAGTTTGTTCGCCGAATTGTTCCTACATGCGCTCGCGTACATCCATCCCGAGAGCATCGCACCGCGCGTAAAGGTCGTGTTGCCGCTGCGGATTGATGTGACGAACGAAGGTGTAGCAACGAGCGGGCGAGTGGTCCTGACCTTGCCCCAGGGAGTGAGTGTCATCGATGCAAACGGCTGGATCCCACAATCGAATCTCGAGTGGATACGAGAGTACGCGCTTCAGCATGGCGAGAGCATGGAGTTGCCGCTGTGGGTGAAGCTTCCCGCGCAGCCGGCTGATATCACATTCCACACGCTTACACAGACGGGTGTGGCGCCAGACTTAACGGATCAGGATGCGGACGTGTTAACCATTCGAGTACTGCGATAGACAAACCGGTTGGCGTGCTCACCAAACGCGGCATCTCCCATCTTGGATAGGAGCCGACCTTGCGGTTCTGAGGTTGGCATTCTGCGTGTGCGAGCGCGACGACTGTGTGGGCGGGCTTCCGGTGTTCGCTCAGAAGTGGCATAAGATCCTTTCGGATCCTTTGCGTCCGGTTCTAAGCACGCACATGACATGGAAGGAGTGCTCACGATGCCTTACTACGCTGGTCTGAAGCAGATCGCTGATTCCACTGTTCGTACGCGGACCGTGCAAGGGCTGAAGCGGCTGCGCGCCGCACTCGCCCAGTCCATCCCACCGAAGCGACAAACGGATTGCCTGCTGCTCGCCACATGGAACATCCGGGAACTCGACTCAGGAAAGTATGGCCACCGCACGGAGGAGCAGTACTACTACATCGCCGAGATATTGAGTCGCTTCGATCTCGTTGCCATCCAGGAAGTCCGTGACGGTCTCTATCCGCTGCAGCGGTTGCAGCGCCTGCTTGGGAGTTGGTGGGATTTCATCGTCACCGACGTGACGCTAGGCAGATCTGGAAATGCCGAACGGATGGCCTATCTCTTCGACAAACGGAAGGTCAGCTTCGGAGGTCTCGCAGCAGAGCTCGTGCTACCGAAAGCGGAGGGCTCTGATCAGCCGCCCCTGCAACTCGCCCGTTCGCCTTACGTTGCAGGATTTAAAGCGGGCTGGGCATATCTCACGCTTGTGACCGTGCACATATATTACGGCAAGTCGACGCCCGTTGACCCTCGGCGACTAGAGGAGATCAAGTCCCTGGGAGAGACGATTGCGAAGAATGCACCGAAGTTCTCTTGCGCGCCTCAGTACGAACCCGGGATGAAACCGGTGGCCGATAATTTGTTCGTCCTGGGCGACTTCAACATCTTCAAGCGCGAAGACGTAACGATGCGTGCATTGACCGATGCCGGCTTCCTTGTTCCTGCCGAACTTCAAGCGATCCCCGGCTCCAACGTTGCGAAGGATAAGCATTACGACCAGATTGCATATTTGAAGAAGCTGTCTCGCATGCAACCCACCGGCAAAGCGGGCGTCTTTGACTTCTTCGAGCATGTGTATCGTCTCGACCAGGAGGATGAGTACAGTCAGGATCGTGGCAACCGTGGCTCGAGCTACAAGGAATGGCGCACCTATCGAATGAGCGACCACTTGCCCATGTGGATCGAGTTCACGGTCGACGACACGGATGCGTACTTGAACGAACTGGGATAGAGCCTCGGAGGGGATTCTCAAGAAGAACGCGCGGTTCGCCGTGCAGGCCGTTACGCATCCGCGATTAATCCGAGTTGGATCACCACTGAGAGGCGGCGTCTTCCGCCGCCAGACGATGCGAGCATATGCGGCGGGTTCATGATCGTTTCGGCCTCGCATTCAACGCACCACAGCGGCCGCATGGCGTGAAGAATGGGCGTATCTCCTGTGCTGTGGCGAACGAGTGAGGTTTGCTAGCTACGATCGGTAGCGTTCAGCCACGCGCCGTCTGTCGAACCTCAACGCGGTGCAACTAGAGAAGATCCTGCCAGCCCACGGCACTTCGAGCGAAGTGCCGAAGACTGGGATCAGTTCGGCGAGTAACAATGTTCGTTCGATGCGCGCCACGCCAAGAGAATGTCGATCCGTCACCTTGCTTCGTTCTGAAGCCTCCCAATGGGGAGGTCATCGGTACCAGTGAGATGTACTCGACGGAGGCGGCGCGAGATTTGGGGGTGTTGAAGCCAGGGCGAGTGGCACTACACGTGTTATCGATGTCAGACGTAGGGTTCGAGATGCGGCTGCCCAGGTCGTGCGTTTCTTAACGCGGCTGGGCTGCTCATGGCTACGGTGCGGAGAGATACGGGTGCCGGATCCTGCCAACTGAGTCATCGGTTGTATCAGCTACACGTGAAACGCACGCAAGTGCGTGGGCGGACTCCACGGGTTTGCATTCGCGACACGAATCGCAATGTGGGCGTGGCAACTGGAGCGGATCACTCAGGATGACGCCGCCGCACGAGTTGCAGTAGCGCAGCTGAATGGCCTTGCCGATGGTCAGTCCGCGCGCCAGCAGCAGGAGCTGGTCGAAGCTGATCGAAGCGTGTGGATAGCAGGAGCGATGGAAGTCCAGCAGATCGCACAGCTGCTCACCGGTGGTCAGGCAGTAGAACCGATTTGCATCGCCGCTAGCGTTACGCAATATGCCAAAGACATCGCACAACAGAGCGATGCAGGCGCCCTCGACCCGAAGCTTCGGACACCGAAAGAACGGCGCGAATGAGTTCGGGGCCGGCCCGCGGCTGCGCTCGGACTCGCTGAAGCCCCAGCGCGTTCGCCACTTGCTCAATCGATGCACGGATAGTGAGGTCAGGCGACAGATCGTCTGCGTGCGCGCCTCGACGCACAGCAGTCGATAGGCCAGCCGTGTCTGACGGAACTCCCATTCAACACGCTCGGCATGGGGCGGTGCTGCCATGGTGGTTTCTCACGGATTCGCTATAGCCGCGTTGAAACTCAGACACGCGAGCATGCTTTCTCCCGCTACGCTTCGATGCACGTAGTGCGTTGGGAGAGTGCAGCCATGAGTGCAGAAGTGTTCCGCACGGCGGAGATGGAGGAGACCGCTCGCGTCATGGCGCACATCAGCGATCTCAATCTGACGGTCGCCGAGAAAGTGCTTGTCGGTGCGAACCATGAGGGATCGCTCCTGCGTGCGACGCAGCGATTGCAGCAGCTGCCGTTCGTGTTGGTGGATTTCAGGTTGGCGGACGAGGTGTTCTGGCGAGGCTGTCTGGCAGGCGAGATCTCGACCGACTCTTCGGCTTCGGATCCAGTGCTCGATTCGCAGATCGCGCGACACCTGCTGCATGTCGCATGGCATTGCGGGCGGGCTTCGGCGGGGCCGCGGCTGTTGCTGGGGATCACGCGCGAGGTGGGAGAGTTGGTCGCGACGCTGCGGTTTGCAGAGCTGGATGCGCTGGCGCATCGCTACGCAAAGCAGGTGCGGCGGCGATGGTTGGGCGTGCCCGGGTTCTGGTCGCAGCTGCTGCGGGTTGCGCTCGATGCAGACGAGGCAAGCTGGTCGCGATTTCAGCTTCATACCCTGCGACTCCTGGGGCGTGAATAGCCGTGAGTGCGAAGGTGTCACAGAGCGGGAAAGCACGCTTGGATCTGACCAGATCTGTTTTCGCGCTGACGGAAGGCACGAAATTCTCCGATGCATGTACGAGGTGAGATCAGATCACACTGCGTTGAAGTATCGGACCGATTCGCGTTGAAACTCGAACAGACCTCGCTCGAGCGCGGTGCTTCGCTACTGCCGTCGGAATCGGCAGGAGATGCGAGTCATGAGCAAGCGAGCGGAGTCTG
>JAEYXD010000082.1 GCA_023428645.1 Pseudomonadota bacterium
AGCGAGACCGTCAAGGCGACCTCGGGTCATTGGAACCTGCTCGCACGCTGGAACAAGCTGGTGGACGAGTTGTGTGCGGATGACGAGCGGGTACGCCGCTGGACGGCGCTCGCGCAGTCGGGCGCGAGCTTCGTCCAGCAGGCGAGCTACGTCCTCATGATCGCGCTCGGCAGTCTGGCCGCCATCGAAGGCGAGATCACGATGGGCGCACTGATTGCCTGTTCGATCATCGCCGGGCGCGTCAATGGGCCGCTGCTCTCGCAGTTGCCGGGGCTGATCATGCAATGGAGCTACGCGCGCAGCGCGCTCGACGGGCTGGATCAGCTACTCGAACTGCCGCTCGATCGCGATCCGGACGCGGCTTATCTACGTCCGGCCACGCTGTCCGGTCCGTTGTCGCTGGAGTCGGTGCGCTTCGCTTATCCCGGCGCGCGCAGCGGTCTGGATGTGCCGGCGCTCAAGATCGTGCCGGGCGAGCGCATCGCAATCATCGGACCGGTCGGCTCGGGCAAGAGCACGCTGCTGAAGTTGCTGGCAGGTGTGTATCGTCCGCAGCACGGCAACGTGCTGTTGGCCGGACTCGACATGCATCAAATCGCCGAGGACGCGTTGCGTGAGCATGTCGCGTATCTGCCGCAGGACTACCGTCTGGTGCAGGGAACGCTGCGTGACAATCTCTTGCTGGGACGCCCGCACCCCGGCGACGACGAACTGATGGCATGTGCCACGCGAACCGGCCTGGCGCCCTTCATCGCGGCGCATCCGCAAGGCCTCGACATGCCGATTGCCGAAGGTGGCAGCGGCATGTCCGGAGGACAGCGACAGCTCGTGGGACTGACCCGCATGCTGCTGGCGAAGCCGGGTCTGTGGCTGCTCGATGAGCCGACGGCCGCGCTGGACCGCGACAGCGAGAAGCGTGTGCTGGCCGCGCTCGACCGTTGCGCCGCCGCCGACAGCACCGTGGTGATGGTCACGCACAAGATGTCTCTATTGAAACTCGTTCGGCGCGTCATCGTGATCGCGGGCGGCAAGATCGTAATGGACGGTCCGACCGCGCAGGTGGTGGAGCAGCTGCATCGAACTGCCGTCGCTGCAGCAGCCAACAGCAGTGCCGCGTCTGCGGCCACCGAGACGAACGCCGCCGCTCCCAAACTGATGGCCGCCGCGGGCGGACAACGCGCATGAACTCGATCAACTCTTCCACGCGATCCGGCTCCAGGCCGGGTCTGGTGATTGGCGTATCGCTGCTGGCGCTGATCGGCTTCTTCGCCTGGGCCAGCTGGGCCGAGCTCGACCAGATCAGCCGCGCGAGCGGCCAGGTGATTCCGAGCGGGCGAGTGCAGGTGGTGCAAAGCGCCGATGGCGGCGTCATCACGGATCTGCGCGTCCGAGAAGGCGACCGCGTGGCTCGCGGACAATTGCTCGTACGGCTGGACAGCATCAAGGCGCAGGCGGGCGTCGATGAGAGTCGCGGCAAGGAGGCGGCGCTGCGCACGGCGCTCGCGCGAATCCAGGCGGAGCTCTATGACCGGCCGCTGCGGTTCGATCCGTCGCTCAAGGAGTACCCGGACTTCGTCGCCAATCAGACGTCGCTCTATGAAAAGCGTCGCAGTGCGCTGTTCGCCGAGCTGGATACGCTCAAGCAGATGCATGCGCTGATCAGCGAAGAACTGAAGATGAATCAACCATTGCTGGCCACGGGCGACGTGAGCCGCTCCGAAGTGTTGCGACTGCAGCGGCAGGAGGCGGAAGTGAGCGGCCAGATCGTCAATCGCCGTAACAAGTATCTGCAGGAACTGCAGACAGAGCTGGCGAAGACGGAGGAGGAGTTGGTCACGGCGGTACAGATTCGCATGCAGCGCGAGGATCAATTGAGTCGCACGGAGTTGACCGCACCGGCGGACGGCATCGTCAAGAACGTGCGCTTCACCACCGTCGGCGCAGTGCTGCGTCCCGGCGACGAAATGCTGCAGATCGTGCCCACCAACGATGTCTTGATCGTGGAGGCGAAGGTCAAGCCCGCCGATATCGGCTTCATCCGTCCGGGACAGTCGGCCAGCGTCAAGTTCGATGCGTACGACTTCAAGATCTACGGCTCGGGCGCCGGCACCGTCTCATATATAAGTGCCGATACGCTGACCGAGCAGTCGCCGCGCGGGGAGGTGTCGTACTACCGTGTGCACGTGAGCGTCGATGCCGCGGGGATGCAGCAGCGCCGGCCCCAGGAGCGCATCGAGGTCCAGCCGGGCATGACGGCAACGGTGGAGATCAAGACCGGCGAGAACACCGTGCTGAGATATCTGACCAAGCCGATCACGAAGACCATCTCGGAAGCGCTCACCGAACGCTGACAGTCGTTCTCGTCGCGTTGGTACGAGCCTGGAGCAGGGCGTCGAATACGGCGCTCCGAGCGCTGCAGCTCACGTGCGGCGGTCACTTTATCTGCCGTCGAGATGCTCTGTGGAACGCTAGTGGCATGAGCGCGCACACGGCACGTAGAAACATTCGCGATGAAAGTATCCTCGATGCTCACTGCGCAGCGCGCTCGGGCGCCATCGCAGTGGTTTTGGACATGCGTCACAGTCCGCGCGCTCCGCGAGTTGCATTCAACGTGAACCCGAAACAGCACGGAGTGCAGCAAGAATCTCGCAAGATTGCAGTGTCTCGAACCTATTTCATTGCAGGTGCCCTGCAAGAGGTTACACAGACGCAGGTAGAGATGGCGACGCTTCACACAGATCCGACCGAACGCACGCCGCAGCCGCCAGACGAGTGCGGCGTGCGACCGCGCGTCTTGATCGTCGCTGACGACCTGCGAACCTTGCGCATCTTTCGGCGCGTGCTGCGACAGATCGACGAGCGCTGCATGACGCTCGCGCAGGGCCGCGATGTGTTCACGGTGTTGCGTGAGTACCCGACGATCGAAGTCCTGATCTGGGATCAGCACCTGCCCGACGTCGATGCCACGCAGGTGATCCGGCAAATTCGCGAGCATTGCGGTGAGTCGCGACCGATTCAGTTCGTCCTGGTGAGTGATCACCCAGAAACGGATACGGATACGGATATGGATGCGGAGCAGTCATCTCCGATCGCAGCACGTGATCTGGATTCGATCGACTTTCTGTCCAAGCCGGTGATGCCGCGCGATCTGCTCGCGTCGGTGCACCAGGCCATGCTCAGGACGCAGCTCATCAAAGTCGTGAGCGAGGATGGCGCGCCGGACGATCCGACATCCGCGATGGCGGTCAGCAGGCTCGCGCTCCTGTCGACGAATCCATCATCGACGTTGGACGGCGCCTTGCCTGCCGCGGCGGCGCCGCGGGTCTGCCTGCCTCACTACGTCCAGGAATTCGATTCGCTGCGCTTCCTGAAATGCTTGCACGAGGTGCGGCTGCGCCTGTTCGGCGAATCGCTGCTGCCGGACCCCACCTGGTGCATGCTCGCCGAGCTGATGCGCGCGGCTCTGACGGGGCGCAGGGTCGCGGTCACCACGCTCTGCGCCGCATCGAAGGTGCCATTCACGACTGCGCTGCGCCGCATCGACGATCTGATCGCAGCAGGACTCGCCACGCGCACGCGTGATCCGGACGACCGGCGTCGCTCCTATATCCGTTTGACGCAGTCGGGGCGCCAGAAAATGCAGCGCTACCTGCGGAACGTCGCCAGCAGCCTGGCGCGGGCGAGCAACGTTTCTGTTCGGCAGGCCCAGCGGGTCGATCCGTGACGCTACAGCCGGTCTGAGGTCTGCGCTCGGCCAACGCTGCCAACTTCTTCACCTGCTCGAGCGCCGCGGAGCAGGGATCGCATTCGTAGTGCATCCATCTGTGCCGTCAACCGCGCCGAGTGGACACACAATGGACCTCGTGACGAATTCAGTGAGGAGCGATGATGAAGCACTTGCAGCTGCAATCGAGCCCAATCTCTCCCGGTTCTTTCGGAACTGCGCCGCATTTCCGCGTCAATCGCCCGCCGCTCGATGCCGACACGGAGGGCGACGGACTGCGCGCGGCTCGAGGCATCGTGAACGCCCTGGCGCTGTCCGCGTGCGCATGGCTCGTCATCATCGCCGCGACCTTCCTTTTCTGAGGTGTCGCTCATGAGAAGCCATTCTGTCGCCTTGCGAGCCGCCAGCGAACCGACGATCGGCGCGAGCGTCGATCCATGGCTCGGCAGCTCGAAAGATATCGTCCAGCGCTTCGTCGACGTGTTGCTCGTTACACAGGACTTCTCTCTGTGCACGTGCGCGGACTATCGGTCACACCTCCTCAACCTGGATCGCTGGTTGCAGCGCTGTGAGGGCTGCACGCTCGTGACCGCTGATGACGGGCAGTTGATTCGCTACCTCACCGATTGGGTTGGCCGGCACACATCGGTCCGCAAGTTGCCGCGTGTCCTGCTCAGCTTGCGGCGCTTCTACGCATTCTTGTGCGACAGCCACGTCCGTGACGATGATCCCATGCTGAGTCCGAGCATCAGCGAGTGGGATGCGCAACAGCGGCCCAGATCGATGACGCTGCGCCGGCAGCGCGAAAGCGCGCGGGCCGTGCAGCAGCGGGACCGCGTCATGCTGGCATTGATGCTTGCCGCCGGCCTGAAGCCCGCCCAGTTGATCTCGCTCGAATTGCACGATCTGCGCCTGGACCAGGGTTCCATCCTGGTGGGCGGACAACCGGACGCGAGTGAGATCCACGTCAGCTCGGAAATGATCGAGATGCTGCAGCAGTTCTTGCTCGCTCCGCGTCAGACGTTGCTGCAGGGACGAAAGAGCACGCATGTCTTCCCTGCTTGCGGAGGCAGCAAGCTCACCGCGCAGGATTTCTGGCATGCATTTCGTCGCCGCGCCGAGGGTGCGCGCGCGCCCATGCGCAATGTCTTCAACGCAGAATTGCGCGGCGACCGTGCTTGAGCAGCAGCCCTGAGGGAGCGTCCGGGCGAGCGGCGATGCGTGCGTTTCGAATGTTTCTCGCGCGCAGCAGCGGTGCAGAAGGGGCAAGATTTCCTCACTGAAATATCTCAGCAACGGGGTGGAGCGAATGAGTTCCGTGAATGCCGATTCCAGATCCGCCGCCAGCGCCAATGCCGCCAAGGCGCCGGTCGATCCACAGTTCATGACCCGAACGGACGACATCGTTATCGGACTCGGAGTACGCACCTCCGGAAAATTTCAGACCGCCGGGTCGATCTTCGTGGACGGTGTGCTCGACGATGCCGAAGTCGAATGCTCTTCGTTGTCGATCAGCCGAGGCGGGGAATTCCACGGAGTAGCCAAGGCGATGCGCGTCGAGATCTCCGGAACGCTCAGTGGCGAGGCCACCGCGACCGAGGACATCGTACTGCGTTCCTCGGCGGTGGTCGGCGCAAAGGTCACTGCGCCGTACATCGTGGTGCATCGGGGAGCATGCCTCACGGGTGAAGTGAGCTCAATGGAGCGGCGCAGCGATGCGAACAAGGCACCCATGACGCTGCCACCCTTCGTCAAGTCGCGTCCGAAACGCGGTCTGCATCTTTTCATGTTCACGGTCGTACTGGCCCTTTCGGGCGGCGTGGCAATGTCATGGCTGCGTGGCGACGGCGCCGAGGGTGTGACCTCCGCAACTGGAACGCAGCTGACGTCGGCCGCTTCGGATCGCGGCTGAGGCCTGGAAGCAATGAACAACAGCCCGCCGATCCAGTCGTCCGAGCAAATCCGTGCGTTGCTGGATGATTTCGTGCGCGACCGCCACTACGTGCCGCGCGAGGCTCAACATCTGGAATCCGCCGAGGAGCTGCCGCTGTGCCTGCAGGCGGTGGCGGCATCGTGTACGCCAGGGGCATGGCGCGCATGGAATCTCGAGCAGCGCATCTGGTTCGTCGTCGCGCAGAGCGCCTCTGTGCGACCGGAACGGCCGCTGGAGATCGCGCTGAAAATCTCTTTCTACGATCATGACGGCTCGCTCGTCGCGGCTGGCATCTGGTCGCGCGCAACCGGCTCCTGGGTGCTGCAAAGCGTGCTGGACGATGCGATCGTTGCCGTCGGCAACGACACGGCGAATCGCAGCCAGCAACTCGCGCGAGTCAGCTGACGCACGCCGTATGGTGCACGAGAGACTCAAGCAGCAGCTGCAGCACGCGCTGGAGCGCCAACAGTTCAAGGTGCACTATCAACCGAAGTTTCATCTGAACTCGGGAAGGCTGCAGGGCGTGGAGGCCCTGCTGCGCTGGCGCAACGATGCAGGTGTGTGGATCGCGCCTTCCACTTTCGTCCCGATGCTGGAGCAGACGGGGGTGATCAACGAAGTGGGCGCCTGGCTGCTCGATCGCGCGGCCTCGGACTCGATCTACTGGCGCGTGCACGGCCAGAACGTCATGCGCGTGTCCGTCAACATCTCGCCGCTGCAGCTGCGCGAGCGCCAGTACCGCGACTGGCTGATTGCGAACTGCGCCTCCTGGCAGGCGGCCGGCGTGGAGCTGGATCTGGAGCTGACGGAGTCGGCATTGATGCCGAGCGCTGCCGACGTCATGGCCGCGCTCGATGCGCTCGCGGCGCTCAATGTGCGCATCTCGCTGGATGACTTCGGTACGGGGTACTCCTCGCTGAGTCTGCTCGCGCGACTGCCGGTTCGAGAACTGAAGATCGATCGCAGCTTCGTGGCGCAGCTCGGCAGCAGCCGCAAGGCGACGCTCGTGGTCAGCGCGATCATCAGGCTGGCGCGTGAGATCGGCTTGCAAGTCATTGCCGAGGGCATCGAAACCGACCGGCAGCTCGAGCACCTGCGCGAATTGGGTTGCGACATCGGTCAGGGATTCCTCTTCAGCGCGGCGCTCAATCGCGACGATCTGCTGGTCCGCCTGCGCGGCGCCAAGGCGCTGCCGCGCACGGCCGGCAAAGACGTCTTCGCCGAGTGGGCATATCCGTGAGCGGCCCGAGCGTCGCATCGCTGCGGATCCTGATCGTGTGCTCGAGCAATGATTTCTGCAGCCCGCTCGCCGAGCACCTGATGCGACGCGAATGCCGCGGGCTCGACGTGCGTTCGGCTGGCGTGGATGCGAACGACGGCGAGCGAGCGCACGAGGCCGCTCGACTCATGGCGGTAGGGCACGGCCTGGCGGAACTCGATGGGCATCGAACGCGGCGTTTGACGACGCAGGGCGCGATCGCCTCGGACCTGATTCTCACGATGGACGAGCGGCAACGAACACACCTCGTTCGCTCGACGCCCAGCCGCGCCGGGCGCGTGCTGCTGCTGGGATGCTGGCGTGGCTTCGAGATTGGTGAGCCCGTCGTCACCTCGCGGAGCTCGCGGGAATGGACCTTCGCGTTACTGCAGGAGTGCGTCGCCGATTGGCAGCGGCGCCTGGTATCGATCGGCAGGAGCTTTGCGGCCGCCAAGGCGGGCGGGGGCGTCGTGCACTCGAGGGCTGTGCCCAGCGGGCCCTCGCACCTGTGAGTAGTTCTCTATAAGGAATATTTGAGCATTCAGCGGAGCGATGGTCACGCGTGAATCTCCGCGAGCCGGAGGCGTCACTTCAGGCTCTCAGGCGCACCAAGGAGAATTTCTCGAAGACGATGAGTCGCATGGAGGGTCTCGTGCGTTAGGCGGGTTCCACACAGGGAGCGGAAGACCATGAATCAAGTCGGCAGGGCCGTAGCGCGTCGCACCGGGGTCACCCAGTATCATCAAGTTTACAGTTTGCTGCTCCGGGCGATTGCGAAGGGCGAAATCCGCAGCGGCGCCGCATTGCCGACCGAGAGCGAGCTCATGGAGATGTACAAGGTCTCGCGCAACACGGTGCGCCGGGCGATCGATCGACTGGTGAGCGAGCGTCGGGTGGTGCGCCGACGAGGCAGCGGCACCTATGTACTCGCTTCGGATCGCCGTATCGAGGGCTGGCAGCGACTGGCCCAGCTCTCACATGACTTGGACCGATTCGCGCGCGCGACGAGCTGCAAGACGCTGAAGTACGCGCGTGTCGACACTCCGGTGCATATCTTGCAGCAGGTTCCGGATTTCAGTGCGCGTTCGCTACTCATCGAACGAACGCGATATTTCGAAAGGACATGTTTCGCCGCGTGCATTTCGCATATCCCCGAAGCGGTCGGCGCCAAGCTGACGCGCAGCAAGATCGCCGACAAGTTGATCGTGACGGCGCTGAAGCAGCTCGGGTTCAAGCCCGCGACCGGCACTCGAACGATCGAGGCCGTCGGCGCTGACGCGAGTACGGCGCAGTTGTTGAACGTCGCCGTCGGCGCGCCGATTCTGATGACGGAGAGTCTCATCCTCGATGCGAGCGGGCAGCCGCTCGAGTTCCAGCGCGCCTTCTTCTTGGCTGACATCTACCCGGTTCGTTGCGATTTCCGGTTTGAAGGCGCCGGAAAAGGGCTGCGCTGTCAGCCCGTCGTTCGCGCGGCGGGGTAGGTCAGGCGCGGTCGCGTCGTTGCGCATCGAGCATGGAATGCTCCTCGAGGCGGCGGTAGAACTGCTGCTGGAAACTTCGGATGGCTTGCGAAATTGCGGTTGCGCTCGCGAGCGGGTCGATGTCATCCCCGTCCGCCAGTACCGCTTGCAGTTGCCGCGCGAGATGCTCCACTCGTCGCGCGCCCACGGTTCCGGCGCAGCCCAGGACGCTGTGCAGCCGGAACTTCAGCGCGGCAGCGTCCGTCGTGTCGCCATTCAGCAGCGGCGGGAGTTTCGCGGCCGATTCGACGAATGACTCGCAAATCCGCTGCAGGGGCGCGCGCTCGTGATGCACGCTGCGGCTGAGCTCATCGAACACCTTGGTGTCGAGGTCTGGCAGCTCGTGCGCGGGGTCCGTTGCGGTGCCGCCGCGGCGCTTGTCGTTGTGCAGCCATTTGCAGAGCATGTCGTGAAGCGCCGCGCGACCGAACGGCTTCGGCAGGAAGTCGTCCATACCGGCCTGCAGGCAGCGATGCCGCTGTTCCGCCATTGCACTCGCCGTCATTGCGATGATCGGAACCCGATGCTGCGACAAGGCTCGGATGCGGCGGGCCGTTTCGTAGCCGTCCATGCCCGGCATCCGGCAATCCATCAGGATCAGATCGAAGCGCTGTTCGCTGTGCAAGCGGATGGCCTCCGAACCGTTATCCACGATGGTCGCGGGGCAGCGTAGGCCGGCGAGCAATGCCTCGGCGACGAAGCGATTCGTGCTGTTGTCCTCGACCACCAAAATGCGGCCGCGTGGATTGCGGAACAACCGCTGGGACTGCTCTTCTCGCGGCGACTGTTGCGAGGCTTCCAACGGCAACGTCAAGCGGAAGGCTGAGCCCGCCTCGGACGATCGAAGCAGCACGAGGTCGCCGCCCATCGCTTGCGCCAGGCGACGGCTGATCGGCAAGCCGAGCCCTGTGCCGCCGTGTATCGAATGTGTCGGGTGAGCACGGACGAACGGATCGAAGATGGCATCGCGCTGGTCCGCGGGCACGCCTTGCCCGGCATCGATGACATCGATCGTGATGCGCTGTCCGTCGTACGAGACGTTCATGTCGACGCCGCCGCGCTTGGTGAATTTGAGTGCGTTCGAGACCAGGTTGTTCATGATCTGCTTGAGGCGCACGGGGTCGCCCATGAACGAGGGCGGCAGGTCATCGACGATATGCAGGGATAGATACAGGCGCAGCGCATCGGCTTGTGCCCCGAAGCCCTCGGTCACTTCCTGAAGCAGGCGCTGCAGCGCGAATGCCTCGTGCTGGAGCGTGAAGTGACCCGAGTTGATCCGCGTGAGATCCAGGATGTCATTCGCGATCTTGAGCAGCGAGCGCGCGGAGAGGCGCGCGACGGACAGGTGCTGCTGGAGCTGCTGCGGCGACTGCTGCTCGGCGCGCATCATCTCGAGCGTTGCCAACAGTCCATGCAGCGGCGTGCGCAGTTCGTGGCTCATGGTGGCGATGAAGAGGTCGCGCGAGCGCGCGTGCTCGGCGCGTTCTTGCGCGCTTGCTGAGGCTGTCGAAGCCGCGTGCTTGCTGCTCGGGTCCCGCACGTGGATGGCGTAATGATCGCCGTCGGGCTGCGTGAAGCGGCGGATCTCGATGTGCGTGTCGAATCCTTTGCCGGCGGCGGTTCGCAGCGTCGTCGCCAACGGAGCACGCGACGCGGCGGCCGCTTCCATGCTCCTCAGGGGGTGCCCGGAGGTTTGATCCCGTGGAATGAGCAGGTTCACGGGCCGGCCCCTCACCGCGGCGGGATCGTAGCCCAGCAGTCTCAGTATCGAGCGGCTGGCCGACTCGATCCTGCCGTCACGCGTGACGAACAGCGCGATGTCCGTGCACTGATTCATCAGAATGCGATAGCGGTTCTGGACAATCCGGACGGCGCGCTCGCTCTGGCGCAAGCGTCGCAAGCATTGTTCGAGCAGACGCCGCGATGTCTCGGCGAGCTTCCTCAACTGCTCGTTCTGTCGGGTGGCAGACTCGAGCTCGTGGCATCGATCGATGAGGCTGTGTCGCAGCTGATGCCTCTCGCGCAGAACGCTCGCCAGACTTTCTTCGAGTCCCGCGGACAGCAAGCGGGGGGCGGACGTCATGTCGCGTCGGACCCAGCGCTGTATGCCCCGTAACAGCGTCTCGGCGTATAGCGTCGCAAGGTGGGTGATCAGGAGCGCGGCGATCAACAGCGCGCACACTTGCGGCCAGAGCGAGTCCTCGAGGGTGCTGGGCTGCAGCGTGCCAAGCATTCCGATCGCGGTGAATGCGGTGCTGCCCGCGACCAACAAGAACATGACGTGTCCGGTGTTCACCCGGGCAAGCGTCGGCTCGGGCGGATCGCGGCGTGGAACGAGCACGATGCAGCCGATCGCGAGCGCGATATTCGCAGTGGCCTCTATCACGGCCACTGCGGCAGTCAGCCACGGATCGCCGGCCGTCCCGGAATAGAGGCTCCATCCATATGCCATGAACTTCGGGGTGAGCAGCAGCGCGACGACGGGCATGCAGCTCGTGGCCGATCGCAGCACGACGCCGGCGGCGACCGTCGCAAGCAGCAGGGTCAGCCCCGGCCCGACGGCATGGCCCGCGGACCACCCGATGATCAAGGCGACCAACGCCACAGCGGCCGCGGCTCGCCACCCGTGCAGCAGCGCCATCGCCAGTATCACCGTCGCAACGAAAGATACTTGAGCCGACGGGAGGAGCTCTAACGGGAACAGTTCGGCGCCGGCCACCGCCAGCGCCGCTGCCGCGAACTGTCGCGCCGTGCGCGGATTCTGCAAGGTCAGCCGATCCTTGCTCGTCTGCGATGACTCAACCATGGCACCACTCGACGCCTCGTTCTTCCGCTGAATACATCCCATGAAAGGGATGAACTAGCAGGCAGGTGTCTTGGTATGGACGTGGTATCCACCACGACCACGCGTAGCGCATGAGATACGGTGAGAATAGCTTGGAATTTCAATCATGGAGCGAATCGCGTCTTGAAGGCCCAGGCAATTTACGTAGGCGACAGCTCCTGGAGGCAGTTTCCCGAGGAGTCAGTGCGGGCGAATAGATACCATAAAAAGAATAACAACTTCGTAACGAATTGCTTCCTGGACAAGCATTCGAGAGTGTGCAGCCGGGTCACTGCCGAGTGCTGATCAGCACGTGACGCGCGGTCACCGCAGCTGGGCTTCAATGGCAACCTTGTCGATGACCGACCAAACAGCGACGATCTTCGCCTCCGTGAACTCATAGAAGACGTTCTCGGTGAAGGACACGCGGCGGCCATTGATGTGCAGGCCGAGGAAGTCGCCTCGCGGAGCGCAATCGAACAGGAGGCGGGCGGCAAGGCGGGGCGGCTCGCAGATGAGCAGTTGAATGTTGAACCGCAGATCGGGAATGTCCGCGAAATCCTTCACCAGCATGTCGCGGTAGCCGCTCAGTCCTAGCATTCGGCCGTTATGCCGCACGTCCTGCGCGACGAACCGGTCGAGCTCGTGCCAGGACTGCCTGTTGAGGCAGTCGAGGTAGCTCCGATACAACTCAGCGAGTTCGGCTGATGGAATGTCTGGTTGCTCTGCCATGACCATCTCCGCGAAACACGAGGCGGACGAGCGCGCGTCCTGAAATCATGGGTTCGTGGCCGCCAGGGCGCGGCCTCGCGGGGCGTGCACCTTCATCAGCTCGACGATCCAATCGATGAATACGCGCAGCTTGGCACTGACGTGCCGGTGGGGAGGGAACGCGAGGTACATCGGCATCGGATCGAGTTGCCAGTCGGTGAACAGCGGGACCAGTTCGCCTCGGGCGAGAGGTGCCTGGGACATGTAATGGGGAAGCCAGAGCACGCCCAAACCCGCCAAACCGGCTTCGAGATAGGCATTGCCGTCGTCGATGGCCAATGCGTAACGTCCATGCACGTTGATCGCCTCATCGCCGCGGCGCATCGTGTACGGAAACGGCTTGCCGCTGCGCGACCACAGAAAGCCGACGATGCGGTGAGCCGTGTTTTCCAGATCCTGCGGATGTGTCGGCACACCTGCGCGCTGCAGATAGCTGGGCGCCGCGAAAACGCCAAGCTGCAGATCGCCCACGTGACGCGCAACCAGCGATTGATTGGTGATCTCACCGCCACGCACGACGCAGTCCACGTTCTGGTCGATCAGATCGACGATGCGGTCGCTTACGCCGAGGTCGAGCTGAATGTCGGGATATCGGGCGTAGAACGCAGGTAACGCGGGCACCAGGATCAGGCGTGCGAACGGACTCGGCACATCGACGCGCAGCCGGCCGCGCGGCGATGCGGATGCACTCGACACACTGGTTTCGGCGTCGTCGATGTCAGCGAGCAGGCGAACGACGCGCTCATAGTAAGCAGCGCCGTCGGCGGTCACTTTGACCTGGCGCGTCGTGCGATTGAGCAGCTTGACGCGCAGTCGGGCCTCGAGCTGCTGCACCAGTTGCGTGACGCTGGTCTTGCTCATGTGCAGCGTCTCGGCGGCTTTGGTGAAGCTGCCGGTCTCCACCACTCGAGCGAACGCGTGCATGGCGTCGAAACGATCCAACGGAAGCTCCGGACGTCGGGGAGGATTGTTCGGATTATACAAACAGTGATGGATGGGCTTGCGCGTTTATCGGCGTGGCAGGTCGCCCTACAGTGGCGATCGTCTGGTTCAACGCATCGAGGAGACTTTCCATGGCAACGCGTGACGCAGTTTTTCCCAGTGGCCGCCAGGCGCTCTATGAGCGCAATCGCTATTCACCCGCGATCCGATCGAATGGCTTCTTGTTCGTCTCGGGTCAGGTCGGCAGTCGCGAAGACGGCTCTCCCGAACCGGATCTGGACAAGCAGGTCGCGCTCGCCTTCGAAAATCTCAACGCCGTGCTGGCCGCTGCGGGTTGCACATTCGACGACGTCGTCGATGCGACCGTGTTCATCGTCGATCCGGCGGAAAACTTCGAGCGGATCTGGAAGGTGGTCCCGCGATATTGGGGCAGCGCGCCGCACCCCACGTTGACCGGTGTCGGCGTCACGTGGTTGTACGGCTTTCAGTTCGAGATCAAGGTGATCGCGAAACTGCCGGAGACGATTTAAGGGTGCGTGCAGCCGGGGCGCCGTGCTCGCGGCACAGTGCCCGCGGAGTGAGGCGAGACGGACCGCCGATGTCGTTCGCACGGAGCTTCGACCGGACATCGTCTCGGGCGCCCGCGCTCGGCGGGACTTCAAGCCCGCCGAGCCCTGCCGCCATCCCGGTCGAGCAGGCAGTCGATGAAGGCGCGCAGGGCAGGCTGAAGATGCCGGCCGTTCGAGTAATAGAGATACAGGCCGGGCATCGTGAGTGACCAATCGGTCAGCACGCGCTTCAGTCGACCTCGTTGCAATGCCTCAGCGATACCGTCGTCGTTGTACGCGTAGAGAATGCCCAAGCCCTGCAGGGCGGCGGGCACGACGATGTCCTGGTGATTGGCGATCACCGGGCCGGTAACGATGGCTTCGATGCTCTTGCCCTTTTTCAGGAATTTCCATCGAGCGATCGTGCCGCTGCCCGGAAACCGCCAGTTGATGCAGGCGTGATGGTGCAAGTCGGCCGGGGTCTTGGGTTCACCGGCTTTCGCAAGGTAATCGGGTGCTGCCACGGCAAGTAGTTTGATATCGGGTGTGAGACGGACGGCGATCATGTCCTTCTGCAGACGCTCACCCACGCGAATGCCGGCGTCGAACCCGCCGGCCACGATATCGCTAAGGCCATCGTCGATCACGATGTCGAGCACCACCTCGGGATGCGCTTTATGAAAGCGTCCGAGCCGCGGCGCGATGATCTTCTTCGCCGCCATGCTCAGTGTGTTGATCCGCAGCGTTCCAGCAGGTCGGCTCGCTGCGCCGGCCGCCTGCGCGACGGCGTCATCCATTTCGCGGAGCATCGGCGCGATCCGCGCATGAAGACGCCGGCCCGACTCCGTCGGGGCGACGCTGCGCGTGGTGCGATTGAGCAGGCGAACCTCGAGGCGAGCTTCGAGCTGGCGGATGATCTGACTCAGCGCCGAACGCGACACGCCCAGGTGTTCGGCGGCGCGGGCAAAGCTCGCCCGCTCGACGACCGCGACGAATGCTTTCAGCTCGGCGTATTCGGATCCACGCATTGTGCACTGATCCCTAAATAGTCTGCGTAGAGCATAGGCGATTCTCTTATCGCGGGTGGTGGGCCATCTTGGCGCCTCCAACTCCATGAGGAGACCGCATGAAAGACTTGAGCCTGCCCGAACCCATCGAGGCGTATTTCGCGGCCGACCGACGCGACGGTGAGGCGGTGGCCAGCTGCTTCACGGCTGACGGGACAGTCGTGGACGAGGGACGGACGCACACAGGTCGCGCTGCCATCGAGGCGTGGAAGGCTGCGGCGTCCGCGAAGTTCGAGTACGTCAGCGAACCGTTCGCGCTGGAGCAAAGCGCTCGCAAGTACATTGTGACCAGCCGCGTCAGCGGCGATTTTCCCGGCAGCCCTGTCGATCTTCGCTATAGCTTCAGGCTCGAGCGCGGCAAGATTGCATCGTTGGAGATCGAGCCATGAGCTTTGATTTGCGACTCGCTGGCCTGCGCGCGCTGGTCACTGGCGCGGCTCGCGGACTCGGCGCGGCGGTCGTGCGGGCCCTGGCGGAGGCCGACGTGCAACTCGTGGCTGTCGCGCGTTCACTGCCCGGCTGCCCGGTCGGCAACGTGCGCTACGTGGTCGCGGACCTTGCGACCGCGACGGGCGCACAGCACGCCGCGGACGCGGTGCGCCAGCATCTCGGCGGTATCGACATTCTCATCAACGTGGTCGGCGGTTCGACAGCGCCCGCGGGTGGGTTCGCCGCGCTCGATGATGCGCAATGGTCGAAAGAGCTCGATCTGAATCTCATGTCCGCCGTCCGTCTGGACCGCGCGCTGCTGCCTTCGATGATCGCGCAGCGTTCGGGCGTGGTGATCCATGTCACCTCGATCCAGCGGTTGCTGCCATTACCCGAATCGACGATCGCGTACGCCGCCGCGAAGGCCGCGTTGTCCACCTATAGCAAGGCGCTCTCGAAGGAAGTCACGCCCCAAGGCATCCGCGTCGTGCGCGTCTCGCCGGGTTGGATGGAGACCGAAGCAGCAGTCGCGTTTGCCGAACGCTTGGCTGCGGAAGCGGGTACGGACTACGAAGGCGGTAAGCAGATCATCATGAGGGGATTGGGCGGCATCCCGCTGGGGCGCCCTGCGCAGCCGCGCGAGGTCGCGGATCTCATTGCCTTTCTGGTCTCGCCTCGGGCGGCGTCCATCTCGGGAGTGGAGTACGTCATCGATGGCGGCACGGTGCCGACAGCCTGAGCGGTGAATGCGATACGTGATTCAGGGCGCGGCAACGCAGGCATCGACGGCAACCAAGTGTAGGAACGCGCCTCGGCATGAGCCTCGCGAGGCTCGCAGGATTGCAGACCTACAGCACTGTCGCTACTCTGTGCGAGTGCGACGCCTTGTCTTTCACCGCTGGTCAGTAGTGATTCTCGTCCTGATGCGACTGCTCTTCGGGACATCGGCGCATGCAATGCCATATGAGCTTCACGCCACACCGGCGCATGATGCGACGTCCCTCCAGAACGAATCGCCGTGCCCCGATCACGCGGGCGCCACGAGTCACACGGCGACTGAGACGGCCGCCGCGGATGACCATGATCTCGCCGCGGATGGCGAGCGCGACTGTTGCAAGAGCGGCGGATGCGAGTGTGCTTGCGCAACCGTCACCGTCCTCGCCGCGTCCTCGCCGCGGTTGACCATCGAGCCGAGCGAGGAAGTTCTCGTTTCCCTCAACGCTGCTGCGGTTTTGCCTGACCGACAGACTGCGCTTTTTCGGCCTCCCGCATAGCTGCATCCCCCTAGTTGGCAGCGCAGCTTGCGCATGCGAGATCCGCATGCGCCAGCAAGGCGACATCGCTCACCGGCATTAACGCCCACGCGCTCGACGAGCGCTGCGGTCGCCCATGCCCCGCGCGATTCGTCGCAAGGTCCGAGAGCGCCGTCATGGAGCGGGTGACCATCTCCCGACGCCATGCCGCTCAGTTGAGAGAAGTTCATGACGAAGCTTGATTCACGACGCGCATCTTCGATGCGATTCACGCGACGATCGTTCCTCCATGGCGCCGGCGCCGGGCTTTTCGTGCTCGGGGCTACGCGAAATCTCGGGTGGGCACAAAGCCCCACGCAAACCGTGTTGTCCGGCACCGAGTTCGACCTGCAAATCGGCGCAGCACCGGTGAACTTCACCGGCAATCCCCGCATCGGCACGGTGGTGAACGGCCAGGTTCCAGCGCCACTCTTGCGCTGGCGCGAAGGCGATACGGTGACCCTGCGCGTCAAGAATCATCTGCCGGTGCGCAGTTCGATTCATTGGCACGGATTGATCGTGCCCGCGGACATGGACGGTGTTCCCGGAGTGAGTTTCGATGGCATTCCGAGTGGCGGCGCCTACGAGTACCGCTTCAAGGTGAATCAGTACGGCACGTATTGGTATCACGCGCACTCGCGTTTTCAGGAGCAAACCGGGCTCTACGGTCCGATCATCATCGATCGCCGCGGCGGCGAGCGGCAGCATGCGGACCGCGACTACGTCGTGCTGCTCTCCGACTGGACGGACATGGACCCGGAGCGCCTGTACGCCGTCCTCAAGAAGCAGAGCGACTACTTCAATTTCAACAAGCGCACCGTCCGCGACTTCGTCGTGGATGCTCGCGAGAAAGGCTTCGGCGCCACCGTGGCCGATCGGCGCATGTGGGGCCAGATGCGAATGAACGCGACCGACATCTCCGACGTCGGCGCGTACGCCTATACCTATCTCATGAACGGCATGGCTCCGGTCAACAACTGGACCGGCTTGTTCTCGCAAGGCGAGCGCGTGCGGCTGCGTTTCATCAACGGCTCCGCAATGACCATCTTCGATGTGCGCATTCCGGGACTGAAGATGACGGTCGTGGCTGCGGACGGACAGGACGTCGATCCGGTGAGCGTCGATGAGTTTCGAATTTCCGTGGCCGAAACCTACGACGTGATCGTCGAGCCCAACGACGATCGCGCGTACACGATCTTCGCGCAATCGATGGATCGTTCGGGCTACACGCGAGGCACGCTCGCGCCGCGCGCGGGCATGACGGCCGAAGTGCCGCCCCTCGACCCGCGCCCGCTCCTGACGATGAGCGATATGGGCATGGACCATGGCGATCATGGAGCCGCGCACGACAACGGCGGCAACGCGCACGCCTCGATGAATCACGGTGCCGCCGGTCACGGCGCAGCAACGCGCGTAGATCATGCGGCGATGGGGCACGGCGAGATGCAGAGCGCGGCGACCGCGGGTCCCGTGCGTCACGCCTCTTCCGAGCACGGGGCAGCGGTCGACTCGTTGGCTCAACAAGTGCGCGTGGGGCTCGATGATCCTGGTGTCGGACTGCGTGACAACGGCCGGCGCGTGCTCACCTACGCCGATCTGCACACGATCGGCGGGCCGATCGATCGTCGTGAGCCGGGCCGCGAGATCGAGCTGCATCTGACCGGACACATGGAGCGCTTCATGTGGTCCTTCGACGGCAGGAAGTTCTCGGAAGCGGAGCCGCTGCGCTTCAACTACGGCGAGCGTCTGCGCATTACGCTCGTCAACGACTCGATGATGACGCATCCAATCCACTTGCACGGCATGTGGAGCGAGGTGGAAACGCCGAACGGCGAGTTCCAGGTCCGCAAGCACACAGTGAATGTGAATCCGGCGCAGCGCATCAGCTATGCGGTCACGGCGGACGCGCTCGGCCGTTGGGCGTACCACTGCCACCTGCTGTACCACATGGAAGCGGGAATGTTCAGGGAAGTCGAAGTGGCGCCCGCCGATGCGCACGAAGGAGGCCACTGATGAAACGGTCACCCACGGGCACGGTTCTCCTGGCCATGTTCTGCATGAATGCGGCCGCTGCTGAAGCAGCGGAGCACGAGCACCCAGCGCACCACCATCCAGAACAGCAGCCTTCCGTCGATCCCCATGCTCATCACCGGGAGCACGGAGCGCCATCGACGACCACGGCTGCACAGGATCCCCACGCTCATCACCGGGAGCACGGGGCTCCATCGACGACCACGGCTGCACAGGATCCGCACGCGCATCACAATGCGACAGGAACGCAGCACGATGCGCACGCGCAGCATTCGGCGGAGCGCGATCAGCCGACCGAAAGTGAAGCTGCACATGTTCCGCCGGACCCGCCGCGGCACGCCATGTGGGCGATGTCCGAGCAGGAGATGATCGAGCTGATGCAGATGGAGGACAACGCGGCATTCGGCATGGTGCTGGCCGATCACTTCGAGTGGCGCGACACCGATGGCGGCGATGCGCTCGTTCTCGATGGTCATGCCTGGTATGGCACCGACTACAACAAGGCGTGGTTCAAAGCCGAAGGCGAGTGGGTCGAGGACGACGAGCACGTTCGCACCGAGCTGCTGTGGGACCGGATCTTCAGCCGCTGGTGGAGCGTGCAGGTCGGTGCGCGCCACGATTTCAGCGAAGGTCCGTCGCGCACCTGGGCCGCGGTGGGTGTGCAGGGCCTCGCGCCGTACTGGTTCGAGGTCGAGGCGACGCTCTACGTCGGCGATGAAGGTCGTACGGCCGCGCGATTCTCGGGAGAGTACGACCTGCTGCTGACTCAGCGCCTCGTACTACAGCCGCAGGTCGAGGTCGAGTTCTTCGGCAAAGACGACGCCGCAAATGGCATCGGTTCCGGACTCTCGACGGCGGAGTTCGGCTTGCGCCTTCGTTACGAAGTGCGCCGTGAATTCGCGCCCTATGTGGGCGTCGTGTGGTCGCGCCAGTTCGGCGGGACGGCGGATCTCGCGCGCGCCGCAAATGAGGACGTCAGCGACGTGCAGTTCGTCGCCGGCGTGCGCGCATGGTTCTAGGCCGAATCGCGCACACACATTGATGAGGTTTCGTTGAGGACAGCGAGTGCACGTGGCAGTGCACTCGCACAACCAAGGATGCTGGCATCCATTGGCAAGACTTATAGGTATGGGGAAAGAAAGATGATTATGAAAGATCGATTATCGCTGGCGGCGCTCGTTGTCACGTGCTCGGCCTTCGCGGGCACGAGCCTTGCGCAGACGCCAGAATCTTCGGGCGCGCTCGAGGAGGTGCAGGTCACGGGCAGCCGTATCAAGCGGCAGGATCTGGAGGCGGTCGGGCCCGTGACGGTGTTCGATTCGGCGGTCATTGCCGCGACCGGTATCACCTCCACCGAGACGCTCTTGCAGCGCTTCTCTGCCTCGGCCGGGTCCGCGGGCAACCAGACGAACTCGTACTGGACTGGCAACGGCTACGGCACCGCGCAGGTCAACCTCAGAGGCCTCGGCATCAATAGAACGCTCGTGCTGCTCAACGGCCGGCGCATCGTGAATGGCGGAACCGGCGCGAACAGCGCGGTCGATCTGAACATGATTCCGACGTCCATCATCGAGCGCATCGAAGTGCTGAAAGATGGCGCCTCGGCGCTCTATGGCGCGGATGCGGTGGCCGGTGTCGTGAACATCATCACTCGCGGCAACTTCGATGGCATGCAGGCCACGGCGAAGTTCGGCCAGACCGCGGAAGGTGACGGCGAGGAGATCGCTGCCGATATCACCTTCGGGCTGACCGGCGAGCGCGGCAGTCTCATGGCGTCCATGAGCTACACCGAAGGCAAGGCGGTCAACATGGCGGATCGCGCCGCGTGCGCGCTCGGCGACGCAGGCAATGGGACGCTCGTCTGCAGCGGCAGCTCGACCACGTCGGGTGGGCGCGCAACGTTCCTGACAGGGCCGAACGTCGGCCAGCGAATCAACTTCAACAATGATCCGAACGGCGACGGCAACCTGTACGAGCCGTACAGCGGCGGCCGCCACAACGAGCCGTATTTCCACTGGCTGAACGCGGTGAGCCCGATCGAGAAGACCACGTTCTCGGTCTTCGGCGAGCTCAATGTCGCGGAGAACACGCGCTTCTTCAGCGAGATGATCTACAGCCATCGGCAGTCGAACCAGATGGCGACGCCGGGGGCGCTGCTCGACTACTACCAGCCGGGCGTCGGTCGCACCGCGTTCGTCATTCCCGCCAATCATCCGATGAACCCGACCGGAGAGACGATTCGTCTCGACCGCAAGCGTCTCGTCGAGGCGGGTACCCGCGAGTTCTTCCAGGACACGGATACGTGGCGCATCGTGGCTGGCTTCGAGGGAGAGCTGACGCCCGGGTGGTCCTGGGATGTCGCGTACAACAAGGGCCGCAACACCGGTAACGACGGCTCCACGAATGTCGCGAACCTCGATCGTGTCTATCAGACGATCTTCGCCTGCGACAACGTCGCGGTCCCTTGCGCGGACTATCTCGGCAATGGCGATGTGTCGGCGGACGTGCTCGACTACATTCTCTACACGCAACGCGATTCGGGCGGGA
Organism: Pseudomonadota bacterium; assembly: GCA_023428645.1. Taxonomy (GTDB): domain Bacteria; phylum Pseudomonadota; class Gammaproteobacteria; order Steroidobacterales; family Steroidobacteraceae; genus Steroidobacter. The sequence goes on from JAEYXD010000082.1 coordinate 20,887, forward strand.
ACGAGCAGGAGTCCTTCACGGCAAACATCAGCGGCGAGCTGTTCGACTTGCCCGCGGGCCCCTTCGGAGTCGCCGCGGGCATCGAGCACCGCACCGAGTCCGGCTGGCGCGATCCGGATGCGCTCGTCGTCGCGAACATCGCGAACACGAATCAGCAGGATCCGATCGCGGGTCGCTATGAAGTCGATGAGATCTACGCCGAGGTCGTCGTGCCCTTGCTGCGCGGGCTTCCTGCCGTCGAGCAGCTGGAGCTGAGCGTCGCGGGCCGATACTCCGACTACGATCTGTTCGGCGACGACACGAACTACAAGATCGGTTTGCTGTGGCAGGTCGTCGATGGGGTCAAGTTGCGTGCGACCCGCTCGACGGCCTTCCGCATTCCGAACATCCCGGAATTGTTCGGCGGAGTGGCGGAGGGAAACCTCACCACCACGGACCCGTGCAGCGGCTGGAGCCAGCGCAATCCCTCCGATCCGGTTTATCAGGGCTGCCAGTCCGCGGGTGTGCCGACGAACTACGTGCAGCTCGGCAACACCATCCGCACGACCGTCGGTGGCAATGGCGAGCTGCAACCGGAGGACGCTGAAACCTTCACGGTGGGCGTCGTGTGGCAGCCGTCGTTCATCGATGGCCTGTCCGTGACGCTCGATTACTGGAAGATCGAGCTGGAGAATTCGATCCAACAGATCCCCGGATCGGAGAAGCTGGCCATCTGCTACGAGACCGGCAATCTCAATCATCCGTTCTGCGCGCCTGCGCACCACACGCGCGACGCGTTGACGGGCGAAGTGAACTTCCTCTCGGCGCAGCCGAGCAATGTCGGGTCGGAAACGGCTTCCGGCGTGGACCTCGGCGCAGTCTATGCGACCACGATCGGCGGCTTGAGAACGAACCTGATGTGGAACGTCTCGTATCTCGACGAATACACCGTCACGCCGTTCAAGGGCGCGGCGCCGATCGAGTACGCCGGCATGATCACGGGAGGTAAGGGCAGCTTCACGCACTGGCGGTCCGATGCCTCGATGCGGGTCGGCGGCGAGCGCTGGAGCAGCACGTGGGGCGTGCAGTACATCGGCAAGGCGAACGACATCAACACGGACAGCGGGCCGGGGAGCGAAGTGAGCGGCGTGTTCTATCACAACGCTCAATTCCAATACCGAATCACGGATGCCATCGATGTTTCCGTCGGCATCGACAACGTGTTCGACAAGGAAGCTCCTTACGTCGCGAGCTGGACCGATGCCAATACCGACACGATGACCTATGACTTGTTGGGTCGGCGTTGGTATTTGCGCGCTTCGTGGAATCTTCGCTAACTGCACTTCCGGGGCGGCAGGAATTCGCTTCCTGCTGCCCTGGGACCACCTGACTGAGCATCTCAATGCGCCCAGCTCTACTCTCACGCAAGCTGCACAAGTGGCTCGGATTGATCGTCGGACTCCAGCTCGTGCTGTGGACGATCAGCGGCTTCTATATGGTCGTCGTGGATCTGGATTTCATCCACGGCGATACCTTGGTGCGAAACGTCCAGGTTCCTTTCGAAGCGAAGCCGCCGGCGCAGACCTTTGGCGCCGTGGCACAGCGCTTCGAAGGCGTCACGCACATATCACTGCGCGCGCTGCCGGGCTTCGACGCGCCCGTATTCGAGGTGGCGTCTCGCGAAGGGACGACGCTCGTGGATTCGGCGACCGGACAGGATCTCTCTCCGCTGGCGCAGGACACGGTCGCGAAACTCGCGAGCGAGTACTACGCCGGCACCGGCAAGCTGGCCTCGCTCACGCTGATCGAGCGCGATGCACCGCTCGAGATTCAGACGCGGCCGCTGCCGCTGTGGCGCGCGGATTTCGACGATTGGCTGCAAACGAGTCTCTACGTCCATCCTGACTCTGGCGTGCTCGTCACCCGACGCCATCGCTTCTGGCGTTGGTTCGACTTTCTCTGGATGTTTCACATCATGGACTTCGATACCCGTACCGACATGAACAACTCGCTGCTGAAGACCGCGACCGTCGCGGGCGTGGTGACGGTGTTCAGCGGTGTGTGGCTCTTGTACTTCAGCTTCAGACGCAAGACGCCCGCACGGCGCGCCTGACATCCTTCACCCGGAACGACATCAATGAGATTCCTGCGAAAACTCCACAAGTGGCTCGGCCTCATCGTCGGGCTGCAATTCGTGCTCTGGTCGATCAGCGGACTCATGTTCGCGTGGCTCGATCATCATGATGTGTCTGGCGGGCACGGCGCACATAAGCCGGAAGCCGCGGAGCTGTCGCGTACCACCGTGCTTGCCGAGCCGACGACTTGGTTGGCAGACGGGCAGCCGAACGAGGTGCTGGAAATTCGGTTGACTCCCGTGCTCGACCGTTGGGTGTGGCGTGTCGAGAGCACTGCGGGCGTCGTATTGAGGGACGCCGTCAGTGGCGAGATCGTCGAGCTCGATGAGTCTGCGATCCGCGACTTGGCGCAGCGCTACTACGCGGGCTCGGGTGCACTCACTTCGGTGGCGTTGCATCCGAGTGCGACGATAGAGACTCGCGGTGCTGGAGCGACGTGGGAGACGCGCTTCGATGACGATCGCGGCACGACGCTCTACTTCTCGGCGGACGATGGGCGGTTGGTCCAGACGCGCAATGACACCTGGCGCGTGTTCGATTTCTTCTGGATGCTGCACACGATGGACTATCGAGGGCGCGACAATTTCAACAATCCGCTGGTGATCACGATCGGATTCGCTGCACTGTGGCTCGCGCTTTCGGGTTTCCTGCTGCTGTTCAAGAGCTTTCGCCGGCAAGATTTCGGCCTGCCCGACGCGTCGCGTCGAGCATGAGCGGTGCGCGGCTCGCGTAGTGCGAGCCGCTTGCTAGCCATCGACAGGACTCACGACTCCGCGGCCGCCGCGATTCAGGCCTTCCGAATCGCGCGCTTGATCGCGCGCTGCAAAGCGTCTTCCGGTGCATGATGCCGGCGTTCAATCCCTGATCGCGGGTCCACGGACCTTCGCGACGACGGGAAGACGTACTGCCAGCCCCATTCGCGGTCGGCGCTGGGATACTTCGTTGCGAGCGCGAATGGCAGATACACGTTTCCGTAACCCGCGCTAAGGTCTGATTCGTGAAGCTGCTTGACTTGAGCAGGTGGGTCCGAAGCGGCTCGACGAGCGTCGTGGGGAGTACCGTGATGCGATCCTTCTGGCCCTTCGCATCGCGAATCAGGATCTGTTGATACTGAAAGTCGATGTCCTTCACTCTCAGTCGCAAGCATTCCAGCAGCCTTAAACCGGCTCCGTACGTGAGCATGGCCATGAGCCAGAGCGTGCCATCGAGCTGCGCAAGCAGGGCCCGCACTTCCTCTCGTGTGAACACGACCGGCAGATGTTGCGGCTTCTTCGCGCGCTGCACGTCGTCCAGCCATGGCAACTGGATCTTCAACACATCGCGATACAGGAACAGGATTGCGTTCAGCGCCTGGTTTTGAGTGGATGCGGACACGTTCCGCCGAATCGCCAGGTCACTCAAGAACCGAGTGAGTTCCTCGGCTCCCATATCCCTGGGATGTCGTTTGCCATGGAACAGGATGAAGCGCTTGATCCATTGCAGGTACGCCTGCTCAGTACGAATGCTGTAGTGACGTATGCGAAGGAGCTCCCGTACTTGATCGAGCAACTTTGGTGCACCGGCCGTACCAGATCTCGACATAATCCCATCCATGGCCCGGGCTCCCGTTGACGAATCCTCGAACGAGCCACTATCGTCGGCGGACCGTGAGGAGAGTGCGGTCTAATTCCGCCGCGATTCAGTCGGAAACTCGATGTAAGCGGCGGAAAAATCTGATGAAGACGCCAACTACCCATGGCGCCAGCGGCGCACAAACACCGCACTTGGGCGGTCTATATATGAGTTAGGGTTGAAAATCGAAATGATCTATTTGGCGCTCAGTCGAGAATCAGCGCTTGAAGCCATCCGAGTTGCTCGGACTCAATCGTGTGCTATTTGGGTCGGCTCCGATGCCATTTCGGAAGACGAACATCATGTTATTTCATCTGAGGGTGTGAAAATGACGCGGTTCAGCTATCCGCTCGCTGGTGCTGAGCCGGAGGTGGTGGCTGAAGCCTTAGCAACTATCCGGGAGCATCATCCTGGCGAGACAATCTGGGTGCAGCATGTGGCAGCACCCTAACATCACGCTGGTTCCGACTCGACGCTTCCTTCGGTTCAGTGGACACCCTGCACAAACAGTTCAGGAGTGTCATCAATGCCAAGACCAGGACCCAGGACGACGTACAAGTACAGTGATCGATTCAAAGCGACAGCAGTTCGACTGAGTCAATTGCGCGGTGTGTCGGTGCAAGAGGTCG
>JAEYXD010000114.1 GCA_023428645.1 Pseudomonadota bacterium
TGCTGAATCTGATCGGCATCGGCGTCGGTCCGATGCTGAGCGGGGTGATCAGCGATGCCTTGCGCAACAGCATGGTGGCGAACGGCGTCGAGCTCGAAATCGCGCGCGCCGATGGCTTGATGTACGCCCTGTGCATCATGTCGCTCGCGAACGTATGGTCGGCGTATCACTACCTGCGCGCGGCGCGGACGTTGCGCGAGGACATCGCGCGCGGACAGTCGCCGTCCGCGGCTTGAGCGCGGGCGCTCGAGTGCTCTAGCCCGCTGTTGCCGTTTCGCCGCTCGTTCATCGTGCTCGAGCGCGGGTGAGCGTTGGTCCGACCACGATGCTCGCCCGTGGCGGACCGAACGCGCGCCTGCGTCCCGCAACCAATCCGCTCACGACAGGGCAGAGCCCCGCCGGCGAGGGTTTCCAATCCCGGCGCCGCCAGCTATGGTCACCCGCCCGAAGAACACGAGGCTCTAAGGCATGGATCTGCGTCGTGTCGTCCTGTGTTTGAGCACAATCCTCTCCGCAGCGATCGTTTCCGCACCCGCGGTCGCCCGACAAGTCGACCCGCAGATCGAAGCGCTGATCTCACGCATGACGCCGGAAGAAAAGGCCGGCCAGCTGACGATCGTGGCCGACACGTCACGGGCGCTCGCCGCAGGCGTCAATCCCGAGTTCAATCTTCGCAAGACCGATGAGCTGCTCGCCGAGATCCGCGCGGGGCGGATCGGCGCACTGATGAGCGGTAACGGCGCGGCGATCGCGCGTGACACGCAGCGCATCGCAATGCGCGAGTCGCGCATGAAAATCCCGCTGTTGTTCGCGGCGGACGTGATCCATGGCTATCGCGTCGTGTTTCCGATTCCGCTCGCGGAGGCGGCAAGCTTCGAGCCGGCCCTGGCCGAGCGCACCGCGCGCGTCGCGGCGATCGAGGCGACCGCGGCCGGTCTGCAATGGACCTTCGCACCGATGGTCGATATCGCGCGCGACCAGCGCTGGGGGCGGGTGGCCGAAGGGGCCGGCGAGGATCCCTATCTCGGCAAGCTGTTCGCGGCTGCACGGGTCCGCGGCTTTCAGGGGACGGATCTTCGGTCCGACCGTTCGCTGCTCGCGACACCGAAGCATTTCGCCGCCTATGGCGCCGTACAGGCGGGCATGGATTACAACACCGTCGAGATTTCCGAGCAGACGCTGCGCGAAGTGCACTTCCCGCCGTTCCAGGCGGCGTTCGACGCGGGCGCACTGTCGACGATGAGCTCGTTCAACGACATCAACGGCGTGCCCGCCACCGGCAATCGCTGGCTGCTCACGAAGGTGTTGCGCGAGGAGTGGGGGTTCAACGGCTTCGTGGTGTCGGACTACACCTCCGATCACGAAATGATCTTGCACGGCTTCGCCGCGGATGACGCGCAAGCCGCGCAGCTCGCGCTCGACGCCGGGCTCGACATGAGCATGCAGAGCAGCGTGTATATCGAGCAGCTGCCGAAGCTCGTGGCATCTGGCAAGGTGCCGATGCGTCTCGTCGATCAGGCGGTGCGGCGCGTGCTCCACGTCAAGAAGGCGCTCGGCCTGTTCGACGATCCGTACCGATCGCTCGATCCCAAGCGCGAGGCGCGCGAGCTCGACACGCCGGAACATCGCGCCCTGGCGCGCGATGCGGCGCGACGCTCGATCGTGATGTTGCGCAACGAGGGCAACCTCCTGCCGCTCGCGAAGACCACACGCATCGCGCTCATCGGCCCGTTCGGCGACGATCGCGACAACCTCCACGGCACGTGGACGCTCTTCGGCCGCACGCAGGATGCGGTCACCTTGCGGCAGGGTCTGACGAACGCCGGCGCGAACCTCGCGAGCGTCGTGAAGGGTTCGAACATCGAAACGCCGCTCGCCGGCGGCATCGAGGCCGCCGTCGCGGCCGCGAAACAAGCGGATGTCGTCGTGCTAGCCGTCGGCGAGAGTGAACGGATGAACGGCGAGGCGCAGTCGCGCACGCAGATCATCGTGCCGGCGCCGCAACAGGAGCTCGCCGAGGCGGTCGCCGCTGTCGGCAAACCGGTCATCGTGCTGTTGACGACCGGCCGCGCGTTGGCACTGCAGGGTGCCGTGCGCAAGGCCGATGCCATTCTGGTCACGTGGTTCCTGGGATCGGAGACGGGCAACGGCATTGCCGACGTGCTGTTCGGTGACTATGCCCCCTCGGCGCGCTTGCCCGTGAGCTTCCCGCAGGATTCGGGTCAGCAGCCGTTCTATTACAACCATCGGCGCACCGGGCGTCCGTACACGGAAGGCGACAAACCCGATTTCACCGCGCGCTATCGCGAGGTCTCGAACGCCGCGCTGTATCCGTTCGGCCATGGCCTCACGTATTCGAAGCTCGACTACTCGGAAACGAAGGTGAGCGCGGCCAAGCTGCCGTGGGAGGGCACACTGACCGTCAGCGCGCGAGTGACGAACGGCGGCACGCGTGCGGTCGAGGAAGTCGTGCAGCTGTATGTTCACGATCGCGTCGCAAGCCTGACGCGACCGGTGCGCGAGCTCAAAGGCTTTCGCAAGGTGCGCATCGAGCCGGGGCAGAGCGCCGAGGTGAGTTTCGAGATCACGCGCCGCGATCTCGAATTCGTCGGTCCGCAGCTGCAATGGATCGCCGAGCCGGGCGACTTCGACGTGTGGATTGCGCCATCCTCGGCAACCGGCGTCGCGGCGCGCTTTGCGCTCGAGCGCGGCTGAGCGAATCAGGAAGCGGCTGTGGCGGCCATGCGCCGTCGCTGCCGTCGCATGAGGAAGTGCACCGGCAACCCGGCGGCGAACAAAACCAGATTCCACCAGAACGCTTCGGCGCCAGCGCCGTACAGCGTCCATAGCGAGTACACCACGGCAAGCACCGCTGCGATCAACCACCAGCGCAGACGGGGGTTCATTGCGCCCAAATCGCCGCGCCACGCGAGCCGCAACGCCGCCAGCGAACAAAACAGATACATGACGAGGAAGGCCGCGGTCGAGATCAAGATGATGAACGTGAAGATGTTCACCATGGATGCACTGTAGTTCGACAGGACGAGCGGCGTGCCGAGCGCGGTCGTGACGAAGAGCGCGGCGCCGGGCGTGCCGTGGCGGGATTCGCGCGCGAAGAGCCGCGGAAAGAAGCCCTCGCGCGCCAGCACGCGGGGCATCTCGCCCTGGACCAGGATCCAGCCGTTCAGCGCGCCGCAGCCGCTGATGAATGCGAACAACGCCAACGTGCTCGCGGCGGCATCACCCCAAAAGATTCGCAGCGCATCCGCGAAGGGGGCATTCGAGTTTGCCAGCTCGTCCGCCGGCACGAGCAGCAACACCGTCGTGCAGGCGAGCACGTAGATGATCGCCGCGAGCAGCGTGCCCGCAAGCGTGGCGCGGGGAACCGTGCGCGTGGGATCGACGACGCGGTCGCTCGGCACGGTCGCGGATTCGAGTCCGAGCATCGCCCAGAGCGTGAGCGTCGCCGCAGCCGTGATCGCCGCGGCGCTCGCGGGCTGCGGTTCCATACGAATCACCGTCGCGTTGCCGGTGAGCAGGAGCGATGCGGCGAGCACGATGATCGCAAGCAGCGGCAGCAGCTTCAGCGCGGTCGTGACGAGCTGAAAGGCGCCGGCGAGGCGAACGCCGCGCCAGTTCAGGAGAGTCAGCAGCCACATCAATGCGACCGCGGTGAACGCGGGCGCGCCGACGGTGGTCTTCAGCGCGGGGATCAGCTCGGCAAGACTGGCGACGGTGCCGATCGCGATCGCGGCATTGCCGACGACTCCCGAGATCCAGTAGCCCCACGCGGTCAGAAACCCGGCGAGCTCGCCGAACGCGACCCGGGGATAGACGAAAGGGCCGCCAGCCCGCGGATAGGCACGCGCGAGGCGCGCGAAGACGATCGCGAGCACTACCGCACCCGCGGCCGTGACGAGCCAGCCGAGGATGCTGTTGAGTCCGTACGGGGCGAGGGCTGCGGGCAGCAGAAAGACACCGGAGCCGATGATGTTGCCGACGACGAGCGCGAGACACGTCCAGAAGCCGAGCCTGGCCTTGCGATCTGCGGGGGAAGCGGCGTGCGTCACGATGCGTCGATTCCCGTGTCGAGCGCTGGTGAAGGCTATGGCGCCGCGAGCGCCTTGTTCGCGCGCGCAATCAGCCGCTCGTCCCCGAGCTTTTTCGCCGTGGCGACGAACGCTCCCGTCGGTCCCCGCCAGCGGAGCGTATCGACGTCCTGAAACAGCGGCGCGTCCGTACGCAATGTCGCGAGCTTCTTGAACAACAGCGCCTCCGCAAGATGCCCCGCGAGAGCCGAGGGCGGAAACTGCTCGAGCGGTCCATGCCGATTCAGCAGGCTCGCGGCTGTCTTCGCGCCGATTCCGTCGATCCCGGGATAACCGTCGGCTGCATCGCCGACGAGCGCGAGATAGTCCGGGATGAGTACCGGCGGCACGCCGTATTTCTCGCGCACGGCGACATCGTTACGAATCTGCTTCGCCTTGCGATCGACCTGCACGACGCGGTCGCCGCGGACGCATTGGGCGAGGTCCTTGTCCGGCGTCCAGATGCACACTTGTGCGACGCGCTCATCGGCGGCAGCCAGATGTGCCGCCGACGCCAATGCGTCATCGGCTTCCAAGTCCGTCATCGGCCACACGGCAATCCCCAGATCGGTCAACGCCTCCTCGAGCGGATGAAACTGAGCGAAGAGGGCGGGATCGATGCCTTCCCCGGTCTTGTAGCCCGGCCACAGCTGATTGCGGAACGACTCGATGACGTGATCGGTGGCGACCCCGAGGTGCGTCGCGTCTTTCTCGAGCATCTGCAGGACGCCGTTCAAGACGCCGATCACGGCCCCGAACGGCGCGTCCTTGCCTTTGTTGAAGCGGCGCAAGCCATAGAAATGACGAAACAGCTCGTACGTGCCGTCGATGAGATGAATGACCATGCACGCATTGACGATGAACGGTTGACAGTTGTCAATGCGCTCGTGTCCACTATAGTGGCATAGAGGACACCATAGGAGACGGGCGATGGCCGGCAGAGCGCGTGCGAAGACGAAGCCCGTCTCGGCGGACCCGCAGACGACCATGGAGCAGCGCATCGCCGCCGGTCTGCAGCAGCGCCGCGAGGCGCTGGGGCTCTCGGTGAACGACCTCGCGCTTCGTTCCGGCGTCAGCCGCGCGATGATCTCGAAGATCGAGCGCGTGGAAGCCAGTCCGACGGCGTCGCTGCTCGGGCGTCTGTGCAACGCGCTCGGCTTGACGCTCTCGAGCTTGATCGCAAGCGCGGAGGCGGCGCCGCCGATGCCGCTCGCGCGCGCGAAATCGCAGCCGTTGTGGCGCGATCCGGAGACGGGGCTGCGACGTACGATGGTCAGTCCCGTGAACAGCGGCTCGCGAGTCGAGATCGTGCAGATCGAGCTGCCGCCAGGCGCGGCCGTCACCTACGAGCGTCAGCAGGTCTCCCAGTACGAACAGCACATTCTCGTGCTCGAAGGCGCCCTCAGCGTGAGCACCGAGGGTCAGAGCGTCACGCTGGACGCCGGCGACTGTCTGTTTCGCCAGGTCGGGCCGGGGCATCGATTCGCGAACGAAGCGCGGCGGATGTGCCGCTACCTGGTCGTCATTGCAAGGTGAACCCATGAGTCCGATCGACATACGCGATGCCGTCCCGAACGATCTCGACGCGATCCGAGCGATCTACAATGACGTACTGGCGCGCTCGACCGCGATCTTCAGCGATATTCCGCGCACGGAGGACGAGCAGGCGCGCTGGTTCGCGGAGCGTCGCGCGCAAGGCTGGCCCGTGCTCGTGGCGTGCAACGCGGATGCGGTCGTTGGCTACGCAACGTACGGTCCATTCCGCTCATGGCCGGGCTATCGGCACACGGTGGAGAACACGATTCATCTCGCGGCGAGCGCGCGCGGTCGCGGTCTCGGCGCGGTGTTGCTCAACGCGCTCGTTGAGCGGGCCCAAGCGCAGGGATTGCACGCGATCATCGCGGGCATCGATGGCGACAACGCGGCGAGCATGCGCTTGCACGAGAGACTCGGCTTTACCAAAGTCGGCCATCTGCGACAGGTGGGGAGGAAATACGATCGATGGCTCGATCTCGTCTTCTATGAGCGGATCCTCGCACGCTGAAGGGAACCGATCGATCCGCCGACACGTCTTGTCGCCCGGAAGGTCATTGAACACTGTCGCTGCTGCGAGCACTCTCTCGCGTCGCGAGCTCACGAACTGAAGGGCACCATGCGATCCATTCTCGTCGTCGCGTTCCTCGCTGTCGCCGGCTGCACCACGACGAAGTCGATCACGCCGCGCGAATACCTCGATGAGCAAACGGCGGCGACGATCACGGTCGTGGCCGATCCCTGGGTTTTCACGCGCAAGGACACGGCCCCGCAGGTCGATTTCTTCAATTTGTATGCGCTCGACGTGAATCGCATGGGCGATCACAAGAAGTACTTCGCCATCGTGCATTACTGGCCGAGTGCGGCACTCGCCGCTGGCGGAGCGCCGAAGCTCGTGCTGTCCACGGCGTCGCGCGAAGTCACCCTCGAGCCTGTTGCGCAGACATTGCGCGAGATCGGCATCGCGCAGCCGCTGGATACCGCGGCGCCGGCATCGGCGCAGACGTGGCTGTATCCCGTGGATTCCACGAGCCTGCAGGCGATTGCCCAAAGCCGCGATCTGGCTGCGGCGCTGCTCACGTCGAAGGGCGGTGCCGAGTACGCAGTGTGGCGCGACGGCAGCACCGAGCTCAGCGAGTTCGCAAGCTCGTTCGACTGATTCCAACCGCCAGAGAGAGGCCT
>JAEYXD010000240.1 GCA_023428645.1 Pseudomonadota bacterium
GCGCCAGGCCGTCGACATCGGATGCGTGCGATCGGCGCCGCTGATCGAGATCACCCGTTCGACGCGTTCGGGCGCGCGCTCAGCGAACGCGAGCGCCACCATCGCGCCGTACGAAGCGCCGACGAGCGCATGCAGCTTCGGTACTCGCAGATGATCGAGCAGCGCGGTGAGCACCGTGACCTGATCGAACGCGCTGATCGACGGGAAATCCTTCTGGCCGCGCCGCGGGCCGGTCGTTTGACCACTGCCGCCGAGAAAATCGAAACCGAGAACCTGAAACCGGTCCGTGTCGAGCGCCCGTCCGGGTCCGACGACGTCTGACCACCAGCCCTTCGGCGCGTCACCCGTGACGTGACGACCGGCCGAGATGCCCCCGAGCGCCGCGACGACCGGGCCCTCTTGACCGAACCATCGCCACGCGATATGCACATCGTCGAGCTCGCCGCCGAAATGCAGGCGCAGCGTTCCCGGCAATGACAGAACGCCGCCACGCACGGCGGGCGCGGTGGGAACGGCTTCCCCCACGGACGCGCTCGTGCTCGTCGGATCCAACATCTGAAACATCTCCGTTGATGTTCGGCCTGGCAGCCGAACGGGCTTTGCGCATCGCAAACCCCCACGGAGGAACCGCAGCGGCAGGTCGCCGACCGACCGGTACGCCCAGCAATCGCGGGCGCGCCGTTCCCGGCAACTCATCTGTCGGTGATCGATTCGATCGCCGCAGGAGTTGGCACCTTTTCGAAATGGTGAGTTTCGACGGTTGCCCCGGCTTCAAAGGGCCTGACCCTCAGCCGGTCTCGATGAGCGGCGGCAAGTCTAGGGTCGCGTCCTGTAAAGCGTCAAGGAATCACAGGGGTTTACGCGCGCTGCGGCGTCAGGGAAAGCCCCGCAGGGTTGACCGCGCACGATCCAGTGTAATAACGTGCTAGTACGCTAATACAACTTCTCCTCGCCACCCGCATGAAAGAGCACAAAGCGCTCACGCCCCGACAGGAGGCGTTGGCGGAACGCGCATTGTTCGCTGCGATTCTCACGCTGCAGAGCGTCGAGGAATGCCGCGCGTTTTTTCGCGATCTCTGCACGCCTGCCGAGCTGCAAGCGCTCGCCGACCGCTGGGCGGTCGTCGGCCTGCTGCGGGAAGGTGTTCCCTATCGCGAGATTCACAAGCAAACGGGCGTCAGCGTCACGACGATCGGTCGAGTGGCCCGCTACCTGACGAATGGCAACGGCGGCTACGTGCTCGCGGCCGATCGCCTGCAAGAGCTCCGCACCGGATAACCGCATGGACAAGACCAACCGTTTGAAAGTCGCCCTCCAGAAGTCGGGTCGACTCACCGACAATTCACTCGATCTGCTCGTGCGCTGCGGCCTCAAGTACAGCCGCGGCAAAGATCAGCTCATGTGCTACGGCGAGAACATGCCGCTCGACGTGCTGTTCGTGCGTGACGACGACATTCCCGATCTCGTGCAACAGGACGTGTGCGATCTCGGCATCGTCGGGCTGAACGTGATCGAGGAGAAGCGGCTCGCCTTCCAGGCGCGCGGCGTCACACCGCTGTTCGAGCAGCTCATGGTGCTCGATTTCGGCAAGTGCCGGCTGTCGATCGCGGTCCCCGACGGCACCGAGTACAAGGGCGTGGCCTCACTGCGCGGTAAGCGCATCGCGACGACGTATCCGAACATCCTGGCACGCCATCTGCGGCAGAACGACGTGCAGGCGGAGATCGTAACGCTCTCGGGCGCCGTCGAAATCGCGCCGCGACTCGGCCGTGCGGACTACATCTGCGATCTCGTCTCGACCGGCTCGACGCTGGTCGCGAATCATCTGTGGGAAGCCGAGACGATTCTCGAGAGCCAGGCGGCGATCATCAGCACGCCGGTTCCGGTCTCGCCGGAGAAGCAGGAATGGATTCACCGCATCCGTTTGCGGATCGACGGCGTGCAACAGGTGAAGGAAAGCAAATACATCATGCTGCATGCGCCGCGCAGCAAGCTCGCCGACATCAGAAAGCTGTTGCCCGGCAGTGAATCGCCGACGGTCGTGCCGCTCGAAGGCTCCGCCGACAAGGTCGCCGTGCATGCGGTTTGCCGCGAAAACGTGTTCTGGGAAACGCTGGAAAGTTTGAAAGCGGCCGGTGCGAGCGCAATCCTCGTCCTGCCCGTCGAAAAAATGCTCGCCTGAGCCAAGGTCATCATGTCGCTCGCCATTCTCGATTGGTCCACGCTTGCCGTAGCAGATCGCCGCAACGCCTTGCGTCGTCCGGCTCACGCGGTTGCGGACGAGGTACATCGTGGCGCACGCGAAACGATCGCGGCGGTGCGCGCGCGCGGTGATGCCGCGCTGCTCGAGCTCACGGAGCGCTTCGACGGCGTCACGCTGGCGCGTCTCGAAGTGAGCGCGGAGGAATTCGCGGAGGCCGAGCGTGCACTCACGCAAGTGCAGATCGATGCACTCAAGCGGGCGATCGCGAACGTGCAGCGCTTCCACGAGGCGCAGCTCGCACGACCGATCAGCGTCGAGACCTCGCCGGGCGTGCGCTGCGAACGCCACTTCCGCGCGATCGAGTCCGTCGGCCTGTATGTGCCCGCCGGTGTCGCCCCCCTGCCCTCCACGGCGGTCATGCTGGCGGTCCCCGCGAAAATCGCCGGTTGCAAGACCACGGTGATCTGCACGCCGCCGCGCAAGGACGGCCGCGCGGATCCGGCCGTGCTCGTGATCGCGAAACTGTGCGGCATCGACCGCGTGTTCAAGCTCGGCGGCGCACAAGCGATCGCCGCGATGGCGTACGGCACGCAGTCCGTGCCGAAGGTCGACAAAGTGTTCGGCCCTGGCAATGCGTGGGTCACGGCCGCGAAGATTCTCGTCGCGAACGATCCGGACGGCGCCGCGCTCGACCTGCCCGCCGGACCTTCCGAAGTGCTCGTGATCGCGGATGACACCGCGCGGGCCGACTTCGTCGCCGCCGATCTCCTCGCTCAAGCCGAGCACAGTGCCGACGCGCAATCGATTCTCGTATCGACCTCGCGCGCACTGATCGAAGCCGTGATCGCGGAACTGGAGCAGCAGATGCGCCGTCTCGGCCGCGAGCCCACGCTGCGCCAGTCGATCGACCACGCGCGCTTGTTCCTCGTGAGCTCGCTCGACGACGCGTTCGAGCTGAGCAATGAGTACGCCCCCGAGCACTTGATCATCGAGACGGAGCAGCCGCGTGCATGGCTGCCGCGCGTGCGCAACGCGGGCTCCGTGTTCCTCGGTGCCTGGACGCCCGAAACGATGGGCGATTACTGCAGCGGCACGAACCACGTGCTGCCGACCTATGGATTCGCACGGGCCTACAGCGGCCTGTCGCTCACCGATTTTCTGAAGCGCATGACCGTGCAAGAGATTACCGCCGATGGCTTGCGCGACCTGGGGCCGACGGCCGTGACGATCGCGCAATTGGAAGGTCTCGACGCGCATGCGAACGCGGTGCAAGTGCGCCTTGCCTCCCTCCAGGGAGCCGGAACATGAACCCCGTCCTGCAACTGGCGAGACCAGACATCCTGGCGCTGCAGCCGTACCAGCATGCGGCATGGGAGCCTTCGCTCGAGCGCATGCATGCGAACGAAATGCCCTGGCGCGCGAACGGCGATGCCACGGGCGCGGGCCTCAATCGCTATCCGGAGCCGCAGCCGATCGAGCTCGTCGAGCATCTGGCCGCGCTGTATGGCGCCGATCCCGAGCAAGTGCTCGTCGGCCGCGGCAGCGATGAAGGCATCGATCTCGTGATCCGCGCCTTTTGTCGCGCCGGCCAAGACAGCGTGATGATCTCTCCGCCCACGTTCGGCATGTACAAGGTATCCGCGCGGATTCAGGGCGCGGGCGTCGTCGAGGTGCCGCTCGTCAAGGAACGCAACTTCGCGTTCGATCCGCAGGCCGTGCTCGATGCCTGGCGGGAAGACGTCAAGATCGTATTCATCTGCTCGCCGAACAATCCGACGGGCGGCCTCGTCGAGCGCGCAGCGATCGAATCGGTTTGTGAGCGGCTCGCGGAACGGGCGCTCGTCGTCGTCGACGAGGCGTACATCGAGTTCGCGCGCACGGACAGCCTCGTGAAGCAGCTCGAGCGCTTTCCCAATCTCGTCATCCTGCGCACGCTGTCGAAGGCCTACGCGCTCGCGGGCGCGCGCTGCGGTGCGCTGATCGCGCATCCCGACATCGTGAGCCTGCTCGCGCGCGTGATCACGCCGTACGCACTGCCGACGCAGACGATCGAAAGCGTACTGACGTTCACGGATGCCGCGCACCAGGCGCAGGCGAAGCAACGCATCGACACGGTGCTGCGCGAACGTGCCCGCCTCGCCGAGCAACTGCGTCGAGCCGCCCTCATTCGCCGCGTGTGGCCGAGCGATGCCAATTTCCTGCTCGTCGAATGCGCGGACGCCGATCGAGTGCTGCGCGCGGCGACGTCGGTCGGGCTGATCATTCGCGACCCGCGCGCGCAGCTCGGCCTGAGCGACTGCCTGCGCATTTCAGTCGGCTCGCCCGAGCAGAACGAGCGGTTGATCCAAGGCATCGCGCGCCTCGAAGGAGCCGCGGCATGAGCGGCAAGAAAGTGCTATTCATCGATCGCGACGGGACGATCATCGTCGAGCCGCCGGATCAGCAGATCGACAGTCTGGCGAAGCTCGCGCTCGTCGAGGACGCGATCCCCGCGCTGCTGCGTCTGCGCGATGCGGGCTACGTGTTCGTGATGGTCTCGAACCAGGACGGCCGCGGCACCGCGAGCTTTCCGGAGGAAACGTTTCGCGAGCCGCACGACTTCCTGATGCGGCTGTTGGCTTCGCAAGGCATTCGCTTCGAAGCGGAGTTCATCTGCCCGCACTTCCCGAAGGACGAATGCGAGTGCCGCAAGCCGAAGCTCGGTTTGCTGCGTGACTATTTGCGCGACACACCGCTCGACCGCGCGAACAGCTATGTCATCGGCGATCGCGATACCGACATCGCGCTCGCACGCAACATCGGCATCGAGGGCCTGAGGATCGGTGGTGCGCCGGAGCATACGTGGATGGCGATCGCCGACCGACTCACGCGCATCGAGCGGCGCGCGCACGTCGCACGCAAGACGAAAGAGACGGACATCGACATCGTCGTGAACCTCGATCGCGAGGCGCCGATTCACGTCGCGACCGGCCTCGGCTTCTTCGACCACATGCTCGAGCAGATCGCGAAGCACGGCGGCTTCTCGCTCGAGCTGACCTGCAAGGGCGACTTGCACATCGACGAGCATCACACGGTCGAGGATTGCGCGTTGGCGCTGGGCCAGGCGTTGAAGGCGGCACTCGGCGACAAGCGCGGCATTCATCGTTACGGCTTCCTGTTGCCGATGGACGAGGCGCTCGCCCAAGTCGCGATCGACCTGGCGGGACGCCCCTACTTCGTGTTCGAGGGCACGTTCGGCCGCGACACCGTCGGCCAGCTGCCCACCGAGCTCGTGCCGCACTTCTTCCGCTCGCTCGCGGAAACGCTCGGCGCCGCCATCAACATCAAGGTCGAAGGCGAGAACACGCATCACATGATCGAAGCTTGCTTCAAAGGTGTCGGCCGAACGCTGCGACAGGCGTTCCGGATCACCGACACGGAACTGCCGAGCACGAAGGGCGTGCTCTGATGACGCGCCTGGCCATCATCGACAGCGGCGGCGCGAACATCGCGTCATTGCAGTTCGCCGTGCAGCGGCTCGGAATCGAATCCGACCTGACGACCGACCCCGAGCGCCTCAAGGCGGCGAGTCATGTGCTGCTTCCGGGCGTCGGCGCCGCGGCGGACTGCATGGGCCGGCTGCAGAAGGCGGGCCTGGTGGACACGATTCGCATGCTCAAGCAGCCGCTGCTCGGCATCTGCGTCGGCATGCAGTTGCTGTTCGAGTCTTCGGAGGAAGGCGATGTCGCCTGCCTCGGCCTGCTGCCCGGCCGCGTCCGCAAGTTCGCCGAGCGCGACGACCTGCCGGTGCCGCACATGGGCTGGAATCAGCTCGAATTCGCGCGCGCCTCGCCGCTCTTGAACGACATTCGCAGCGGCGATTACGTGTACTTCGTCCACAGCTACGCGGCGCCCGTCTCCGAGCTCACGCTCGCGACGACGTCGTATGGCGATGCGTTCGCGGCCGTCGTCCAGCGCGGCAACGTCTACGGCGCACAATTCCACCCCGAGCGCTCCGCGAAAGTCGGCGCGCAACTGCTGAAGAATTTCCTGCAACTGACATGACCCCGACGACGCCGATGGAGCTCATTCCTGCAATCGACCTGAAGGAAGGTCGCTGCGTACGCCTGTTCAAGGGCGATTTCGCCGCCGAGACGGTGTACTCGAACGATCCAGGCAGCGTGCTCGAGCGCTATCGCGAGCTCGGCGCGCGCACCGTGCATGTCGTCGATCTCGACGGCGCGCGCGACGGCAATCAGCCGAATCGCGACGTGATTCTCGAGATGGCCCAGCGCCGCCGCGTGCGCCTGCAGGTCGGCGGCGGTCTGCGCACGCTCGAGCGCGTCATCCGTCTGCTCGATGCGGGCATCGATCGCGCGGTGATCGGCAGCGTCGCCGTGACTTCGCCCGATGAAGTCTCCTCCTGGCTCGCGGAGATCGATCCGCGCCAGCTCGTGCTCGCGTTCGACGTGCGCATCAATGAGCAAGGCGTGCCGATGTTGACGACGCACGGCTGGCTGAAGACGAGCGACGTGAGCCTGTGGAGCGCGGTCGAGCGCTATCTGCCGCGTGGCCTGACGCACGTCCTGTGCACCGACATCGCCCGCGACGGTGCGATGACCGGCCCGAATTGCGAGCTCTATGCCGAAGCCGTGCGGCGCTTTCCGCAGATCCAGTGGCAGGCATCCGGCGGCGTCGCGAACGCACGCGATCTGGAAGCCCTGCAACGTGTCGGCGTCGCCGCCGTCATCAGCGGCAAAGCGATGCTCGAGAACAAGATTTCCAACGAGGAGTTGCGGCCATTCTTGCCAAACGCATCATCCCCTGCCTCGACGTAAGAGACGGTCAGGTCGTCAAGGGCGTCCGCTTTCGCGACCACGTCGTCGTCGGCGACATTCTCGAGCTGGCGACGCGCTATCGCGACGAGGGCGCGGACGAGCTCGTGTTCTACGACATCACGGCGAGTCCCGATGGACGCTCCGTCGATCGCAGCTGGATCCGGCGCATCGCGCGGATTCTGGACATTCCGTTCTGTGTCGCCGGCGGCATTCGCAGTGTCGCGGACGCGGAGCAAGTGCTCGGTGAGGGCGCGGAGAAGATTTCGATCAACTCCCCGGCGCTCGCCGATCCCGAGCTGATCACGCGGCTCTCCGACCGCTTCGGCGTGCAGTGCGTCGTCGTCGGCATCGACAGCCAGGTCGCGGACGACGACTACCGCGTCTACCAGTTCACCGGCGATCCGAACCGCACTCGCAATACGGCGCGGCGGACGCTCGACTGGGTGCGCGAAGTGCAGGAACGCGGCGCGGGCGAGATCGTGCTGAATTGCATGGCGAGCGATGGCGTGCGCCAGGGCTACGACATCGAACAACTGGCGGCGGTCCGCAAGCTGTGCCGCGTGCCCCTGATCGCCTCCGGCGGCGCGGGTGCGCTAGAACACTTCGAGCGCGTGTTCACGGCGGCGAATGTCGACGGGGCCCTGGCCGCGAGCGTCTTTCACACCGGCGCCATCGCGATTCCGACCCTCAAGAACCATCTGCGCAATCGCGCGATCGAGATTCGCCCATGACGTTGGAACAAATCGCAGCGCTGGATTGGCAGAAGGGCAACGGCTTGCTGCCGGTCGTCGTGCAGCACGCGCAAACCGGCCAGGTGCTGATGGTCGCGTACATGAACGACGCCGCGCTGCGCACGACGCTGCAGTCGCGCCGCGTGACGTTCTTCAGCCGCACGAAGAACCGCCTGTGGACGAAGGGCGAGACGTCGAACCATTTTCTGCATCTCGTTGACGTCGCGGTCGACTGCGACAGCGATTCGCTGCTCGTCACCGCCCTGCCCGATGGACCGACCTGTCACGCGGGCACGCAAAGCTGCTTCGGCGACGAGATCCGTCCCGGCGCGGCGAGCGTCGCGTTTCTCGCGGAGCTCGAGCGCGTCATCGCGGACCGCATCGCGCAACGGCCCGAGGGCAGCTACACGGCGAAGCTCTGGAGCCAGGGCGCGGCACGCATGGCGCAAAAGGTCGGCGAAGAAGGTGTCGAGGTCGCGCTGGCCGCGGTGACGCAGGCGGACGATCGGCTCATTGGCGAGTCGGCCGATCTGCTGTTTCATCTGTCGCTGCTGCTCAAGAGCCGCGGGTTGTCGCTCGGCCAGGTCGTCAAGGAGCTCGAGGATCGGCATCGGGCCAAGAAGTGACGGCGCAGCATTTCGCCGCGCCCCCTCCCTAACCCTCCCCCGCTTCGCGGAGGAGGGGATCGAACCACTCCCTGGGCAGAATCACTCTCTCGGGAGAATCCAGCACTTATCGACGGAGGATCAGGCGTTGAAGTTCAGCTTCAACCCGGGACGGGGCCATCGCGTCTTGATCAGCTTGCCGGTCGCCGAGAGCGTGATGTACGCATCGCGCATGTCCGCGCCGCCGAAACAAATATTCGTGACCAGCGGGTCCGGAAATGTGACGTGCTCGTGCTCCCCGCTCGGCGTGAACACCGTGATGCCGCCATTGAACAGCGTCGCCGAGCAGATGTTGCCGTTCGCTTCGATCGCGAGACTGTCGAGCAACTGAAACCCTGGCAGCGCCGCCAGAACGTTGCCGCGGGCGCCGTTCGGACCGAAGCGCGCGAGCTTGCCGGGCGAGTCGATCTTCGCGAAAAAGAGCTTGCCCAGATCCGTGTCGTTGCAATACACGGTCGTCTCGTCGGGCGACAAGCCGACGCCATTGAACGAAACCGCGGGATAGATGGCCTTGTGCAGATGCGACCCGTCGGGCCGTGCGTAATACAGGCCGCTGTGATCGCGGGTGCGCGCGAAGCGCTTGCCCAGATCCGTAAACCAGAATCCGCCGCTCTTGTCGAAGACGAGGTCGTTCGGCCCGCCGAGCCGCTCGCCTTCGAACGTGTCGAAGAGCCGCTCGAACTTGCCCGTATTGAGATTCACGCGCTCGATGCGGCCGGTCGTGTAATCGGCGGCGGCTTGGCCAGGAAAGCGCAAGCCATCGCGCAAGTGCCATTGGAAGCCGCCGTTGTTGCAGACGTAAACGGCGCCGTCCGGACCGATCGCGGCGCCGTTCGGGCCGCCGCCGAGCGTCGCGACCACTTCCGTCTTGCCATCCCACACGCGCGTCAACGTGCCGCGCGCGATCTCGACGAGCAGGACCGAGCCATCGTCCATGGCTATCGGCCCCTCCGGAAACTGCAACCCCTCGGCGAGTACTTCGAATTCCATGAGGGGCCTCCAGGCCACGACGAGAGCCGCTAGATCAAGAACTCCTTCGCCGGCTCGCGCAGGTTGTACGTCGAGCTCATCGCGCGGCCGTACGCGCCCGCCGTCGCGATCAGCAGGACATCGCCCTCCTGCGTCGGCGGCAACAAGCGGTCGTTGCCGAGCTGATCGCCGGATTCGCAGATCGGCCCGACGACGTTCACGACTTCCGTCGGCAGCTCCTCGAGCCGCGTGAGATTCAGGATCTCGTGATGCGCGCCATACAGCGCCGGGCGGATCAGCGAGTTCATGCCCGTCGCGACACCGACGTAGCGCACCTCGCCCTTGCCCTTCAGCTGTGTCACTTGCGCGAGCAGCACGCCCGCTTCGGCGACGAGATAACGGCCCGGCTCGATCCAGAACGTGAGGTTGGGATGCGCCGCCTTCAGTGCGGCCAACGCCGTACCGAATTCGGACAGCTCCACGCCCGTCTGGCCGAGGCGCTCGGGAACGCCGAGACCGCCGCCGAGGTCGACGATCTTCACGTCCTTGAAGCGCGCGGTGAGCGCCGCGAGCGTCTCACCGACCGACGCCCAATTGTCGACGCTGAACACGCCGCTGCCGGTGTGGGCGTGCAGTCCGACGACGCGCGCGCCTGCCGCCTTCACCAGCTTCTCGAGCTCATCGACCTCGAACAACGGCACGCCGAACTTCGAGTGCACGCCGGCCGTGCGCACCTTGTCGTGATGGCCGCGGCCATAGCCCGTATCGATGCGCACGAACACGTCCTTGCCCTTGAACACTTCCGGCCACGCCTTGAGCGGATGCAGGTTGTCGAGCGTGACCCAAATGCCTTGCTGAACCGCCCACTCGTACTCCGCGCGCGGCGTGAAGTTCGGCGTGAAGAGAATGCGTTTGCGGTCGAGATCCGGCAGCGTGCGCAGCACGTGCTCGACTTCATTGCGCGACACGCATTCGAAACCGAGGCCTTCCGCGTGGAACAGCTTCAGGATCTCCGGGTGCCAGTTCGCCTTCAGCGCGTAGAACACGCTGTCGATGCCGGGCAACGCCTTCAGCGCACGCGCCTTCTGCGTCAGCGTCGCGCGATCGTACACATAGGCGGCGCCGTGCTCGCGACCGAGACCGAGCAAGTCGCTGCGGCGTACATGCCACCACTGCGTCGAGGTGTCGAACGTCTTGCCGACGGGCCCGTACAGCTCTTCCCACGTCGGGCCGAGCACGCGATCGGCGGTCATCTTGCGAATCGCGATTTCGTGCAGCCGCGATACGAGGCGATCGCCCTGGGCCTCATCGATCACGAACGTGATGTTGAGATCGTTCGCGGCCTGCGTCACGAGGTAGATCTTCTGTTCTTCGAACAACTCGAGCGCATCGCCGAGGCGGTGCAGGATCGCGCGGATGTTGCGGCCGACGAGGCTCACGGCGGCGCACGGGCCGATCACCTGCACGCGACACAGCTTTGCGAGGTCCGTCGTCAGCGCTTCGAGCGCTGCCTTGTCGAGCGTGTTCGCGGCCGGGTCGAGCGACACGGTCACGCTCGTCTCGGACGTCGACACCAGATCGATCGACAAACCGTGGTTCTTGAACACCTGGAACGCGTCGGCGAGGAAGCCGACCGAGTGCCACATGCCGACCGTCTCCATCGAGATCAGCGTGATGTTCTTCTTGATCGTGACCGCCTTCACCTGCGCGGCGATGTTGCCGCCGTGCGTCGTGATGACGGTGCCTTCGAGCTTCGGCGTCTGCGTCGCGTAGACGTACAACGGAATGCCGTATTGCTTCACCGGCATGATGCAGCGTGGGTGCAGCACTTTCGCGCCGCTGCTCGCGATCTCCTGCGCCTCGTCGTATTCGAGCGCGCGCAGCAGCCGCGCGGTCGGCACCGAGCGCGGATTCGCGCTGAACATGCCGGGCACGTCGGTCCAGATTTCCAGACGACGCGCATGCAGCTTCGCGGCGATGTAGCTTGCCGAGGTGTCCGAGCCGCCGCGGCCGAGCAGCACGGTGTCACCGGCCTCGTCGCTCGCGATGAAGCCCTGGGTGATCCAGACCGCGCCGGGCGTCGACCACTTCGCCTGCAGCTCGGGATCGGGCTCGAAGGCGCACGTCGCGGAGAGGTAGGTCGAGCGGACGTTCGCGTTGCGGCGCTGTTCGGACCTGAGCACGGTGCGGGCGTCGATCCACTGCACGTCCAAGCCCTGCGAGGCGAGGAACGCCGCGCCGAGCCGGGTCGCCATCAGCTCGCCCTGCGCCATGACGCGGGCGCGCAGGCGCTCGCTCACTTCGCCGACGAGCGCGATGCCCGCCGCGATCTGTCGCAGGCGTTTGAACTGTTCTTCGAGATCGGGCGTCGGCACGACCCCCATGTCGCGGGCGAGATCGCGATGGCGCTGCTCGATCTGATCCATGACCGGCTGCCATTCGCCGCCGAGCGCGAGCGTCAACAATTGCTCCAATCGATCCGTGATCCCGGACAGCGCCGAGTGAACGACGACCGGCCGCAGGCCTTCGGCGAGCCGTTCGCGCAGCACCTGCGCCACATTCTTCCAATTGGAAACCGAAGAAACGCTGGTGCCGCCGAACTTCAGCACCACCCAAGGCGACGCGCTGGGTGCGACCCCAGCCGTCGGATTCACGACCGCCATTTAAGTCCCCATCGAGAGCGGGGCCTGAAATGGTCCCGCGTGATTGTCTACTCTTCCTCGTCGAAGTCCTTCAGCTCTCTCTGCAAGCGACGCTCGGCGAGCACATCTTCCAGCTTGCTCCAAGCCGCCTTGCCTTTTTTGACCGCGGCGCCCTTGTCGGGACGCGGACGGCGCTCGATGAACCGATCGAACTGCTGCTCGTCTTCGTTGCTCTCTGCGACGAAGTCATCATCGAGATCGAAGTGGTCGTCGTCTCTCTCCACCATGGTCATTCCTAAAAAAGCCCGGGAAATCAATTAGATCGGGAGCCGGCGGGCTCGAAAGCCTGCGGACTATATACGATGCGCGGCCGTTTTCAATGGATATGCGACATCGCGCCGCGGCAGCCTCGACGAGTCACACGGCAATGCGGGTTGAGACCGCGGGTCGGCCCAACGGTTCGTGGGTACGGGCATGGCGAACTCAATGATCGGCGACGATCACGGGCGCGCCGCGGCCGAGCCCCAGGCCCTCCGCCGCGCTCTGCTCGGCCCGCGCGATTTCCAGCACCCCGAAGGAGTTGATGAGCGCGAGATAGTCGCCTGGCCGCATGTCGCCATACGTCCGCTTGAGCGGGAACTCGTGGCCCCCGGTGCGGGCGATGGGGTTACGGAAGCGCTGGATCGATTCCGCCTCGATGTTTGTAATCAGATTGCCGAAGTGATCGATCGTGATGATCACGCCGGCGATCTGCTCGGCCGTTTGCACCGGGTCGTCGACCCAGGACGGCACGATGTCGGTGATCACGGGTCCGAGGTCGCTGAGCTGCACGCGGCCCGCGGCGATCTCGGCTGCGATCGGCGCGAAGATGTCGCGCCCGTGGAACGTGGCGCTCGGGGCGGCCAACCCCAGACGGCCGCGCACGCCAGGGAGGTCCACGCGCCGGATGGACACGTGCCGCGCGCGGCCCACGATCGGTGCCAGCAGGCCGTTGTCCGGGGCCAGAAAGACGTGTCCGTCGGCCTCGACCGCGACGATGTCACGGCTCGTGCCGACGCCGGGGTCGACGACGCCGATGTGCACGGACCCCACGGGAAAATAGCGAAACGAGCGCGCCAGCCAGAACCCGGCCTCGGCCGGCCAGTACACCGGGACTTCATGCGTCACGTCGATGATGCGCGCGATCGGCAGGCGCGTCAGGATCACGCCCTTCATCGTGGCGACGAACGGGCCCTGATGACCGAAATCCGTCGTGATCGTAATGACGCCGCTCGGCGCGAACATGGCCTACTCCGCGTACTCGAATCGCCCGAAGTCCTCGACGACGACCTGGCGGTCGGTCGCGACGACCCGGAAGGACACATCGCCGGGCGCGATTTTCCAGATATCGACGTGCAGCGGCTCGCCCGGGTAGGCCGGGCTCGTGAAGCGAACGTCGAGGCGCCGGAAGCGCGCCGGCTCGTCGCGCGCCAGCACCTTCAGCAAGGCGCGCCCGGCCATGCCGTAGCCGCACAACCCATGCAGGATCGGACGTTCGAAGCCGGCGGCGCGTGCGACCTCTGGATCGCTGTGCAGCGGGTTGTAGTCGCCGGCCAGCCGGTAGATCAATGCTTGATTGAGAAAGACGGGCAGCGGCGTCGTGAGATCCGGCGGACGGCCCGCGGGCACCGGGCGTGGTTTCGGCTGCCCTTCGCTCTTGCCGCCGAAGCCGCCGTCGGCGCGCAGAAACGAGACCGTGCCCAAGGTGACGAGCAGATCGCCGGTCGCATCCTCGTGCAGCGTGCGCGTCATGTACATGATGGCACCCTTGGCCGCGCCCTTATCGTAGATCTCATCGAGCGTGGTGTGACTCACGACCGTGCCCTCGACCGGCAGCGGCTTGTGCAGCACGAGCGACTGCTCAGCGTGGAGCAGCATGCGGTAGTTGATGCCGAAGCTGGGGTCCGCGAGCCGCATGGCACCGGCGGCGAGTGTGACCGCGAGCGTCGGTAGCGCGACGAGGTCCTTTTCGTACACGTATTTCAGCTCGTTCCAATCGACAGGGTCCTGGGTGCCGACGCCGAGCCCGAGCGCGTAGAGCATCGTGTCGCGACGCGTATACGTCTGACGCGACGGCTCGAACTTCGTCCGCATGAGCTTCTCGTAGTCCAAAGGCATGTGTCCCCCAGGAGAGCGCTTGCAAAGCGCCAGGATTCTGCGCGAACTGCGCGCGGGGGAGCAATTCGGCGCGGCGGAGTTCCGCGCCGCGAACTTCACCGCCGTCGCCACCGGTCGCGTCGCGCGGCGCGAGCCTCGACAGTCACGGCGTCGTACCGATCGCTTCCCGCTTCTGGCTCGTCGTGCTCGACGACAGCCGCAGTCCATTCGCGCCGTCGAAGAACAAGATCTTGTGCTCGGGCGCGTGCACCCGAATACGCGCGCCGATCGCCGGCAGATCCACAGGCTTGATCCGCGCGATGAGCAGATGCGCCCCGTGTCTGAAATGCAGGAAGCTTTCGCTGCCGACGGATTCGACCAATTCGATCGTTCCTTCGATGGCGATGTCCGTCGGCGCGGTGCGCTCGCGATAGAAATCCTCGGGCCGAATGCCGGCGACGATCTCGCGACCACCATGCGTGGCGAGCAATGGGGCGGCACTCTGCGGCAGGGGCAGCGCGGCGCCCTCGCCTTCGATGGACAGCCCGCCGTGATCCGTCAGTCGTCCGCGAAACAGGTTCATCGGCGGATTGCCGAGAAACCCCGCGACGAACAGATTCTTCGGCCGCTCGTACACGTTCATCGGCGTGTCGACCTGCTGGATCACGCCCTTGTCCATGACGACGACGCGCTGGCCGAGCGTCATCGCCTCGATCTGATCGTGCGTGACATAGATCATCGTCGTCTTGAGCTGCCGATGCAGCCGCGCGATCTCGGCGCGCATGGACCCGCGCAGCTTCGCATCCAGGTTCGACAGCGGCTCGTCGAGCAGGAACACTTGCGGCTGACGCACGAGCGCACGGCCGAGCGCGACGCGCTGGCGTTGCCCGCCGGACAGCTGCTTGGGCAACCGCTCAAGCATCGTCGTCAGATCGAGCATGCGCGCGGCGTCATCGACGTGTCGTTTGATCTCCGCCGCGGGCATGCCGCGCAGTTTCAAGCCGAAGCCGAGATTCTCCGCGACGGTCATGTGCGGATAGAGCGCGTAGCTCTGGAACACCATGGCGATGTCACGGTCGCGCGGCTCCAGCTTCGTCACGTCGCGATTGCCGATGAAGATCTCCCCTGCGGTCGCGTCTTCGAGCCCGGCGATCAACCGCAGCAGCGTGCTCTTGCCGCAGCCGGACGGCCCGACCAGCACCATGAATTCGCCGTCGCCGATCGACACGTCCGCGCGATCGAGCGCCACGTGCCCGTTGTTGTAAACCTTACGAACGCCCTTCAGCTCTACTGTCGCCATGTTGTTCTCGTTCGCGGCGTGTCCGAACTCGCGTCGCTGCGCCGCGGATGGGATCGGCTAGACTGCGCGCACTCTCGCAGTGACATGCCACCGAGCCTCGCATGATCGACAACGCTAGCCGATTTCCGAAGGATTTTCTGTGGGGATGCGCGACATCGGCGTATCAGATCGAAGGCTCGCCGCTCGCCGACGGCGCCAGCGCGAGCATCTGGCACCGCTTCGCTCACACACCCGGCCGCATCACGGATGGGGACGACGGTGACATCGCCTGCGATCACTACCGTCGCTACGCGAGCGACGTGGATCTGATGCACGACCTCGGCATGCAGGCGTATCGCTTCAGCATCGCGTGGAGCCGCGTGCTGCCGGATGGCACGGGTCGCGTGAACGCGGCCGGCCTTGGCTTCTACGAGCGGCTCGTCGACCGCTTGCTCGAGAAGGGCATTCAACCGATGGCGACGCTGTACCACTGGGATCTGCCGGCGGCGCTCGACGACCGGGGCGGCTGGCTGAATCGCGACATTGCTCATTGGTTCGCCGACTACGCCGAGCTCATGTTTCGCCGGCTCGATGATCGCGTGAAATTCTGGTGCACGTTGAACGAACCGTGGGTCGTGACCGATGGCGGCTACTTGCACGGCGTGCTCGCACCGGGACATCGCAGCGCGTACGAAGCGCCGCTCGCCAGCCACAATCTGATGCGCGCGCATGGCGCAGCGGTGCAAACGTACCGCGCCGTGAACGGCCGCAATCGCATCGGCCTGGTCGTCAACCTCGAGCCGAAATACCCCGCGTCCCAGGACGCCGCCGATCTCGCCGCGGTGGCGCGCGCCGACGCGTACATGAACCGGCAGTATCTCGACCCCGCATTGTTGGGCTCCTATCCGGAGGAGCTCGCGGACGTTTTCGGTGATGCCTGGCCCGCCTTTCCCGCGGAGGACTTCGCGCAGATCCAACAGAAGATCGACTTTCTCGGCGTGAACTACTACAAGCGCAGCGTCACGAAGCACGATCCGAACGAGTGGCCCGTGCGCGCGAGCTCGGTGCGACAGAAGCAGCACACGTACACGGCGACCGATTGGGAGGTGTTCCCGCAAGGGCTGACCGATACCTTGTTGTGGATCAAGCATCGTTACGGCAACCCGCCGGTGTACATCACCGAGAACGGCGCGGCATTTTTCGATCCGCCGCATGCCGAGGGCACCCTGGAAGATCCGCTGCGCATGGACTACCTGCGCAAGCACATTCGCGCGGTTCACGAGGCGATCCGTCAAGGCGCCGACGTGCGCGGCTACTTCGTCTGGTCGCTGCTCGACAACTTCGAGTGGGCGCATGGCTTCTCGAAGCGCTTCGGTATCGTGCACGTGAACTACGCCACGATGGCGCGCACGCCGAAGGCGAGCGCACGGCTGTACACGGACATCATCAAGACGAACGGTGCCGTATTGAACGAGTGATCGCGTGCGATCGCGCCGCTTCATTGCGTGTACGTGGCCTTGAACGGCAGCTTGTTGATGCGCAGCTCCGTGCCGAACCAGCGCGCGCTGCCCGCTTCGATCGTTTGACGGCCGAGATTCTCGCTCGTTTCCGGCCAGGCGATGGCGACGCCGCCGACCGGCAACTGCTGGAGCGCGGCGACTTCGATCGTGCGCTCGTTGCCATCGACGGTCAGCGAGTACGTGAGCGGTCCGTACGGCGTGCGCAGATTCTTCACCGCGAAGCCCTCCTCCTTCACCCAGTCCTTCGGCACGCCCGCCATCAAAACGAGCGTCTCGTCGGCGGGCCGCTCGAACGCAAACATGTCGAGCAGCGAACGCCCGAAATCGGAGGCAACCCAGCCGTGCGGAATGTCGCCGACGAAGCGCGTCTTGCGCTCTTCGCGGCCGACGACTTCGGCCCATTGGTTCCAAGCGGCGGGCCGGCGGTCATCCATGAAGAAGGCGATCGCCTCCTGCGCGCGCTCGCGCCAGTTCAAGCGCACGAACGTGCCGACGACGCGCCATTCGTACGGCGTATACACATCCCAGCTCGAGCCCGAACGGCGCTCGACGAAGTTCTTCCAGTAGCGCTCGAACGTCGCGTGCAGCGCGTTCGGCGGCAGCATGTGCTGTTCGCCGACCGGTGCGAGCGCAATCGTGGTCGACGTGGCGTCGAAATCGCCGAGCTCCGCCGCGCCCGGCAGGAAATCGATGTCGTGAATCTGCCGCGCCAGCAGCAGCGAGCGATACAAATCCGCGCGGTATTCATCGCGCAGTTGAATGACACGCTGCCGGGTCGCCGACTCGCCGAGCACGCCAGCCATGCGCGCCATCGATTCATAGCCGAGCAACGCCCAGAAATTGTCCCAGTACGAATGCATCGGCTTCGCGGAATAGCCCTCGTGGCTGATCGAGGGCGGCATCAGCCCGTAGAATACGCGGCGGTCGTCGGCTTGATTCGCTTCGGTGCGCTCCGACTGGCGCAGCGTTTCCATGTAATCGAACGCCTTGAGCGCGCGCGGCCAGAGGGCTCGCAGCAGCTTCTCCTCGCCCGTATAGCGATATGTTTCCTCGATCAGGAACAGGAACTCGCCGGGACTGTCGTTCTCCGGGACCGGATCGGCGCCACGGGCGTCGACGCAGCAGGGCGTCTTGCCGTTCTCGAACTGATAGCCCGCGTACCATTGCGCGAACTCCTTGACGACATCCTCGTGTCCAAGGCGCAGCAGCATCTCCGACGTCATCGCCCCGTCGCGAATCCATGAGCGTTCGTACGAGCGCGAGCCCGGTTGAATCGCGGGACCGTCGCGGTTGATGAGCACGTGCGCGAGGGACGTCCGCAGAGTGTCGTACAAAGGCTGAGCTGCCTTCGGCAGACGCAGCTCGACTCGATTCAGTTTCTCGCGCCACTCCGCGATAGCCGCCTCGCCATCGCCCGCCGTACTCCTCGTCAGATCGGCGCGTGGATGCAGCGGCACATCGAGCACGACCGTCGAGGTCGCCTCGGGCTCGAGCTCGACCTCGTACACCATCGCGCCGGAGGCGAAGCCCGTCTCGTCGCTGACGCGTGTCGGCAGGTTCCGCGACGACAGCCACTCGCACGGCGTGTCCGCATCGAAGGGCGCCGCGATGAAGCGCGTCGGCGCGGTTTGCGGGATCACGCTCGGCAGCGCATCGACGAACACCGCCTCGTCCTGCCAGGCGATCTCATGGATGGGCGCGACGCCGCCCGCCGTGTTCAGAAACTGCGCGGGCGGATTCACTTGCAACGGCCGCACGACCAGCGCGAGGGTCAGCTTCTGCTTGCCCTTGCGATTGTTCTGCATCGTGTAGGTGACGCGCGTCCACCCATCGCCGCGCTTGCCGAGCGATTGCACGGTCGTGCGCAAATCGACATCGCGATGGCGCCACTGCACCGACGGAATCGGCAGGTAGCCCTCGAGCAGCGAATGCTGTGTCTGCACGTCCGCCCACGTGACGAGATCGGTCTGCGTGCGCACGAACGGCTCGATCGAGAAGCTTGCACGGCGCGCTTCGACCGCACCGTCCTCGGAGACGAGGCTCTCTTCTTCATCCGAATCGACGCCGACGACCGTCCAGTACGTCTGCTCGCCCGAGTAGCCGCGCGGATAGCAGCCCCGCCGCACGTTCTTCGCGAGCGCCTCGACGAAGGCATTGCGCGAAGCGCCGAATTCCAGATCGCGCACGTGCAGCTCGGCGATGCCGTATTGGCGGCTGGCGTCGGGCATCGAGATGCGGACGAAGCGCGCCTCGGACTCCGGCAGAAAATGCGAATCGCGCTTGCCGTTGCCGGCCGTCACCGTCCGCACGGTTTGCCACTGCGTGCCGTCGCTCGAGGTTTCCACCGTGTATCGGCTGGCGTGCAGACCCGACACCCAATCGATTTCGATCCCACCGAACTCCGTCAGGCGTTGCAGATCGACCCGCAGCGATTGCGGCCCCTCCTGCGTGCTGCGCCACGAAGTATCCAGACGCGCATCCATCGCCATCGCGGGCTGCGTGCCCGGTTGCGAGCTGGATGCCGACACGATCGGCGGCGCCACCGCGCCACGCGGCGGAATGACCTTCAAAGCCAGTTGGTCGAACCAGAGATTGCCCTTGCCGCCGTCACGCCCGGCGCTGATGCCGAACTCGAGCGTCGCGAACTCGCGCAGCGTCCTGTCTTCGGTCGGTCCCCACGCGAATTCGATCTGCCGGCGCTTGATGCGCACTTCCTGCCAGTCGCCGGACACTTCGAAATTGGGACGCCGATACCACCAGACGTTGAAGCCGGACGCATCGACGAACTTCACCTCGAGGTGATTGCGCCCGGCCTCGCCGCGCATCCAGAACGTGATCTCGTAGTCGTCGGGCAGCTGCACGGGCAGCGAACGACGGGCGGAGGCATAGCCAGCGGTCTGCGCAAGGTCGAACTCCATCACCATCGCCCCGCCCTGCACGCCGCGCGCGCCATGCACGGACGCGATCACGTTCTCGGAGACGGCAGTGCTCCAGCCGCTCACATCGTCGAGCGAATCGAGCAGGCGCGTCTGCGGCGGCACGACCTGTTCGGCCGCGAATCCGTTCATACCGATGAAGACGACGACGAGAGCAACGAATGAACGCACGAGCTTCAACCTTTCACGCTGCCGGCGAGGATGCCGGCGATGTAATAGCGCTGTAGCGCCAGGAACAGAACGAGCACCGGAACGATCGTGATCACGGCGCCGGCCATCATGAGCTCATTGTCCTGCACGTGTTCGCGTGACAGCCCCGCCAATGCGACGGGCAGCGTGTGCAGCTTTTGCTCCGTCAGCACAATCAATGGCCACATGAAGTCGTTCCACGTCGCGAGGAACGTGAGGATGCCGAGCGTGATCAGGATTGGCTTCAACAGCGGCACGACGATCGAGCGGAATATCCGCCATTCGCTCGCGCCATCGATGCGCGCGGCCTCGAGCAACTCGTCGGGCAACGACAAGGCGTATTGGCGGACGAGAAAGATCCCGAAGACGCTCGCCATCGTCGGGATGATGACGCCGCCGTAGGTGCTCACGAGCCCCATCGCCTTCACCATCGCGAACAAGGGAATCATCGTGACTTGCGCCGGAATCACGAGCGCGCCCAGCAGCAGTTGGAAGAGACGCCCGCGGCCGGCGAAGCGCAGCTTCGCGAACGCGTAGCCCGCCATCGTATTGAGAACGAGCGCAATCGCCGTCGCGCAGGTGGCGACGAGCGCGCTATTGAGCATGTAGCGGCCGGCGGCATGGCGCGTGAACAGCTCACGATAGTTCTCCAAGGTCGCATCGACCGGCAGCAGCGGCGGCGGATAGGCGCTCGCGGCGCCGCGCGGCATGAACGACACCGACAGCATCCACAACAGCGGGAACGCGACGAGGATCGCGCCAATGATGAGCGCCGTATTGACGAGCACCGTCGAGCGCTTCATGCGGCGACCTCCCGCCGCCCGAGACGCAGCTGAATCAGCGTGACGATGAAGATGATCACGAACAGCACGAACGCGACCGCCGACGCGCGGCCGAGGCTCCACCATTTGAAGCCCTCGTCGTACATGTAATAGAGCACGCTCTTCGTGCTTTCGAGCGGGCCGCCCTCGGTCATGACGTAGGGCTCGGCGAACAGTTGGAAGTAGCCGGCCATCGTGAGGATGCTCACGAGCAGCAGCACGGGGCTCAGACTCGGGAACGTGACGTGCCAGAACCGCTGCCACGCCGTCGCGCCGTCGATACGCGCCGCTTCATACAAGTCATCGGGAATGCTCTGCAGCGCCGCGAGCAGGATGATCATGTTGTAGCCGAAGTTCTTCCACACGGCCATGACGACGATCGCGGGCATCGCCCACGCCGGATCGCCCATCCAGTCGATCGGCCCCACGCCGACGGCGTCGAGCGCGTAATTCAGGAAGCCATAGCGTGTGTGGAAGATGTAGCGCCATACGACCGCGACCGCGACGAGCGTCGTCACGACCGGTGCGAAATAGATCGTGCGAAACACGTGGCGAAAGCGCGCCACTTTCGAATTCACGAGCAGCGCCGCCCCGAGCGAAGTCGCGATCGACAACGGCACGCCGAGCACGACGAAATAGAAGGTGTTGCCCAACGACTTCCAGAACAACGGCTCGTGCAGCAGACGCACGTAGTTGTCGACGCCGACGAACCGCAGATTGTCGAGGTCCTTGAGCGAGTACAGATCGAAGTCCGTCAGGCTCATGACGAGCGCGGCGAGCACGGGGATGAAGAAGAACACGCCGATCACGAGCAAGGCCGGCGCAACGAACCACCATCCTGCGAAACGTCTGCTCATGTCGTTGCGCGATCCATCATCCAGCGACGCTTCTCCAGGATCGCATCCGCTCGCCGGTCGAGATCGACCATCGCCTGGTCGACCGTCGACGTGCCCTGCACGACGCGCTCGGCCGCCATGCGCATCTCCTGCGCGATGCGCTCCCACTCCGGTACCTTCGGCGGCGAGCGCACGCGGTCCAGCTGGGTACGAAACGCGCGCGCGTGCGGTGATCCGACGAGCTCCGGCGCCTCCCAGGTCGAGATGCGTGACGGGATGTCGCCGGTCAGCTGATAGAAGCGGCGTTGCGTGTCGACTTGCGACAGATACTCGATGAACCGCCACGCCTGTTCCTTGCGCTTCGAGCTGCGAAAGATGACGAGGCTCGACCCGCCGGCACTCGACACACCCGGACCCTCCGGGCCTGGCACTGGCGCAGTCATCCAGTGATCGTGAAGTCGCGGCGGCAAGCGCAGCTTGAACTCCGCGATATTCCACGGCCCGGACATGTAGAAGGCGTAGAACCCGCGCCCGAACTCATCCCACACGTTCGAGATCTGCGTGTTCGTCATGCGCGGCGCCCATTCGTTCTGGAACATGCCGTCGTAGAACTCGAGCGCTCGCCGAAAATCGGGCCCGCGGAAATTGCCGTAGCGGCCGTTGTCGCGCAGCAACTCGCTCGGCTGCTGCAGGCCGAAGATCACGATCTGGTCATATTCGTTCAACGGCAGCAGCACCGAGTAGCGCTTGGGACCGACGCGCGACTTGATTGCCGCGAGTTGCTCCGTCCACTCCGCCCAGGTGGTCGCGGGCGTCGCGAAACCCGCGTCCTGCAGCATGTCCGTGCGATAGAACAGCAAGCGCGTATCGACGTACCAGGGGATGCCGTACAGCGTGCGCTCGATGCGATTCGAATCGAGGATCGCCGGGAAATAGTCGCTCGTCGGAAAGCTCGAGCCCGCGACGAAACTTTCCAGCGGCTCGAGCGCTTCGAGCGCAACGAACT
This sequence comes from Pseudomonadota bacterium, assembly GCA_023428645.1. Taxonomy (GTDB): domain Bacteria; phylum Pseudomonadota; class Gammaproteobacteria; order Steroidobacterales; family Steroidobacteraceae; genus Steroidobacter. Next base: position 22,751 of record JAEYXD010000240.1, read on the forward strand.
CCGGCAGCCAGGTGTTGCCGAGCTGGCAGACATCGGGCAGCGCATCGCCGGCATACGCGGTCAGCAGCTTTTCGTGCGCGGCCGTCAGCGGCATCTTCTGGACTTCGATGCGAATGTCCGGATTGAGCTGCATGAAATCGCGCGCGAGGCCATCGGCGACCTCCCCTTCGCGGCCGATCGCCCAGAACCTCACAGCGTCATCGCGGCGCGAGCACCCGAGCATCGCGGTCGTGGCGCCGGCGGCGAGCCCGAGCATGGCGGTACGTCGTGTAATGACGCTGTAGCGACCTCGCACGCTCCCTCCGGACCGCTGCCTCACTCGCCCACACGCGGTGCGGCGGGCTGCGGATTCGACAGCCACCCGCCGGTGAATCCAGCGCGCTCCAAGCCCCGGCGGATGTAAGGATTGCGCTGCATGATTTGCCAGATGAGCCCGCTGCGGTAGTTCTCGATCATCGCGACGATCGGACCCTGGTCGATGCCGAGGTAATCGTTCGCGATCCAACCGACATTCTCCACGAGCCGCCCGTGCTGGAGCGGCACATCGGTGAACGTGAAGCTCGGGTTCACGGCATCGAGGAACCCATAGCGCTGATAGAGATGCTCGCCGAAGCGCGCGCGGAACGCACGAATGGTCGGAATGACGATCTCGGGCGCGAACGCGATCATGCCGATCGCGGCCGTGGGTGCGATCGTGCCGTCGTCGACGACGTGGGTCGCCGCCGTCGCTCGCGCCGAGTACGTGAAGAAGCCGCGCTCCTCGCCATTGAATTCCTTGACGACGTCCGCGGGCCCGTCGCAGGCCGTCAGACCCCAGATCTCGCTGTCGTAGCCGCGCCAGCGCATCGGATTCTCGCGCGCGTATTGGCGCTGCGCATAGGCCGCCCGGCGACTGTTCTCGAAGTAGTCGATTCCCTTCTTGCGCATGTACTCGTCCTGGATGCCGCGAAAGTCGATCCAGATGTGCGAGTACTGGTGGCCGAAGATCGGCCCGAACGACAGGAATTCCTGGCCGCTGAATTTGCCCCAGTGATCGTCGTAGGTCGACGTCCAGGCATCCCACGCGGACTCGTCCACCGGATACGTCGGCGAGCCGAGCGCGAGAATGTAAAGCAGCAGCGCCTCGTTGTAGCCGCGCCAGTCGAAGCGCAGATAGCCGGTCTCGGGCCGCCAGCCGTGCGAGATCACCGGCGGACGCGCCTGGGCCCAGCGCCAGTCGACGCTGCGATAGATCTGGTCCGCGAACTCGCGGATTTCGCGCTCCTGGCGCGTGTCGCGGTCGAAATACGTTTGCGCGAGCAGCACGCCACCGAGCAGCAGCGCCGAATCCACCGTCGACAGCTCCGAGGTGCCGAAGCGGTGGCCCGTGCCCATGTCGACGAAGTGATAGAAGAAGCCCTTGTACCCTGCCTTGCCGGTCTCCTCGGGGCCTTGCGGGAGATTCGCGATGAAGCGCAGCGTCCGCAGGGTGCGATTGCGGGCCTGCGCCCGCGACACGAAGCCGCGCTCCGCGCCGATGACGTATGCCGTCAGGCCATAGCCGACAGCCGCGATACTCGAGAAGGAAGGTGTGGGATAGCGGTCGGGGATCAGCCCTGTTTCGCTATGCGCGGTGTTCCAGAAGAAGCGGAACGTACGCCGCTCCAGATTGTTGACGACCGGATCCGAATTGCGCTCGAGTGCGATCTGCACGTCCCGCGAGCCTTCGACGACGACCGCTTGCACCTTGCTCGGATCCTCCGCCGCGAATGCCTTCGGCATCGCCAGCGTGAGGCCGCAGGCCCCCATCATTTGTAAGAAGTTGCGCTTCGTTCGCGACTCATACTTCATCATCACCACTCGTTGGCGTGCTGTGTTCCGCGAGTTGGACCGCTCAACTTCCAAAATGGTGCAACTCGTTGCACGTCCGGCATCATAGTCGCTCGATGCCGTGTCGTGCACAGCCGATTTGCCGAGTCCACGAACGCCGGCTTCGCATGTAAAGTCTGCCGCGACCGCGCCGCATATCCGCAACGAAAGCGCTCGAGGCGGAGTTCCCCTGCACGGTCCATCGGCAAAAGCCTGCGAAGGAGCATGCGTATCCATGTCGATTCCGCATTTCATCAACGGCGAGCGAGTTGCCGGGCGCAGTGCCCGCACCGCGCCCGTCTTCGACCCCGCTCAGGGAGAGCAGACGAATACCGTGCCCCTGGCAAACCGGGATGAGGTGGCCGACGCGGTCGCGGCCGCGAAGCATGCCTTCCCCGAGTGGGCCGCGACGCCGCCGCCGCGCCGCGTCCGCATCCTCAATCGATTCTTGCGCATCCTCGACGACAACATGGAAGTGCTGGCGAAAGTCGTCACGTCGGAGCACGGCAAGCTGCTCGGCGATGCGCGCGGCGAAGTTCATCGCGGGCTGGAGATGGTGGAGTTCGCGCTCGCGGCGCCGCAGCTGCTCAAGGGCGAGTTCACCGAGAACATCGGCACGGGCATGGACAGCCATTCGGTGCGCCAGCCGCTCGGGGTGATCGCCGGCATCACGCCGTTCAATTTCCCCGTGATGATTCCGATGTGGATGTTTCCCATCGCGATCGCCTGCGGCAATTGCTTCGTCCTCAAGCCGTCGGAGCGCGACCCTTCCGCTTCGCTGCTGCTTGCCGAGTGGGCCAAACAAGCAGGACTGCCGAATGGCGTGCTGAACGTCGTGCACGGTGACAAGGAAGCGGTGGATGCGCTGATCGCGCATCCGAACGTCGCGGCCGTGAGTTTCGTCGGCTCGACGCCGACCGCACGCCACGTCTACGAGACCGCCGCCGCGCACGGCAAACGCGCACAGGCGCTCGGCGGCGCGAAGAATCACATGGTCATCATGCCCGATGCCGATCTCGATCACGTCGTCGATGCCTTGATGGGCGCGGCGTATGGCGCCGCCGGCGAGCGCTGCATGGCGATCTCCGTCGCGGTGCCTGTCGGTGAGCAGACCGCGGAGCGATTGATCGAGCGTCTCGCGCCGCGCGTGCGCGCGCTGAGAGTCGGATCGGGCTTCGACTCGCAGATGGAAATGGGACCGCTCGTGACGCGGCAGCACGTCGAGCGCATTCGCGGCTATATCGATGCCGGTATTGCGGAAGGCGCGCGCCTCGTCGTGGATGGACGCGGACTGTCAGTGCCGGGACACGAGAAGGGATTCTTTCTCGGCGGCACGTTGTTCGATCACGTGACGCGCGACATGCGGATCTACAAGGAAGAGATCTTCGGCCCGGTGCTCGTCGTGACGCGCGCGCCGGACATGGAGACGGCGCTGCGGTTCGTGAACGAGCACACGTACGGCAACGGCGTTGCGATCTTCACGCGTGATGGTGAGACGGCGCGTGAGTTCACGCATCGCGTTCAGGTCGGCATGATCGGCGTGAACGTGCCCATTCCAGCGCCGATGTCGTTTCATTCATTCGGCGGCTGGCGTGCCTCGCTGTTCGGCGATCATCACATTCACGGGCCCGAAGGCATTCGGTTCTACACGCGGCTCAAGACGATCAGCACGCGCTGGCCGAGCGGCGCGAGCAAGGGGCCGCAGTTCTCGATGCCGACGCTGCGGTAGACGGATCACGCCGACATCGATCTCGCATCACGATCGGCAGGAGCGCTCGCGACGACGGGCACCGACTCCCCTGCCCTCATCGTTGAGCCGTGCCGCCCTCCGGCGCCGCGAGCACCGCGCGGAAGGCTTTGAGCGCGGCCGGATGGAATATCGTCGAGTGCTTCTCGCTCGGCATCGGCTCGTAGTGCCAGCGGATGCCGGAGGACTGTGCTTTGAGCGTTGCTGCAAATCGCTCCATGATCGCCGCGTTCTCCTTTTCCTCGCTGCTCACGAAGTAGAGTGTCTTGGGTGCCGTCGGCCGTTGCCGCAGCTGATTGGCGGCGCCGTTGACGAGGCGCGCGTCGTTCCACCAGACGCTCGGGTCGACCGCGATGTACGTGTCGAACAGATCGCGATCGAGCAGGAACGTCTCGATCACGAACAGGCCTGCAAGCGACTCGCCGACAATCGCGGTTTCTCCGCTCGTTCGATAGCGCGCGTTGATGTCTGGCATCAGTTCCGTGCGGATGAACTCGCGAAACGCGCGCGAACCACCCACCTTCGGCGCGATCTTCTTGTCTTCCTCGTTCTGCGTTGGACCGGTGAGATCGCGGCGGCGCACCGTGTTCTCGATGCCCACCAGCATGAACGGCCGCATCGTCCCGTTGCCGATGGAAACCTGCACCAGACCGGCGATGTGCAGGAAGTCCTCGGCCATGCCTCCGTCCGGCATGTACAAAACGGGGACGCGCAGGTCGCTCGAGTCGGCGTAGCCCGGCGGGAGGTAGACGTTGATTCGTCGCGTCTCGGAGAGGACTTTGGATTCGAGGGTGAAGGTCTCCCCGATCGTGAGAGGCGCGGCGGGGGCAGCGGCCTGTGCGAGGCTCATGAACGATAAAACGAACGCGAAACAGAGCCACCGAGGTGAGATGCGCATGGTTTTCGTTACCTATTCCGGATGCACGGGTTGGATGATAGCCCTCATTGAACGGGCGCTACCCAGATGAATTCGATTGCGACCTATGTAGCTTGGCGCGGTTGCACGAGCGGGGTGTGAAGTTGGCCAAAGACTTGGCCGCAGCGAACTCAGAGGAGCTCATTGTGTTTTCGGGCAGATGGGCTACGTACGTTATCGATCTCTTTGGCCGTATCAGCGCGCCCCGTCGCCTTCAGCGCGAGCTCGATTACCAGACGTCAGTGCTGTGCACGCGGCGCCAGCCCTTCCTGCTGACGCTGCCTGTCGTTCCGCCGATTCTAGGCCGGCCCTAGCGTCGGATTTTCTGACGACCTTCGCCCGAGCATGTGCTGAAACGCTTGGATTTACGAGCCTGGCATTGCGCTTGCCTCTCGACACCAAACCACAAAGGGAGCGCGGAGAATGCGGGCACTTGCAACGGTGTTCTTGGGCTTGCTGGCTGGGACGGCCTCTGCTGTTCCGGTGTCGATCACGGCGAACGGCTATTCGTGGTATTCGGACAATATCGTCGGCGCGGGAACCCCTGATTCGTACAGTCCCGGCGACGCCATCGGCGTAGGCGGTAATTCGGACTACTACTACGACAACATCAGAACGAGTGAATACGGCTCGGCGCGCGCTCTGACTCATGGTCACGTCGAGCAATTGCAGTTCGGAACAGATGAGACATTCTTCTATCAATTCGATGTCCACGTGCATGCCCTCGCATCGGTGGATGCGAGCATCCCCGAAGGCAATCTCACGTTGGCTAAGGCTGAGATCGGGATTTGGCTGTTGGGCGTGCAATTCGAGGTCACCGAGCCGGTGCTATTCACAGGGACCGGGCCGCTGTACGGTCCGGAAGTCCCCTTGTTCTACACCGGCGCATCCACTGTTAGCAGTGGCACCTATCTGCAGCCCGGCCGGTATAGCTCGTTTTACGTTCGCACGCTGGAAGTGGAAGCGGCTTGGGTGCAGCCCGGCCAAACCGTCTCGATTACGAACGTATTCAGCAACACGTTCCACTTCGCAAGCGTGCCGACGCCCGCAACATTGCCGCTGCTCGGTTTCAGCATTCTTGCAATCGCATGCAGGCGCCGGCGACGAAGTGTGAGCTGATGCTTCTTGCGAGAGCTGCACACTATTTCCTTTTCTTGCGCCGGCCCATCAGGCGCATGCGTCCTGGGCCGCGCGCCGTGTACTTTTAGTTCGCTACCGCTCGCGCTGGCAGCTTGAAACCGCAGGGTCGTCCACTTATCGGAGTTCGGTTTGCTGTTCAAATTTGCGAGGCCACTTCTCTGCTTGAATCGAAGAACATACGCGGATGCGAATAAGGACGGCACCTTGCTTTCACCCGAGAACAAGTTGGAATTTCGGGTTTGCGTTTGAAAATCGAAAGGCTTTCGAGCGAATCCGACTCTCAACGACACGATCATCGCGACGACAAAGGGATCGCTCCTGACACGAGGGATGTTTGCCCTCGAGTTTGGAAGAAGAATTACACGGTTTGAGACAGGAAACCCATGTCGATACTCCAAGAAATTCTGGTTTGGACAAAGGGGTTGCCGGCATGGCAAAGCGACGCCGTAGCCCGCCTTTTGTCCAAACCGACACTAACTGGAGATGATCACGATGATCTGCTCGCGTTGCTCAAGTTGGCTCACGGCATCTCTGACCAGAAGGGGCGCACACCTAAGGTGCTAACCGCAGACCAGATCCCGGCGCCCGTCAAAGCAGCAACGCATGTTGAACTGCATGCGATGAAGAATATGCGTCACGTCAACGCAATCGCCGAGAATCAGCGCCTGCCGTTTAGCGCCACAGGGATGACTGTCATTTACGGCGACAACGGCTCAGGAAAATCCGGCTATTCGCGTGTACTGAAGCGTGCTTGCCGAGCTCGCGACCAAGCGGAATCCATCCATCCGAATGCAAACGTACCTGCAGGCAAAACAGGCATTCCCGAAGCCGACTTTGAAATCTCCGTCAATGGCATCGCGCAGACCGTGCATTGGACGCAAGGCAAGGCCGCCCCTCCCGAGTTGTCTTCGCTCGCCATCTTCGATTCTCGCTGCGCGCGCGCCTATCTCGATAACGAGGACGACTTTTCTTACGTACCCTACGGGCTCGATGTTTTTGAAGGGTTGGCAAAAGTCTGCCAGCAATTAAAGACCTCTATCGATAGGGAGTACGCACAATCCTCTGTAGATCTCACGGTGTTCGCACCGCTGCAAGGCGATACAGCTGTTGGCAAACTGATCGCATCGCTGTCTGCCAAGACGACTAAGGCACAGATTGATGCGCTGGCCGTGCTGACGCCGGAAGATCTTGCCGAGTACGAGGCGTTGGGCAAAGGCTTGAAGGAGAACAACCCGAAAGAAAAAGCGGCGCAATTGCGCTTGCGCGCGCGCCGTGTTGCGGCCGTAGCGGAGAATGCGAAGAGCAAAGGCGTTCTCGTAGATGAAGCGGTAGTCGCCAAGTTGCGCGGTTTATCGGACAGTTACCGCGCCGCGCAAGCGGCTGCTAAAGTTGCCGCCCAGAAGTTCAAGGAAAGTGAAAACCTGCTGCCAGGCACCGGCGGTGAAGCGTGGCGCGAATTGTTCGACGCCGCGCGTAAGTTCGCGATCGAATCGCACCCGAATAAGACGTTTCCCAATCTGGGCGCAGATGGGCCTTGCCCACTGTGCCAGCAACCTCTCGCTGAAGGCGCCGCGCGCCTCTCTCGCTTCGAGGAATTCATTCATCAAGAAGCAGAGAAATCCTCCCAAGCTCGCCGTTCCGCCCTTTACGCTGAATACAAAGCCTTCATTGCCCATGATCTGACACTTAGCCTCGATGATGTGACTTATGGAGAGATTGAATCACTGGACCGGCAGCTTGCGGCTGATGCGAGAGCGTTCGAGACATTGCTAGCCGCTCGTCAAGAGGCGGTCAAAGCGGCCGTAATCTCACACAAGTGGGACGGTGTCGGTCCGGCTCCGGTCAATCCGGCGAGTAGGCTCCACACGCTTGCCAAAATGCTGAACACCGAGGCTGAAACGCTGGAGAAAGCATCGAACGAGGCAGCTCGCGCCGCTTTGCAAAAGCAGTTCGGCGAACTCGATGCGCGGATACGGCTGAATGAAGTCAAGGATGCAGTCGCTACAGCGATCGCGAAACTTGAGTATCAGGCGAAACTCCGGAAGTGCCTATCGGCCGTCAAGACCAGCTCCATATCACTGAAGGCATCGGAGTTGGCCGAAAAAGTCGTATCCAAAGAGCTTGCAGAAGCACTGAACCGGGAGTTCAAGGCACTCGGTGTCGCTACGCTCCGTGTTTCCCTCCAGAGTCGAGCCGCCAGGGGCAAAGCTTTGCACAAGCTGAAGATGGAACTACCCCAGAGCCGCAGCCCTGGCGACATCCTGAGCGAAGGCGAACAGCGGGCTATCGCGATTAGCTCGTTCCTAGCAGAAGTTAGGTTGAGCGGCGGCAAGGGCGGTATCGTGTTCGATGACCCCGTGTCTTCCCTCGACCATCGTCGAAGGGAGCGCGTCGCAAAACGCCTGGCCGATGAATCCGCGCAGCGCCAGGTGATTGTGTTCACGCATGACATCTATTTCCTTTGTTTGCTGAGCGAAGAAGCTAGGTTGGCGGGCACACCGATCATCACGCAAAGCCTAACTCGGTGCTCCGAGGGGTTCGGTGTTGCCGATCCGGAGTTGCCGTTCGAGGGAAAGAACACAAGCAAGCGGATCGGCGCGTTAAAGGCCCAACAACAATCCATCGCGAAGCTGCACAAGGACGGAGAGGAGCAGGAATACCGCAAGCAAACCGTCGATGCTTACTTCCGATTGCGCATGGCGTGGGAGCGGGCGATCGAGGAGATTCTGCTGCGCGAGGTCATTCTCCGTTTCCGCAAAGGAGTGGAAACACAGCGACTCGCTGGCGTCGTTGTCGACAACGACGATTACGCCCAAGTGAGCGCCGGCATGAAGAAGTGCTCAATCTACGCGCACGACAAAGCACTATTGGGTGGCATTGCCGTTCCCGATCCTGATGAGCTGCTCGCCGACATACTGGCTTTGGACACATGGCGCTCTAAGATCCAACAACGCAGCGAGGAGACGGCCAAGAAACGCAAGGCAGGTTCGATCGCTACGGCCATGACGACAGCAACGACACCGCCATCAGTCGCGCAGAACGCAACTATGCAATCCGGAGTTCGTTGAGCGGCCCCGTGCCCGAGGCTGTGTCGAAAGATCGAGATGTCCAGTCGCACGCGATGGAGTGTCCAAAACGGTGTCCACAACCTGCGCTCGCGGAAACAACGATTTCGCAAATCGTTGTAAGTATTGGTCGGGACGGCGAGATTCGAACTCGCGACCCCTTGCACCCCATGCAAGTGCGCTACCAGGCTGCGCCACGTCCCGACATTTTGGTGAGCCCTGTGATGGCTCCGGAGAGGCGGCGAATCATAAGTGAGTCCACCGCACGCCGCCAGCCGGGCGGCGCATTCAATTCAACGACGCAGGATGCGCAGGATCTCTTCCAGCTCGATCCGCACCTGCCGCACGATCTGCTGCGCCTGCGACAAATCCTCACGCGCCTCATCGCCCTGTAGGCGATTGCGCGCACCGCCGATCGTGAAGCCCTCGTCGTACAGCAGGCTGCGAATCTGCCGGATCACGAGCACGTCCTGACGCTGGTAGTAACGACGATTGCCCCGCCGTTTCACCGGCTTCAGCTGCGGGAATTCCTGCTCCCAATAACGCAGCACGTGCGGCTTCACGCCGCACAGCTCGCTCACTTCACCGATCGTGAAGTAGCGCTTGCCCGGAATCGCCGGGAGCTCGCTGTTATTGCCTGCTTCCAGCATATGCCTCGACTCGTGCCTTCAGCTTCTGACCGGGACGGAACGTCACCACTCGACGCGCGCTGATCGGAATCTCCTCGCCTGTCTTCGGATTGCGGCCGGGCCGCTGGTTCTTGTCGCGAAGATCGAAGTTGCCGAAGCCGGACAACTTCACTTGTTCGCCATTCGACAGCGACGCGCGCAGCTCCTCGAAGAACAGATCCACGAGCTCGCGCGCCTCGCGCTTGTTCAGCCCGAGCTGGTCGAACAACGCTTCCGCAATCTCAGCTTTCGTGAGTGCCATAGTTTTTACGCGTTATTTGTCGCGGATCGCCGCGCCGTGTCGCGCCGAGAGTTGCTCGACGACACGGGCCACGATGGCATCCGCTTCCTGGTCGGTCAGTGTGCGGGAAGTATCCTGTAATTGCAGACCTAAGGCTATGCTTTTCTTGCCTTTCTCGATCTGTCGCCCCTGATAGACAGACAGCACCGAGACGCCTTTGAGCAGCTCTCCCGCGCTCGCTCGCACGGTCGCGAGCAAGCCATCCGCCGCCAATTCTTCATCGACAATGGCCGCTATATCGCGACGTATCGCCGGGTATTTGGAAATTTCGCGGTACTCCGGCAGGTCAGCAGCGAGCGACGCATCCGTCTCGATCTCGAAGACGAACACCGGATATGTCAAATCCATGCGGGCCGCACGCTCCGGATGCAGCGCGCCGAGCCAACCGACGGCGCGATCGCCCCGCCAGATCCTCGCCGACTGTCCCGGATGCAGCGCCGGATGGCGCTCGGCCGTAAAGCGAAAGCC
>JAEYXD010000180.1 GCA_023428645.1 Pseudomonadota bacterium
AAGACGCTCAATGCGTCGCGTAAGAAATCCACGGAAGCGGCTGCGGTCGCCGTCGCGGTCGCGCCGGAAACGATTGCAGAAGCCGCACCGGCTGCGCCCGTCGATCTGCATAGCAGGATCGCCACGACGGCGTTCTACTTGGCGGCGGAACGCAGTTTTGCCCCTGGTCGCGAGCTCGATGATTGGCTCGAGGCGGAGCGCCGGGTGAAAGCAAGCTTCTAAGCGCGTCCGGCGCGGGTCACACAGAGACCGGCGCCAGCGCGGCTCGAAGTGGAATGACGCGGCCGTGGCGGTCGGCGGCATTCCCTGATTGCACTGCATGTTCGGCGGGCCCGATCCTCGGGCGCATGCCTAAGGAGGATCACGGCATGCAGGCCATCAAGCATTTGCTGGCGAGAAAGAGCAAAGGGGTGTGGTCGATCGGCCCCGACGAGCCGGTTCTGCAGGCGATCCGTCTGATGTCCGAGAAGGGCATCGGCGCGTTGCCGGTGATGCAGGACGAGCAGCTGCTGGGCATCCTTTCCGAGCGCGACTACGCGCGCAAAGTCATTCTGCTGGGCCGCTCGAGCGCGGACACACCCGTATCGCAGATCATGACGCAGGCCGTCATTACGGTCGCACCGCAAGACTCCGTCCACGACTGCATGGAAATCATGACGAACGAGCGCATTCGTCACCTGCCGGTCGTCGAGAACGGCCGGGTGATCGGCATGATCTCGATCGGCGACCTGGTCAAGGCGGTCATCGAAGAGCAGCAGGAGACGATCGTGCAGCTGGAACGCTACATCGCGGGCTGAGCCTGCCCCGTCATGGGTGCTCACGCGAGAGGGCAAGAGGCACCGCGAGCATTCGAGAGCGCACGACGTGCGCTCTCTCTCGATTTCCCCGCCATGCGCCGCTCTGCAAGCGGCTAGCCGCCCGAAGCCACCGGCATCGAATCGTCCAGATATCCCCGCTGCAGCGCGCGGTTCACGGCGCTCAGCACCGCATGCAGCGACGCGGTCACGATGTTCTCGTGAATGCCGACGCCGAAGAGCGTCGTTCGCGTCGGGGTCGTGATCTCGACGAATGCGACGGCGCGCGCACCGCTGCCGCTGCCGATCGAATGCTCCTCGTACGACAACACGTCGCACTTGAAACCGAGCGCATCGATGAGCGCATCGATCGGACCATTGCCCGTGCCATGCAGGATCGCGCCTTGGCCGTGGCAACGTACCTTGAGCGCGAGCCGCTCGACCTCGGGCTGCTCGCGGGTCGCCGTCAGTTGATGTGACAGGTACTCGTAGCCGCTCTCGTGCTGCAGGTACTCGCGCTGGAACAGCGCCCAGATCTGCTCCGATGACAGCTCCTTGCCCGTCGCGTCGGTCACGCCCTGCACGACTTGGCTGAATTCGATCTGCAACCGGCGCGGCATCGCGAGGTCGTAGTCGCGCTCGAGCAGATACGCGATCCCGCCTTTGCCCGATTGGCTGTTCACGCGAATGATCGACTCGTACGTGCGGCCGACGTCGCGCGGATCGATCGGCAAGTAAGGCACCGCCCACAAATCGCCTTCCTCGCGCGCGGCGAACCCCTTCTTGATCGCATCTTGATGCGAGCCCGAGAACGCCGTGAACACGAGGTCGCCGACGTACGGATGCCGCGGGTGGATCGGCAACTGATTGCAGTATTCGACGGCGCGCGCCGCCTCGTTGATGTTCGAGAAATCGAGCTGGGGATGGACGCCCTGCGTGTAGAGATTCAACGCCAGCGTCACGATGTCGACGTTGCCCGTGCGCTCACCATTGCCGAACAGCGTGCCCTCGACGCGATCCGCGCCCGCCATGACGGCCAGTTCGGCCGCCGCGACCGCCGTGCCGCGATCGTTATGCGGATGCACCGACAGCACGATCGAATCGCGCTTCGCGATGTGCCGCCCGAACCACTCGATCTGATCGGCGTACACGTTCGGCGTCGCCATCTCCACGGTCGCCGGCAAGTTCAGGATGACCTTGCGCTGCGGCGTCGGCTGCCACACCTCGTTCACCGCGTCACAGATCTCGACCGCGTAGTCGAGCTCCGTGCCGGTGAAGCTTTCGGGGCTGTACTCGAAGGTCCATTCGGTTTCGGGATAGCGCTGCGCTTGTTCGAGCACGCAGCGCGCGCCGGCCACGGCGATTGCCGTGATGCCCGCGCGATCGAGATTGAAGACGACGCGCCGCTGCACGACCGACGTCGAATTGTAGAGATGCACGATCGCCCGACGCGCACCTCGCAGCGACTCGAACGTGCGCTCGATGAGCTCCGCCCGTGCCTGCGTGAGCACCTGAATCGTCACGTCGTCGGGAATCTGGTTGCGCTCGATCAGTTCGCGCACGAAATCGAAGTCGGTTTGAGACGCGGCCGGGAAGCCCACTTCGATTTCCTTGAAGCCGGTGCGTACGAGCAGGTCGAACATGCGCCGCTTGCGTGCCGCGTCCATCGGCTCGATCAACGCTTGATTGCCGTCGCGCAAATCGACGCTGCACCACGCCGGCGGCGCCGTGATGACTTTGTCGGGCCACGTTCGATCGCGCAGCTGGATCGGCGCGAAACCCGAATACTTCGTGCTGGGATGCTTCAACATACGATGCCTCACCTATTCGTTGCCCAGGCTCATCGCGAAGCGTCGCTTCGGATCAGCGGGAAGAAACTCATCTGCTTTTGGTCGCGCCGATCGGCGCTCGAGGGAATGAGTGCGCCTAGCGGCGCAGGTGCAGGCGCGCACCCAGCAGCGTGCTGCCGAGGGCGGGCAGAGCAAGCATTTGCTGGAGAGTGCGCATGGGGTCGGAATCTAGCAGCAGGCTTGCGAGCTTTGCAAGGATCGAGGACACGGATGACTCGGGCGGTTTCCTGCATCGGCGCACCGAGGGCGCCTGCGCTCGCCGGAACTCCCATTCGAGACGCGGTGTTACCCATCGTGAGCGGACATCGGGGTGAATGTGAGCGAGTTGGTCACACGATGCTTGTCGAGGAGCTTCGAGCGCGCGGTAACGGCCGTTGTGTTCTTCTTCGTCTCCGCCGTCGCGTCGGCGCAAGTCGGAGATTTCCAGATCGTCTGGATCAATGTAGGCGAGGCTGCCGCGGAGGGATCTCACGCGAGTGCGCGCGCCGGCCGGCAGCTGTTCATGGCGCCGGATCTGGTCCAGTTCTCGCTCAACAAGGTAACCGTCGAAAGAGTGGACGTGGAACCGACAGTCATTCCGCTCAAGATCGGTCAGCGTTTCTGTCTCACGTCGCTGCGCGTGCAAGCGGATGGGCTGAATCGCACGAGCGTCGCGGGCGCGCCGTTGTCGGTTTCGGTTCGACAAGATCATCGTGAGCGGCTCGGCCTGCAGCGCGACAAGAAAGATATTTGTTTCAAACCGTCCGCCGGCGGTGAGTACCCCATCAGGCTCAACAGCCTATTGCCCGCGCGCGACGGCACGACGCGCGGGGCGCAAATCTTTCTACGAGTGCCCGACGAGTCCGCCACCTCCGGACCGCCAACCGCGGCGGCGGCCGTGAATTGAGGCTGGAACCAAGGCCGGAACTAAGCCTGGAACAGCAAGCGCGCCCAATCGCGCGAGCGATCGCCGAACGCGACGAAGTAGGGATTCAGCAGACTGTCTTTCGTGTTGTAGCTGAGCGCGCGGCCGGTGTCGTCGAGAACGGCGCCGCCGGCGCCTTCCACGACCGCTTGCGCCGCCGCCGTATCCCACT
>JAEYXD010000188.1 GCA_023428645.1 Pseudomonadota bacterium
GAGACGCGGACGGCAAGTCCGAGCGCACAGGCGAGCGCGAGGCCGCGCCCGCGACCTCGCCGAATGTTCCCGTCAGAGCGCTTTCCACGTGCGGCGCGCTGCGGGAAGTCGACCGCGAAGGCAACGAGCGCCCGGAGTCTCGCACGCTCGAAGTGTGCCACCTCGACGTGTCGAGCTTTCTCGATACGGACGAGCCGCTCGCGTGGGGACTGTCTCGAGACGGGTACTTACAGGCAGTGCGGGTCGCGGTCGGCAGCGGTACCGTGACAGTGTTGAATGCGGAACCGTTTGGCAACCGCGAGATCGACACGACGGATCACGGCAAACTGTTCGTGGCCGCGACGCAGTTGCGCCGCGGCGATCGGATCGCATTCCTCACGGAGGAAGGACACTCTTCGCTCCTCGGCTTGATATGGCTGCACGGCGCGCCCGTCGTGATGCTCTTCATCGCGTTCATCGCCGCGCTGCTGTGGCGCGGCGGCGTGCGCTTCGGGCCGCTCGTGGCGCCGACCGAGACGGCCCGGCGTTCGCTCGCCGAACAAATTCGCGGCACGGGTCGGTTCGCGATGCGCCTCGGCGACGGCAAGGCACTGCACGTCGCAACGATTCGCGCGCTCCACGAGGCCGCGCGCAAACGCATCCCCCGTTATGAAAGCCTGCCGCACGCCGAGCGCATCGGCGCGATCGCGCGGGCGAGCGGGCTGGACGAAGACGCGCTCGCGACCGCGATCAACCACACCGGTGCGCGCCGCGGCGCGGCGCTCGCGGACACGATCGCGCTCCTGGAAACGGCCCGGCGCAGAATTCTGGAATGACCGATCACTCATCGCCTACGAGTCCCTGGGAGTGCCCATGCAAGCAGAAACATCGACGATCACGCGCGCCGCGGAGCTGTTGCACAAGCTGCGGCAGGCGATCGCGCTGGCCGTCGTCGGCCAGAACGACGTGGTCGAGCAGGTCATCATCACGCTCGTGGCCTCCGGCCATGCGCTGATCGAAGGCGTGCCGGGGCTCGGCAAGACGCTGCTCGTCCGCGCGCTGTCGCAAGCGTTGTCGCTCGAGCACGCGCGCGTGCAGTTCACGCCCGACATGATGCCTTCCGACATCACCGGTCATGCGGTACTCGATCCGCAGACGCGCGAGCTGCGCGTCGTGAAGGGCCCCGTCTTCACGCAAGTCCTGCTCGCCGACGAGATCAATCGCGCGCCCGCGAAGACGCAAAGCGCCCTGCTCGAAGTGATGCAGGAATATCAGGTCACGCTGGAAGGCCAGACGCTGTCGCTGCCGCAGCCGTTCTTCGTGCTCGCGACGCAGAATGCGGTCGAGACGGAGGGCACCTATCCCCTGCCCGAAGCGCAGCTCGACCGCTTCCTGCTCAAGATCGAGATCGGCTATCCGAGCGTCGCCGAGGAGATCGCGGTCGTCGTGCGCACGACGACGAATCAAAGCGGCGACCGCCTGCCGCTCGAGAGCGTGAAGCCGGTACTGAACGAGCGTGCCGTGCTCACGCTGCAACAGATCGCCGCGCGCCAGCGCGTGGACGAAAGCGTCGCCGACTATGCCGTCCGCATCACGCGCGCGACGCGCGACTGGCCGGGACTTGCGGTCGGCGCCGGCTCGCGCGGCGCGATCGCGCTCGTGCGCGCGGCGCGGGTCGTTGCGTTGCTCGCCGGGCGCGATTTCGTGATTCCGGACGACATCAAACGCATCGCGCTGCCCGCTCTGCGACATCGTGTCGCGCTGTCGCCCGATGCGCTGCTCGAAGGCCGCAAGCCCGACGACGTGCTCGCGGCCGTGGTTGAAAGTGTCGCAGCGCCGCGCGCCTGACATGCGACTGCGCGCGGTTCCGAGTCCGATCGCCCTGTCGGCCTTGGCCGCTGGCGTGATCGCGGTACTCGGCCTGCTGTTGCTCGGCATGCCGCGGTCGCAGGCGAGCGTGATGGCGCTGCTTCTGTTCGCAGCGCTCACGATGGCGTCCGTCATCGATTTCCGCCGCACGTCGCGAGAGTGGCGCAACGCGGCTCCGACGCTCACGCGACGAGTGCCGGCCGCGTTCGCCATCGGCGTCGAGCGGCCGATTACGCTCGCGTTGAGCGTGGCGGGCACGCAGCGCTGGCGCATCGAGCTGCACGATCATGCCGATCCCTCATTGCTCACGCGCGACCTGCCGCGCGCGACCGAGCTCAGAGGCGGTACGACGACCGAGATCACCTATGCAGTGACGCCGTCGCGCCGCGGACACGTGACCTTCGCGCCCGCGGACATTTCGCTGCGCTCGACGCTGGGTCTGCTCGACCTGCTGGGCACCCTTGGTACGACCGACGCGCGCCGCGTGTATCCCGACTTCGCGCAGGTCGCGCGCTATGCGTGGCTGGCCGGCGATCGGCGCCTCGCCGAGATCGGCATCAAGACGTATCAGCAGCGCGGCGAAGGCACGGATTTCAAGCAGCTCGCCGAGTATCGGACGGGCGACGCGGTACGCCACATCGATTGGAAGGCGACCCTGCGCTTCGAAAAGCCGATCGTGCGTCAGTTCCAGAACGAGCGCGACCAATGCGTGCTGCTGCTGATCGATTGCGGCCGGCGGATGCGCGCGGACGACCGGCAGGGCGGGATCGGCAGCGGGCACTTCGACCAGGTGTTGAACGCGACGATGCTGCTCACCTACGTCGCGCTCAAGCAAGGCGACGCCGTCGGCGCGATGACGTTCGGCACGCGTCCCGGCGAGGAACGCTGGTTCGCGCCGCGCAAGGGCGCGGCAACCTTGAACGCCTTGATGGGGGAGCTGTTCGATGTACAACCCACGCCCACACATTCCGATTACCTGAGTGCCGCCGTAGATCTGCTGCGACGGCAACGCAAGCGCGCACTCGTCATCGTCATCACGAATTTCCGCGACGAGGATTCCAACGAGCTCGGCCAGGCACTGCGCTTGTTACGCACGCATCATCTGGTGGTGACGGCGAGCCTGCGCGAGGCGGTCGTCGGCGAACTCATGAACCAGAAGCTCAGCCCCGACGATGCCGCGCTCGACGTCGGCAGCGCGCACTTGTACGAACAAGCCCGTCGCGACGCCTTCAATAGAATCGCCGCCAAGGACTCGCTGATGGTCGACGCGGAGCCGCGGCGGCTCGGGCTCGAGCTGGTGAACCGCTATCACGCGGTCAAGCGCGCGGGGCTGATCTGAGCCGGACGAATGCCGGCCGCGTAAAAACGAAAGGCCGGAGAGCGGCTGCCCTCCGGCCCTGTCGATCAGTGCGTATCGGGCGTTAGCGTACCGAGCCGCGGCGGAACAGATTGACAATGGCCAGCAGGATGACGGCGCCCACGAGCGAGACAAGGAACGTCGCGACGGTAATACCGTCGTTGATCGTGCCAACTCCGATCAATGGCGAAATCACGAACCCCGCCAGCAGAGCGCCAACGATGCCGACGATGACATTGAGCAAGATGCCCTGTTGCGCATTGGTGCGCATGATGATGCTCGCGAGCCATCCGACGACGCCGCCGACGATCAACCAGATAATTACGCCCATAATTCCTCCTCGATGCAGCGAGATTATGCTCGCAGAGGAAATGGCGGGCGCTGGGCGTTGGTTCCGCGCCGAACACGACCGGCGTGCGCGGGCAATTGTTCTTCAGTCGCCCTTCGGTGCTCGCGAGGGTGCGCGGATGTAATCGTCAACGAGCCCAACGCGAAACGAGCTTCGCGATCACCGCATGTGCGGGTTTTTCCGGCAGATAGCGGATGGCCACCTCCGTGCCGACCGCGGGCAGCGAGGCGACGACACCCTCGTGCGCGCCTCGATGAACGTGGCAGCCGCGAACCGTTTTACCGGATCCGTCGGGTTCGAATTCGAAGTACACGCGCGGAAAACTGCCGAAGAGCGGTGGGCGCCACACCTTGACGATCCGTCCCTGCGCAGGGAGCCCGCGCTTGAGGATGTCGCGTTGCAGATCGACCTTCTTGGCGTCGATTCGTTGTGAAGCCAACAGTGACCAGACGGCGCCACCGACGAAGGCGGCTACTGACATGAGTTCCATCGATTTAGTGGCGAATGTGTAGTTTTCGGGCCTGACGAGGATGCATCCGCGCGCTCTCGCAGACAGTGCGCCGTCTCACGATTCAAAATTCAGGCCTTTCTCGTCGGTAATTCTCCTCGGAACGTGACGTCGCGCCGCAGCGTTGCTTCGTCGTCTGTTCCGCAGCTAGAGAATCTCCATGAAGACAGTGGCGTGCGTGTCGGCCGTGGGAATGATGTTGTGGAGTGCCGCGGGCATCTCGCAAGACGATGCGTGGGTGGGATACGGGCCTTCCCCCACGCTGCCCGCGCCAGATACGTCGCTCATTCCAACCGTCGACATCGCGCCGGCCAAAGGGTGGCCGAAAGGCGTGAGCCCGGCGGCCGCGCCGGGCCTTCAGGTGGCGGCGTTCGCGACGGAGCTCGATCATCCTCGGTGGCTGTATGTTCTGCCGAACGGCGATGTGCTCGTCGTCGAGACGAACGCTCCCGCCAAGCCGGACGATGCGCAAGGCGTGAAGGGTTTCGTCATGAAGCAAGTGATGAAAAAGGCCGGTTCGACGACCGACAGCGCCAATCGCATCACGCTCCTGCGCGATGCGAACGGCGACGGCACGGTGGATCTGCGCACGACCTTCATCGAAGGCTTGAACTCGCCGTTCGGGGTCGCGCTCGTCGGCAACGATCTGTACGTCGCGAACACCGACTCGATCGTACGTTTCGACTACTCGCCGGGCGCGACTCGCATCGAAGGCACCGGCGAGCGCAAGTTCGATCTACCGGGCGGACCGATCAATCACCACTGGACGAAGAACATCATCGCGAGCCGCGACGGCAAGAAGCTGTACGCGACGTCCGGCTCGAACAGCAATCTCGCGGAAAACGGCATGGAGAACGAAGAGCGCCGGGCCGCGATCCTGGAATTCGACCTCGCGACGGGGGCCTCGCGGGTCTTTGCGTCGGGACTGCGCAATCCGAACGGCCTCGCATGGAACGCCAGGACGGGTGCGCTATGGACGGCCGTGAACGAGCGCGACGAATTGGGCAACGACCTCGTGCCCGACTACATGACGACCGTGCAGGACGGCGGGTTCTACGGCTGGCCGTACAGCTACTTCGGGCAACACGTGGATGAACGCATGAAACCGCAGCGGCCGGATCTCGTCGCGAAGGCGCTCGTGCCCGACTACGCGCTGGGCGCGCACACCGCGGCGCTCGGGCTCGCGTTCTTCGAGTCCGGCAACGCCATGCCCGAGCGCTACCGCGGCGGCGCCTTCGTCGGTCAGCACGGCTCTTGGAATCGCAAGCCCAAGAGCGGCTACAAGGTGATTTACGTGCCGTTCCGGGATGGCAAGCCATCCGGCATGCCCGAAGACGTGCTGACAGGATTCGTCAACAAGGAGGGCGATGCGTACGGACGGCCCGTCGGCGTGGCCTTCGACACATCGGGCGCGCTGCTCGTTGCCGACGACGTGGGCAATGTCGTGTGGCGTGTGACGTCGGCGCAACGCCCGGATTCGCCGCAGGTCGAAGCCACCCGATAGCGCCCTGATCGCGGGAAACGAGATCGAGCGCGTTGCATACAACCGAGACGATGCGGCGAACGGACGAAAAATCGCGATCGCCGGTGGGCCAAGGGATTGCGGGTGCGAAAGCAAAAACACCATACTCACCCGGCCTTCTCTCCTCATTCGAGTCCCGCACCCACTCCTCGCCGCCGGAGGTTCGTTTCATGGACCAGAACTCGAAATTCTCGCGCCGCGCCATGCTGTGCGCGAGCACCGCAACGCTCGGAAGCATCGCCATCGCCGATCTCTTCATGACCTCCGACGCGCTCGCGCTGTCCGGACCGACCGCCGGCCTCGGCTACTTCGCACGCTTCGGCGTGACGGAGAAGATGATTCAGGATGCGCTTTCCGCGGCGCTCTCCAAGGGCGGCGACTATGCGGACGTGTTCTTCCAGCATCGAGTGACGAACAGCCTCGCGCTCGAAGACGGTGCCGTGAATCGGGCCGTCGCGAACGTGGGACTCGGCGTGGGCGTGCGCGTCGTCAAGGGCGATCAGACCGGGTTCGGCTTCACCGAGGACCTCACGTCCGAGGGGCTGAAGCGCGCCGCGGCGACCGCGGCGGCGATCGCGCAAGGACCGAGCCGCGGTGTCCCCAGCCGCTTTCACGCGATGGAACAGAAACCGAACCGCTACCCGACGCAATTGCGCTGGGAAGAAGTGCGGCCGCAGCAAAAACTCGACGTGCTGACGGCGCTGAATGAGCGGACGTTCGCCGCCGACGGCCGCGTCAAGAAAGTGAACCTCACGTTCATGGATCAAGGCAGCGTCATTCTCGTCGCCGATTCGCTCGGTCGGATTGTCGAGGACTCGCAGCCGATGACGACCTTGGGCCTGTCGATCGTCGCCGAACACAACGGCCGGCGCGAGAACAACTCCGCCAATCGCGCGGCGCGCGCGGATTTCAACTGGTACACGAAGGCGCGGCTCGATCAGCTCGTCGCCGATGCGGTCGACCGCACGATGATTCTGTTCGAATCCGACCAGCCCCCGGCGGGCGAGATGCCCGTCGTCATGGGCGCGGGCGGGGCGGGCATTCTGCTGCACGAGGCCATCGGCCACGGCATGGAGGCGGACTTCAATCGCAAGAACGTCTCGATCTATTCCGACAAGCTCGGCAAGCCAGTAGCCAAGCCGTTCGTCAGCATCATCGACGAAGGCACGCAGGAAGCGGCGCGCGGCGCGCTCAATGTCGACGACGAAGGCAACGCGGTCGGCCGCACGATGCTCGTCGAGAACGGCACGCTCACGAGCTACCTGCACGACTCGATCTCCGCGAAGCACTATGGCGTGAAGCCGACGGGCAACGGCCGCCGGCAGGGTTACGAATACGCGCCGATGCCGCGCATGCGCTCGACCTACATGCTGCCCGGCCCGCACAAACGCGATGAAATCATCGCCTCCGTGAAGAAGGGCATCTACTGCGATTACTTCAGCAACGGCCAGGTGAACATCGGTGCAGGCGATTTCACGTTCTACGTCAAGAACGGCTACATGATCGAGGACGGCAAGCTCACGCGGCCGATCAAGGACGTGAACATCATCGGCAACGGCCCGAAGGTGCTCGAGCTCATCGACATGGTCGCCGACGATCTCAAGATCGACGAAGGCGGTTGGACGTGCGGCAAGGACGGGCAGAGCGTGCCGGTGTCGCAGGGCATGCCGACCGTGCGCGTGTCCTCGATCACCGTCGGCGGCCGCGCCGAGAAGAAGGCGTGAGGGCACGACGATGACCATTAAACATTCCGCTGACGACATGGTGAGCATCGTCGCGCGCTGCATCGATACGGCGAAGCAGGCCGGCGCGCGCGAGGCGTCCGCGCGCGGCTCACGCACGCGCGAGGTTTCGCTCGAATATCGCGACGGCAAGGTCGAGAAGATCTCCGAGGCGACGCGGCGCGGCGTCAGCATCGAGCTGTTCGTGAACGATCGGTATTCGATGATCTCGACGAGCGATTTGCGGGCGGATGCGCTGCGTACGTTCATCGCGGATTCCATTGCTGTCGCGAAAGCGCTCGCGCCCGATCCTTACCGCGTGCTGCCCGATCCCGCGCTGTACAAGGGCCAGGCGACACTCGATCTCGAGCTCGAGGATCCGAAGTACGACACGATTGGCGCGGACACGAGCGAGCGCTGCGCCAAAGAGCTGTACGACGGCGCGCGCGGCGTGCGCGGCAATGAAGCGATTCTGTCGGTATCGACGTTTGCCGGCTCGACGTTGAACGAGACGTGGCTCATGACTTCGAACGGCTTCAGCGGCTCGATGCGCAGCACGTCGTATACGGTCGGCGCGCAGGTGAGCGCGAAGGATGCGGACGGGCGTCGGCCGGAAGAATATGACTATGCGAGCTCGCGGTTCTGGAGCGCGTTGCCGAAGGCGCACGGGCTCGGACGCAGCGCGTCCGAGCGCACGCTGGCGCGGCTCGGGTCGCAGAAATCGCCGAGCGCGTCGATGACGGTGCTCGTCGACAATCGCTCCGCGGGCCGGCTCGTCAGCATGCTGTTGAATCCCCTGCAGGGCTCGGCGATTCAGCAGAAGCGCTCGTTCCTGGAGAACAAGCTCGGGCAGTCGCTGTTCAGTCCGTTGCTGACGATCAACGACGATCCGCATATCGCGCAAGGATTCGGCTCGCGCCTGTTCGACGGCGAAGGCATTGCCGCGCGGCCGCGCGCGATCTTCACTCAGGGCGTGCTGAAGTCGTACTACATCGACAGCTACTACGGCCGAAAGCTGCAGATGGCGCCGACGACCGGCTCGTCATCGAATCTGGCGTGGCAGTCGGGCGCGAAGTCACAGCAGCAGTTGCTGGCGGACATCAAGGACGGGCTGTTGGTAACGGGCTTCATCGGCGGCAACGCCAACGCGGGCACGGGCGATTTCTCGCTGGGCGTGATCGGGTTTCGGATTCGCAACGGCGCGCGCGCCGAGCCGGTGTCGGAGATGAATCTGTCGGGCAACAATCTCGAGTTCTGGAAACAACTCGCCGCGGTCGGCAACGATCCGTTCGTGTACAGCGCGATGCGGACGCCGTCGTTGGTGTTCGAGGGAGTGTCGGTCGCGGGCGTGTGAACGCTAGCTTCGTACTGCTTTTTTCTTCTGCTGCATCAAGCGGTCGAGGTGCATGCGGATATGCGCCGCCTCCGCCGCCGTATGCGCGAGCGAGATCGCGCGATCGAACGCCTCCTTCGCATCGTTGTCGCGGCCGAGCTGCAACAAGAATGCGCCCTTCACGCCGAAGAAGTGAAAGTAGCCCGACAGCTTGTCCGCGAGCGGCTCGATCAATGCCAGCGCCGCCGCCGGTCCCTCGACTTTCGACACGGCGACCGCACGATTGAGCGTCACGACCGGTGACGGCTGCAGCTGCTCGAGAATCTTGTAGAGCGCATTGATCTCCGTCCAATCCGTGTCCTCGGCGCGCGCCGCATGCGCGTGCACCGCCGCGATCGCCGCCTGCAGCTGATACGAACCTGGACGGCGATGCCGGAGCGCCTTGTCGACGAGCGCGAGCCCCTCGGCGATCATGTCGCGATTCCACAGGCTGCGATCCTGATCTTCGAGCAGCACGATGTTGCCGTCCGCGTCGAGCCGCGCCGCGGTGCGCGCGTGCTGCAGCAACATCAACGCGAGCAGGCCCATGATCTCGGGCTCGCTCTGGAACAAACGCAGCAGCAACCGAGTGAGGCGAATCGCCTCTTCGCACAGCGGCGCACGCACGTGCACCTCGCCGCCGCTCGCCGAATAGCCTTCGTTGAACAGCAGGTACAGCATCGCCGCGACCGCGGACAGCCGCTCGGAACGCTCGACCGCCCCCGGCGTCTCGAACGGCACGTTCGCCGCCGTCACGCGCCGCTTCGCCCGCGTGATGCGCTGCTCCATCGCGCTTTCGCCGACGAGGAACGCGCGCGCGATTTCCTTCACCGTGAGCCCCGACACCATGCGCAACGCGAGTGCGATCTGCTGGGTCGCGGGCAGATCCGGATGACAGCAGATGAACATGAGACGCAGCACATCGTCGCGGTAATGCGAGTCGTCGAGCCGATCCGCGAGATCCGGCTCGGGGTCCGCGATGTTCGCGACGGCGTCCTCATCCGGAAACGACGTCTGGCGGCTCTTGCGGCGCGCCTCGTCGAGCGCGAAATTGCGGCCGACGAGAATCAACCAGGCGGCGGGATCGCGCGGCGGACCATTCGCCGTCCAGTTCTTGAGCGCCCGGAGGCTCGCTTCCTGAAACGCCTCTTCCGCCGTGTTCAGATCGCGAAAGTAGCGCAGCAACGCCCCCATCGCCTGCGGCCGGGCCGAAGCCAGGGTCGTCGCTATCCAACTGTGATCGGTCACGGCTCGTCACCTCTACGCGGGTCCCGGCGAGTCCTGCCACAGGGCCATGATCGGGCGGATCTCGAGCGCTCCCGAGCCGTGCATGAACCGCTTCGCAATCTCGATCGCCTCGTTCAAGTCGTCGCACTCGACGATATAGAACCCTAGCAACTGCTCTTTCGTTTCCGCAAACGGGCCATCGAGCACGACGGGCTGTGCGCCCGCGCGAAGCGTCGTCGCGGTCGTCGTCGGCATGAGCCGCAGCGTCGGCCCCATCTTTCCCTGCGCCGACAACTCGGCCTTCACTGCGAGATTCTTGGCCATCACGGCGTCGTCTCGCTCCTTGCTCCAGCCGGCGACGACGGCTTCGGAGTCATAACAAAGGATCGCGTAGTGCATTCGGGCTCCAGAAAGTGGCATTTCCAAGACGTTTCAAGCCGGCCGAAGTCGACACCTACGGGAAGAAAGTACGGCGACGACACCGTCGATGCAGCCACACGACAGCTCGGCAGACTTTACCGACAGCGGGATGCGGTCGTCGACGCGCATGACCCCGCCCCGGAGTGGACTCACCGCCCGCAGTTCTCTAAGGTGCGCGCGACTTTTGCATTCGAGGCTGCAGTGAACATCTTCCTGACTCGCGCGATTTCGGCTTGTACCGTGGCCCTCGTCCTCGCGGCTTGCGGAGAGACCCAGGACGCCAATGACATTCGCAGTGCACCGGTCATCAAGATCGACGGTTCCAGCACCGTATTCCCCATCGCGGAAGCGGTCGCCGAAGAGTTTCAACGCGCGGGCAATCGCGTGCGCGTCACCGTCGGCCTGTCGGGCAGCGGCGGCGGATTCAAGAAGCTGTGCCGCGGCGAGATCGATATCGCGAACGCGTCGCGCCCGATACTCGCGGAGGAGATGGCGAAGTGCCGCGCCGCTGGCATCGCCTACCTGGAGCTGCCGGTCGCGTTCGACGCCATCACCGTGGTCGTGAATCCGCAGAACGATTGGGTCACCTCGCTGTCGGTCGACGATCTGAAGAAAATGTGGGAGCCCGCCGCGCAGGGGAAAGTACTGACCTGGAACCAGGTGCGCCCCGAATGGCCCGCGGCGCGCCTGATGCTGTTCGGACCGGGCGCCGATTCCGGCACGTTCGACTACTTCACCGAAGCCGTCGCACACAAGGCGAAGGCGAGCCGTGGCGATTACACGGCGAGCGAGGACGACAACGTGCTCGTGCAGGGTGTGGAGAACAACAAGAACGCGCTCGGCTATTTCGGCTATGCGTACTACAGCGCGCATCGCGACAAGATGCGGGCCGTGCCCATCGAGGTGCCGGGCGGCGGCGCGGTCGGGCCGAGCATCGAAGCGGTGACCGACGGCAGCTATACGCCGCTGTCGCGGCCGCTGTTCATCTATGTGAGCGATCGCTCGATCCAGCGCCCGGAAGTGCGGGCGTTCGTCGAGTACTACCTGCGCGAGGGCCGCACGTTCGTGTCCGAGGTGGGCTTCGTCGCGCTACCCGAGTCGGCGACGCAAATGGCGCTCGAACACCTGCACGCGCGGCGGGTCGGCACGGTGTTCAACGGCGTGCCGGAAGTCGGCGTGACGATCGAAGAATTGCTGGAGCGCGACGCGCAGCTGTAGCGCAAGACGCCGCTGTAGGCGAGATGTGAACCCGTAAGCGCAAGACGCCGCTGTGGGCGAGATGTGAACCTGTGTGAGCGCACGAGAACCGTGACTCTAGCGCGCTGCCAGGGACCGGCGTCCCTTCCCCCGCACAGCAGGGGAAGGAAAGGGGGCAACTCCAACCCCGCCATGCTCCGCCGCTCCCCCTCCCCAACCCTCCCCCGCTTCGCGGGGGAGGGGGTGGAAAGCTACTGCGCCGATTCCTTGGACGTCTTCACCAGGTACGCGCGAATCGCTTCCGCGTCTTCCGGCTTGAACAGCGACGAGAACCCGACCATGCCCTTCGAGGCGCGCGTGCCGTCGAGCACGATCGCCTTGAACTCGTTGCTGTCGACAATGGTCGCCGAATAGCGCAGATCCGGCACCGACGTCACGCTGCGTGCCCGCGCGCCGTGACACACCGAGCAGATCTGTTCGTAGTGGCGCTCGCCGGCCGCTGCATCGCCTGTCGCATTCGCGTTCGTCAGATCCGGCGCCTTGCGCACGACCTGCTGACCGATCTCGGGCAGCTTCGCGGTGCCGCCGAGCTTGAACACGACGACTCGACCGAACTCGCTGCGCTTGGCGCTGCCGCCGCCGAACGCGCCGGTCATCGCCACGCCGCCGATGCCCGCGAGCGTCGCGACGTATTGCTCGCCGTCCAGTTCGAACGTCGACGGTCCGCCCATGACGGCGTTCTGCGTCGCATACGACCACAGGCGCTCGCCCGTCTGCGCGTCGTACGCGTTCAAGTAGCCGTCGACCGAGCCCTGGAAGACGAGATTCCCCGCCGTCGACAAGGTGCCACCGTTCCCCGCGCGCTCGTACTTGACGCGCCAAGCCTCGCGCTGATTGACCGGGTCCCACGCGATCAGCGCCGCCACGCCCGTGCTCTTCGCGGACGCGGCGACGGTCGATTCGTTCGGCTTCGCGCCGGTGCGCGTGATGCCCGTATTCCAGCTACGCTCGCGGAACTCGAATTTGCTGTCGTGCTCGTAGCGGCTCGAGGTGTCGAGCATCGGAAAGTACACGAGCCCCGTCTGCGGATTGAACGACATCGGATACCAGTTGTGCGCGCCGAGCGGCCCCGGCGACACCATCGCGGGCTCGCGCACGTAACGCGCTTCCGGAATCATGTCGGGGCGCCCCGTCTTGGGATCGAGACCCGTCGTCCACGTGACGTTCACGTAGTTCTTCGCGTGAATGAACTGGCCGTTCGTGCGGTCGACGACATAGAAGAAGCCGTTCTTCGGCGCCTGCATCAGCACCTTGCGCTTCTGCCCGCCGATCGTGAGATCCGCGAGCATGATGTGCTGAGTCGCGGTGAAGTCCCACGATTCCGCCGGCGTCGACTGGAAGTGCCACACGTACTCCCCCGTATCAGCCTTGAGCGCGACGATCGAAGACAAGAACAAGTTGTCGCCCTTGCCCTCGGAGCGAATCTGATGATTCCAGGGGCTGCCGTTGCCCACGCCGATGTACAAGAGCCCGAGCTCGGGGTCGTACGCCATGGCGTCCCACACCGTGCCGCCGCCGCCGTATTTCCACCATTGCCCCGACCACGTCTTCGCCGCCATTTCTAGCGCCTTGCTCTCGAAGGGCTGGCTCGGATCGCCGGGCACCGTGTAGAAGCGCCACACTTGCTTGCCAGTCTCGGCGTCGTACGCGGTCACGAAGCCGCGCACGCCCATCTCGCCGCCGCCATTGCCGATGATCACCTTGCCGTCGATGACGCGCGGCGCGCCGGTGATCGTGTAGCGCTTCGTGGGATCGGTGGTCTGCACCGACCATGCGGGCTTGCCGGTTTGCATGTCGAGCGCGATCAAGCGCCCGTCGAGCGTGCCGACGAATACCTTGTCGCCCCACACACCGACACCGCGATTCACGACATCGCAACAGGCGTCCACCGCTTTCGCGCCAGCCACTTGCGGATCGAAGCGCCACTTCTCCTTGCCGGTGCGCGCGTCCAGCGCGAACACCTTGCTCCAAGCAGAGGTCACGTACATCGTGCCGTCGACGACGACCGGCGTGGCTTCTTGACCGCGGCTCGTATCGAGATCGAAGTACCAGGCGAGGCCGAGCTTATCGACGGTATCCGGGTTGATCTGTTTGAGCGGGCTGAAGCGCTGCTCGTCGTACGTACGTCCGTAGCTCAGCCATTCCGCGTTGTTCTGCGGCGCCGAGGTCAAGCGCTTGGCATCGACGGGCGTGCGGGCGGCGACATGGCCGACCATCAACCAGGAGATCGTGGCTGCGAGTACGCTTGCTTTGATGAGCTTCGAGCGAGTGCCTGACATGGGCTTCGTTACCTTTTTGGAGGACCGAGTTTTGTTGGAAGGCGGTCAGCGCCGTGATTTTCGGCTCGCGAGTATGCCGAAAATCGCCGGGCACAGCTGACAAGAACTCACAATCTGGGGCGCTGTCGCTCCCCTCGTCGGAGCGCACTCGAGGCTCGCGGCGCGCCTGCGCCCGACGCTCGCCGTTGACTTGCCGCTCGAGCGATCGTCACAGAATGACTTCGCGCACCGTGTTCGGATTCGTCGGATCGTGCGGCAACGTATTGAACGACACGAGCACGAGCTGCCCCGCTCCCGTGTTCTGGAAGGCATGGACGACGCCCGGCGGAAACGTGAACCGCCAGGTCTCGCCGTCCGGGATGTCATGCGTCGCCAACTCGCCGCCTTCCTTGATGCGGACCCGCGCGGGGCCGCACACGGTCGTGATCTCCGTTCCGGTCGGATGAAAGTGATTGCCGCGAATCGCACCCGGCACCGTCAGCACGACGTGGACGTTGCGCTGGTCGCGCAAGTGCCCTTCCTCGAGCGGCTCATAGACATAACCCCGCTGATCGATCGCGCGGCGCAGTCGCTCGATCACGACACCTGTTGGTTCAGTCATCTCTGCTTCCCAATTCGATGAATCCTTTTGACGAGCCGCAACGTGCCAGTCGTTAGCGGCCGCATCGTCGTGACGCAAGTGTAGTGCGGACAGTCTCAACCATAGGCGCGCCGCGACCTCTTCGCCGCAGTGCGTACCGGCCCGATTGCGTCGCTCGCACCATCTTCGCCGCCCATACTCGTCAACGGCCGCTGACTGATGACGAGTTCGTAACTCCCGCGAGGATCGATCGACGCACAACGGATGTGCACACCTCCGCCCTCTGCCGCCTTGCAGTTTTTCACCGTGATTCATCGCCGACGGTGGTAGCGTTGCTGACTGAGTACGCAGTCCGTCAGAGACTGCCGCTGCCGCAGGATTTCGAGGGGGAAGAGATGCGAGCACTCTTTGGGTTCGGCGTTGCGGCCTTCCTGGGCGCGGCCCTGGTCGCGCATCCCGCCGCTGCCCAGAAAGCGAGTGCTTACAAGCCACCGCGTACCGCGGACGGCAAACCCAGCTTCGAAGGCACATGGACGAATGCCTCGCTCACCTCGTTGCAGCGTAGCCCGCGCTACAAGAGCCTCGTGATTCCGGACAGCGAAATCGACGCGTACACGAACGCGCACCCGCAAGTCGTGCGCCAACGCAACGACGACAACATGGGCGCGCAGACGAAGTACGACGGCCGCGATCTGCAAGGTGGCCGCGGCTACAACGCCTTCTGGATCGACCCGGGCATGACGTTCGCTCGCATTCGCGGCACGTATCGCACGTCGTTCATCGTCGACCCGGCCGACGGGCAGATTCCGTTCAAGAATCGCCGTGCTCCCGTGCCGCAGGAGGATGACGAGGAAAGCGAGCAAAGCGCTCCCGCGCAGCGCACCGCCGCCCGCGGCAATTTCGACGGGCCGGAGGCGCGTCCGCTCGGCGAGCGGTGCTTCCTGACGAGCGGCAGCGCGGGACCGCCGATGCTCACGTATCTCTACAACAACAATTACGAGATCGCGCAGACGCAGGACAACCTCGCGATTCGCGTCGAGATGAACAACTACACGCGCATCGTGCGGATCGGCGGCAAGCACCTGCATCCGAGCATCCGCCCGCTGCACGGCGATTCGATCGGCTGGTGGGACGGCGACACGCTCGTCGTCGAGACGACGAACTTCAGCCCGCACCATGCGCGCGGCAACGTCAGCCTCACGGACACGGCCAAGGTCATCGAACGGTTCACGCGCGCAGCGGACGATCAGATCGTCTACGAATTCACGGTCGAAGACCCGCAGCGCTACACGCAGCCATGGCGCGGCGAGATGAGCTTCATGGCGACGAGCGGCCGCGTGTACGAGTACGCCTGCCACGAAGGCAACTATGCATTGCCCGGCATTCTGGCGGGCGCGCGCGAGCAAGAGCGGCGCGACGCGCAGCAGCGCGGAAAGCAGTAGCGAAGTGTTGTGCGCGATGCCGACGGCGGGCCGGGCATACGCCCGAATCGCCGCCGGCATCGCTTACCAAGAGTCGAGAACGAAAAGCAGCGAGGAGTCTCGAATGATATTCAACCAACCGACCGCCGGGCGCGAATCGCCGGCAGTGTCGTGGCGCAAAGGCATCGCGACGGGCCTCGTCGCGATGATCGGTGCGCTCACGCATACGACAGGCGACACCGCCGGGGCGTCTTCAGGGGGTGGAGCTCCGCCGCCGGGCGACGCGCCGACCTATGAATGGACGACGCTGGGCAGCGACTTCGCGCACACGCGCTACGCGCCGGTGAAGCAGATCAACGCCGACAACTTCGGCACGCTGAAGAAGGCGTGGGAATGGAACGGCGCGAGCTTCAACGCACAGAGCGGCCGCTCGACGCCCTCGTACGTCGACGGCAAGCTGTTCACGGTCGCGGGCGAGCGTCGCCACGTCGTCGCGCTCGATCCGGCGACCGGCGAAACGATCTGGTCGTACGTCGAGCCGAAGACGGGGCGCTACGAGTATTCGATGCGCAAGGATTACGGCAAGGGCGTCGCGTATGCGAAGGTCGACGGCAAGGGCGTCGTCTACATCGTCAGCCCGGCATTCTTCCTGACCGCGCTCGATGCCGAAACCGGCAAGCCGCTCGAAGGCTTCGGCAAGCCGGTGCCGGTCAAAGGCTTCCCGAAGACGGGCGTCGTCGACCTGCTCGCCGACCTCGGCCACGAGTACGACCCTGACAAGGGCATTCCGCTCAAGACGGGTTACATCACTTCCTCCTCGCCGCCGATCGTCGTCAACGGCGTCGTGGTCGTCGGCAACTCCGCGGAGCAGGGCTACAACCAGTCGCGCATCGAGAACGTCCCCGGCGACATCCTCGCGTACGACGCGAAGACGGGTAAGTTCCTGTGGAAGTTCAACGTCATTCCGAAACCCGGCGAGTTCGGCCACGAGACGTGGGAGAACGATGCTTGGAAGTGGACCGGCGACATCTCGTCGTGGGCGCCGCTCTCGGCCGATCCGGAGCGCGGCATCGTCTACGTGCCGACGAACGGCGCATCGGTCGACTTCTACGGCGGCTTCCGTCCCGGCGACAACCTGTTCAGCACGAGCCTGATCGCGCTCGACGTGAAGACGGGCAAGCGCGTGTGGCACTACCAGCTCGTCCATCACGACATCTGGAACTACGACACGCCGACCGCCCCCGTGCTGCTCGACGTGACGCAGAACGGGAAGAAGGTGCCTGCCGTCGTGCAGGTGACGAAGCAGGCCTTCGCGTATGCGTTCAATCGCGAGACGGGCAAGCCGCTGTGGCCGATCGTCGAAAGGAAAGTGGCCGCCTCCAAGATTCCGGGCGAGAAGATGGCGAAGACGCAGCCGTTCCCGACCAAGCCGAAGCCGTACGACATGCAGGGCCTGACGCATGACGACCTCATCGACTTCACGCCGGAGCTGCGCGAGAAGGCGATCAAGGCCGTCTCTCAGTACGAGATCGGGCCGCTGTTCCTGCCGCCTCTGCATCGCGACAACAAGCAAGGCCTGAAGGGCGCGCTGTGGTGTCCTGGTGACGTCGGCGGCGTGAACATCGACGGCCCAGCGGCGGCCGATCCGACGAGCGGCATTCTGTACGTCACCTCTCGCAAGGGCTGCACGTCGCGCATCATCGCTCCGGGCAAGGAACGCGACGCGCTCGAGTCGGCACCGACGGGCACGACGATCGCCGACTATGCGGTGTTGGGCGGCCAGGGCGTGCGCGGTCCGGACGATCTGCCGTTGTTCAAGCCGCCGTACAGCCGCATCACGGCGATCGACATGAACACGGGTGAGCATCTGTGGTGGGTGCCGGTCGGCGAGACGCCGAATCGCATCAAGAACAATCCGAAGGTCGCGGGCGTCAACGTCGGCGACACCGGCACGGGCCGCGTGGCACCGATGACGGTGACGGACACGCTCTTGATCTATCAAGGCGAAGCGTCCGACGGCTCACCGCACCTGTTCGCGCTCGACAAGAAGACGGGCAAGACGATCTCGAAAGTGAAGATCGACGCAATGACTCGCTACGGCATGATGACGTACGTCCACAACGGACATCAGTACGTGATGCTGCAAGCAGGCCCGAAGCTGATCGCGATGGCGCTGCCTTCGGCGATTCCCGCGCCTGCTCGCGCGGGCGGCGGCGACTGATCTTTGCATTGGCGGGGCTTGCAGCGGCAAGCCCCGCTTTTCTTTGCACGACTTGACGGGCTGGACGCCCAACTACACGAACGCATGGGACAGCGTTCACCACGCGTTAAGCGATAAGCCACCTACACTTGAATCACCGACACTTGCGGTGTCCTTGCTAGGAATGCAGTGCTCGGCTAGCGTGCGAAAGCACATGTTGAACCGGAGTTGAAGATGTCGAAGATGATTGCACGCCGCCTCGTGTTCGCCGCGACCGCCACCATGGGTGTCGCAGCGCTGTCGGTTGCGCTCGCGAATGGACGCTCGACTAAAGATGGCGTCTTCACCGACGAGCAGGCGTCGCGCGGCAAATCGGTTTACGAGACTGCCTGCATGACCTGCCATCCCACGGCGGATTTCTATCGTGAGCGGCTCGCGCGCTACGAGAACAGGACGGTCGCCGCGCTGTTCGAATCCATCAGCACTTCGATGCCGGCCGACAGGCCCGGCGACCTGATGACGAGCGAATACCTCGATGTGATCTCGTACATCCTGTCGATCACGGGATCGCCCGCGGGAGCCGAAGAGCTCACGACGGACAACATGGAAGGAGCCACGGTCGGACCCGTGAACTAACGCTCCCTCTTTTTCCGGCGGAGCGAACTCGCTTCGCTCTGCCGCAGCGAACGCACCAAAGAAAACGCCCCTTCCCACTGCCGTGAGAAGGGGCGTTTCGTTTCAGCTAGGGACGAGCGCCTGCGATCAAAGCTCCTTGGCCGGCCACAGCGCGCCCTGCGTCTTCTTCGGAATCGGCTTCAGGCCCTGGTACACGAACTTCTGGATGCGCTTACCTTCGTAAGTCTCCGTCGTGTAGATATTGCCCTTCGAGTCCGATGCGATGCTGTGCGGCGCGTAGAACAGGCCCGGCTGACGACCGCCGTCACCGAACGAGTACAGCACCTCGAGCGACTCGCGCTCCATCACGTACACCTTCATGTTCTGGCCATCGGCGAGATACATGTACGTCTGCTTCGGATCCTTCGAGAAGGCGATGTCCCAGGTCGAGCCCTGCGCCAACGTATTCGGCGCCACGACCTTCTCCTTCACGAACGTGCCATCCGGCTTGAACACCTGGATGCGGTCGGAGCCGCGATCGCAGACGTAGATCAGGCCGTCGTTCGACGGAATCGCACAATGAACGGGACCGCGGAACTGCTTGGGCAGCTCGGCGCCCGGCTTGTATTCGACAGGACCATCGACCGGCTTGTTGCCGTACGCGCCCCAGTAACGCTTGAACGCGCCCGTGTCGACATCGAGCACGACGACGCGCTTGTTGCCGTAGCCGTCGGCGATGTACGCCTCGTTCGCCTTGTGATCGATCGCGATTTCGGCGACGCGGCCGAAGTGCGTCGTGCTGTTGCTGTCCGCCGCCTTGCCCGGCTCGCCGATCTGCTGAATGAACTTGCCTTCGCGAGTGAACTTGAGGATGTGCGAATCCCACGGCTCCGGATTGATCTTGCGCTCGGCGTTGCCGTAGCTGCCGCCGTTGCCGCCGATCCAGATGTTGCCCTTGCTGTCGACTTCCATGCCGTGATTGGACGCAGGCCACGTGTAGCCTTCGCCAGGACCGCCCCACGCGCGCACCAGGTTGCCTTCGGGATCGAACTCGAGCACGGGCGGAGCCGGCGTGCAGCACTCGCTCACCTTCAGCTTCAAGCCGATTTCAGTCGCGCCACGGAACATGCTGTCGGAGTCACGATGCACGATGTAGACGTGATCGCGATCGTCGACGGCGACGCCGATGACGTTGCCGAGAATCCAATGGTTGGGAAGCGGCTTCGGCCAGAAGGGGTCGACTTGGAACGCGGGCGCCTTGACCGCCGCAGCGTCTGCTTGCTGCTGCAACTTGAACTGACCGATGCCAAGACCAGTGAATCCAAGTGCCAGTGCGGCTGCTACAGCAACCTTGATTTTCGTTACCGCCATGCTTCCCCCTGCGGATCGTAAAGTGTTGTGGCAAGCGGCCGCACTATACTCACTGTGCTGGGCTGCAGTATACGTAGCCACTTGCGGCTGAACGCTTCTTCACATAGTCACGAACGCTTTCCACATGCGACTCCAACACGCGCACCTTCACGTACAGAACGCTTCGCACGCCAACACGTTTGCACATCGGATTTGCGCGTTGGTGCTCGGCTTCGTGATGCTCTGTGGCTTGGCGCCCGCGTACGCGCACGACCTGCCCGGCAAGCTCACGATTCTCATGTACGTGAAACCGCAAGGCTCCCAGCTGCAAGTGCTGTTGCGCGTGCCGATGGAAGGGCTTTCGGAAATCGACTTTCCGATGCGCGGCCAGGGCTATCTCGATTTCGATAGCGCCGGTCCAGCGCTGCGGGACGCCGCGAACGTCTACATCACCGACAACATGCGTTTCTTCGCGAACGGCAAGAACGTCGGTCCCGCGCAGATCGCGAAAATGCGCGTCTCGGAAGCCGGCGACAAATCGTTTCAGGAATTCGCCACCGCGCTCGCGCACGTGAGCGGCCCGCAGCAGACGAACGCCGAGAATATCTACTGGAAGCAGGCGTTCTTCGACGTGCTCGTCACGTACGACAACGTACCGGCGAACGCCAAGCTCTCGCTCGACGCCAACCTCGAGCGGCTCGGCATCGAGACGAGCACGGTGCTGCGCTTCCTGCCGCCGGACAGCCCTGAGCGGGCCTTCAACTACGTCGGCGACCCGGGCCTCATCCAGCTCGAGCCGAGCTGGTGGTACGCCTTCTCACGCTTCGTCGTGCTCGGCTTCGAGCACATCCTCGCAGGCATCGATCATCTTCTGTTCCTGTTCTGTCTCGTGATCCCGAACCGCAGCGTGCGCTCGCTCATTCCGGTGGTCACGGCGTTCACCGCCGCCCATTCGATCACGCTGCTCAGCTCCGCATTCGGATTCATGCCCGAAGCGCTCTGGTTCCCGAGTCTCATCGAAACCCTGATCGCGCTGTCGATCGTATACATGGCGTGCGAGAACATGCTCGGCGCGAAACTGCATCGGCGCTGGCTGATCGTCTTCTGCTTCGGGCTCGTCCATGGCTTCGGCTTCTCGTTCATCCTCGCCGATCGCATGCAATTTGCCGGCGGACACCTCGTCAGCGCCCTGCTCGCGTTCAACGTCGGCGTGGAACTCGGGCAGTTGCTCGTGCTGCTCGTCACCGTGCCAGCCCTGCGCTTCGTCTTCAAATACTTCCCGACCGAAAAGATCGGCACGGTCGTGCTCTCCGCGATCGCGGCGCACAGCGCCTGGCATTGGTTTACGGAACGCGGCGGCGATCTGCTGCAGTACCGCTTCGAGTGGCCCACGCTCGACGCCGCCTTCCTTGCTGCTGCGATGCGATGGGGAATGCTGATCATCGGCTGCGTCGGCGTCCTGTGGGCGCTGAACGAAGTCTTCCGGCGCTTGCAGAAGAACAGCTATTAGCAGCGCCGACAGTATCCCGGCGCACCGCTTCACGTGCCATTGCGCCGGCGCATCACGACGATGCACTGACTTCTCAACCGCGGTGTCGCGCGGCTTTACGAAATCCCTTCCGCAGGCCGCGCAAGCAATGCTTTCGTTGACGGCGTGGGGCCGTCTCGCGCTGGGAAAATCGCCCTTGCCGGACAGGCCCGCGATTTGTGCCGCGCTTTGGTCAAGGCAGTGAGAAGTTTAGTTAAAGCAGCCAATTACGCGGTTCCGCATGCCCACAAACGCGTTGGACTGGATCTATACTCGCGCCCGACTCAGGGGTTTCGATCTTGCAACAACACCAACCTGATCAGGTGCCGGGTTTGGACACGCAATCGTTGCGTGGCGAAACTGTCGGTGAACTACACGCGTTTGCTCTCGCACTTGGTTCTGCTCCTTTGGAGGTCCGTCCGTCATGAACCGCAATTCAACAAGTACCGTCATGCGCTCTGCGCTGCTGGCCGCCGTGTCAGCCGTGCTCGCAGCGCAGGCTCACGCGAGTGGGCCACAAGCAGGCCTCGCCAGCATCAGCGACTTCGGGTTGATCGATCAAAAGGGCGATCAGTACCAGCTCTCCCGCCTCGGCAACAACAAGGCCGTGGTGATCATCTCCCAAGCGAACAGCTGCCAGGACAACATCAACCAGCTCCCCAAGTACAAGCTCATGCGTACGCTGTGGGAGAAGAAGGGCGTCGCGTTCCTGATGCTGAACGGCGAGAACAAGGACAACCTCGAGTCCCTGCGCCGCACGGCGTCGGTGTACGACATCGACTTCCCGATCCTGAAGGACGAAACGCAGCTCGTCACCGAAAGCCTGAACATTTCCAAGGCCGGTGAAATCGTTGTCGTGAACCCGGAATCGCGCAAGATTCTGTACCGCGGTCCGCTGGACAAAGCCGGTGGTGGCGGTGATGACGACGGCGGTCTCGGTGCTCGCCAACGCGCTCCGCAGGTCCTCGCGGGCGTGCTGGAGAAGGCAACGACGGGCCAAGAGATCAAGGACACCGTCCTGGTCGACAACCCGGGCGGCTGCGCGTACGAGTTCCCGGCGAAGCAGGCTCATGCGGTCGCCGCGCCTGACTACGCGAAGGACGTCGCGCCGATCCTGAAAGAAAAGTGCGCGCACTGCCACGTGCAGGGCGGCATCGCACCGTTCGCCATGAACAGCTACGACATCGTCCGCGGCTTCGCGCCGATGATCAAGGAAGTGCTGCTGACGAAGCGCATGCCTCCCGCGCAAGTCGACCCGCACGTCAACAAGTTCGAGAACGCGAACTACATGAGCAACGAGCAGCTGCAGACGCTCGTGCACTGGATCGATGCCGGCGCCCCGCGCGGCACGGCGAAGAAGGACGCGATGGCCGACATCAAGCCGATCAAGGAAGAGTGGCAGCTCGGCAAGCCTGACTTCATCGTCGAAGTGCCGGCCTTCACGGTCCCGGCGACGGGCGTGATCGACTACTTCAACCACGTGATCGATCTGCCGTTCAAGGACGACATGTACGTCAAGGCCGTGCAGTTCATCCCGGGCGACACCCGCGTGCTGCACCACCTGCTCTCGTACATGTCCTCGCCGGACTACGATCGCACGAAGGTGATCTCGGAAGAGAACGTGCGCGACTTCCTCGAAGGCTATGCGCCTGGCAAGACGGATGCGACGACGTTCCCCGAGGGCACGGGCGTGTTCGTGCCGAAGGGCTACAAGCTCGTCATGCAGATGCACTACACGACGATGGGCAAGGAAGTGGTCGACAAGACCCGCGTCGGCCTGTACTTCCACAAGACTCCGCCGAAGTACAAGTACCTGACGTATCCGATCTCCCATGGCGGCAGCGCGCTGCAGATTCCTCCTGGCGAGCAGGAGTACAAGATGAACGGCTCGTATGTGCTGAAGGACGACACGATGCTCTATGCAATGCGTCCGCACATGCATTATCGCGGTCGTTCGTTCCGGTTCACCGCCGTGTATCCGGACGGCCGTCGTGAGGTGCTCATGAACGTCCCGAACTACAACTTCGCGTGGCAGCCGACCTATCGTCTGACGCAGCCGAAGCTCCTGCCGGCCGGCACTCGTGTCGTGACCGACGGTATCTTCGACAACTCGAAGTGGAACTCGTGGAATCCGGACCCGAACGTGATGGCGAAGGGCGGACCGCAGAGCTGGGATGAGATGTTCATCGGCTACATCACCTACACATTGCCGAACGCATCGAAGGAAAAGCAGGCTGTCGCAGCCGCGCGCTGATCCGCTAGCAGGCTGACCAGAGCCAAGAGAGGGCTACCTTCGGGTAGCCCTCTTTTTTTTGTCCCTATGAAAAATGTAGATGCACAAGCGACCTGCACGTTGACGTGCCGCGCGCCTCTCCTTCGCCTCGTGCGCCGCTTGCGCAACTTTCTCAGGCGTTAACCATTCTCCAGCACGACGCCCTTGGCGCTCCGCGCAGCGCGACCTATGCTCGCTATCGCGTTGCGAGCTTCGCAGCTGGGGGACGCATCTTTGGATGCGACATGCGACAGGAGTCTCACGTGCCGCGAGCGCAGGAGCGCACGAGCGGTCGATGCCAAGGGGCCTGACGCAGAAATTATTCAACTCGAATAGGAGCAGCGACGTGCCCAGTCAGCACGATCCTTTGCCGCATCACGTTCAACGTTCGCGATCGGTCTCACCGTCGCTGCCGGCACTGCGTTCGCGCAGGGCTCGCCGGGCGAGGACGCCTTCAACAGCAGCTTGCAAAGTGCTCGAGCGACAGCAGCCCGGGTACACACAAAGAATTGAAATCGGGAGACTCGGACGATGATGACAACAAAGCGATTGATCTCTTCCTTCCTGATGGGCGCCGGAGCAATTGCCTGCGCCTCGGGGGCGTGGAGTCAATCGGGCACCGATGTCGCGAAGGGCGATTGGCCGGATTACAACGGCAACATGGCGGCCCAGCGTTATTCGCCGCTCGATCAAATCAACAGGGACAATGTCAGCAC
>JAEYXD010000106.1 GCA_023428645.1 Pseudomonadota bacterium
GGTCGAACCGGCGAACACCGGCGGCTTGTTGAAGAAGGGCTCGACGCTCGCGCTGCAGCTGCACTACACGACGAACGGGAAGCCGACGACCGATGCGAGCGAGATCGGGCTGTGGTTCTACCCCGACGACCAAGTGCCGCAAGAGCGCATGGCGACCCAGTGCGCCTGCATCTTCACCCGTGGTTGGGACCCGATCCCGCCGTACGACCCGGATCACGAGATGCAGCAGACGATCACGATCCCGAAGGACGCGTACATCTACAGCATGCTGCCGCACATGCACTTTCGCGGTAAGCGCATGCGCTTCTATGCCGAATATCCGGACGGCCGCAAGGAAGAGCTGCTGAACATCGCGAACTACAACTACAACTGGCAGCTCGATTACGAGCTGAAGGTGCCGAAGCTGGTGCCGGCCGGAACGAAGATTCGTGCAGTCGGTGCGTTCGACAATTCGGCCCAGAACAAGGCGAATCCGGACCCCTCGCGCAAGGTGCCTTGGGGGCAGCAGAGCTGGGATGAAATGTTCTTCGGCTCCGTGACGTACAAGTACGTCGATCAAAGCGGCGCCCAGATGCGTCAGGGCGCCGACAGCGGCTGACGAGATCCGTTTCCTCCCCCGCGCCGCGGGGGAGGATTCGGGAGGGAGTGTCTAGGTCGCGATCGGTCGATGGGCGATCGGCTCTTCTTCCTGCGGCGTGAAGATCCAGAACAGGACGTACACGAGCACACCGGGGAAGGCGGCCGAACACACCGACAGGATCACATAGAGCACGCGCGCCAGCGTGATGTCGATGCCGAGGTAGTCGGCCAAGCCTGCGACCACGCCAGCGATCATGCGATGGCGGCGCGAGCGCCGCAGCGGTGCGTTGAGACCTGTCATCGAAATTCTCCTGCATCAGCCCGTGCTGGGATGTGCGCATCCTGGGGAATGCAGGAGGGACTTTGAAGGGCGCACCGGCAAGCCGCGGTGGCCTGCCGGCAAATGGGCGCGACGCGAGGTGAGCGCGTGCGACGGCCGAGCGGGCGCTCGGCGTGCGATTACTTCTTACCCTTGTCCTTCTTCTTGTCCGCCTTGGCGTCCGGATTCTCGATCGCCTCGAGCAGCTCGTCGTCGAGCGGCGGCACGGACGGTACGTCCTTCGCATCCGTGGCGAGCGGCTGCAGCTGTTCGTGCAGCTTCGTCGCGGCTGCGTGCAGCTCGCGGTGCTTCGCTGCGAGCTTCGTCGCGCCGTCGGTCACGCGCGCGAGCTTCTGATCCTGCTCCTGCTTCTCCTTACGGACCGTCTGGAAGCTGGCCTCGACCTCGCGACGCGCATCGGCCTCTTCCTGCCGCTGCTTCTTGAGCGAGTTCATCTTCTTGAGGACGTTCTCGGGCGTATCGGCGAGCGCGACATTGATCGCCTTCAGCTGCTTTTCCTTTTCCGCGAGGCGCTCTTTGAGCTTCTGCACCTCTTTCGCCGCGGCGGCACGCTCGTTCGCGAGCTGCACCGTCGTGTTCTCCTTGAACTTCAGGAGCTCGGCGTTTTCGGCCTGCAGGGCGTTGTTCGCCTTGACGCTGGCATTGAGCTTTTCTTCGAGCGCCGCGATCGCGGTCTTGGCCTCCTCGCGCGCGATGCGCACGCTCGATTCGGACTCGGCGATTCGCTGCAGCGTGGTGTCCAGCGCGTCTTTCAGTTCGTCCTGGCTGCAGTTCGGGTCCAGCTTCAACGCCTGCGCCGCGGAGCGCATCAACATCTGCTTGCTGATCGCAAGATCCTTCCAAACCTTCAACTGGAGCTCGAACTCGGCTGGATTCACCATCTGTCCTCGAACACTGCAAAAAATGGGGGGCGCGGATTGTAGTGCAGATCGCGGCGCCCGTGGGAGAGGGCGCCGTGTAAAGGGCCCTGGGGTAAAACCGCAATCGTGCGACCTGGGGCGGATGCCCCGCCTACCTACACGCCTTATGTCGAAGCGTCGGGCGGTGCCGGGCGGCTGGCGGAAGATGGGAGCAAAGTTCGTCCGATCAAGGCCCCGCAGGCCGCTCGCAGCGAAATTTGCCGCGTCGTCGATGCTGCCTGTGCCCACATAGCGGGCCACCGCCGGCTCCGGGCAGAGCGGACGGGGCCGCTCCACCTTGCCGTCGATCGAGCGGTGGCGAGGAGCCGTTTCGGTGCGACGCCGCGCTCCAACCAGTGCTCGAACGCCGTCGGGCTGTCGAAATCGTCCGGACCCGGGCCGCCGCGGCCATGATGCAGCCGGGCGCCAGAAGCAGGCGCACGAACTCATCGGCTTGCTGCTGGCCGCCGGTCTTCGCGCGACCTGCTGGTAGTTATCGATCGTGCCATGCTGATCGCCGGCCCAGCCGTGATACATCAAGAGCTTGCCGCGGCGCTGCTTGAACGCTGTGAGATCAGGGTTCGTCGGGCTCAGGATGGTCGTGATCGTCGCGATCTTCGACAGATCGCGCGCGAGATCGAACTTGAACCAGTCCTCGGGTCGTCCGTCGCGAACGCCATGTAGCGGAAGAACCCGTCCGCGAACCGCCCGTCCGGGGAGGTCTTCGCCGACCCGGCATCGAAGATCAGCTTCCATCGGCGCGCTGGGTCGCTGCCCGTGATCCACGGCGCCAGCCCGTGGACCCGCCTTCGTGTCCTACGGGAAACCATGAATGGTGCGCCCGTCGGGCGTCTTCGTATGCGCGTAGATCGAGCGAACCGAGTCGACCTGACGCTTCGTCAGGCAGTCCGCCGCGTCGCCGGACTTGCACTGCACGGTGGCCGGATCGAAACGGCATGGCCGCGGATCGCCAACGGGCACCGTTCGAGCAGCCGTTGAAGTACCAGTGGGGCGGCCCCTCGCCGCAAAAGGCGCGCGTCAGCGCCTGTGTCGCGACGGTGGCCGCATGCGTCGCGACGCCCATAGTCGAGCTCGAGCACCGCCGATGCGATCGTCGTCCCCGCAGGCGCCTTGGCTTGCAATGCGGCGACCGGCTAGCAAGCGATGCGGGACATCGGGCGTGCAAAGAAGTCTGTGTGCGCTTGGCGAGCGCCGCGGCCGATGTTGTGATGGCAACGATTCGCGAGCGCGCACTCATCGAAATTACCAACAAGGGGGCATGATGCGTCCGATCGGCGGGTGGCTTGCCGCATGTGCGGCCGTTTGGTGTGTGAGCACGTCGGCGGCGGAGCGCACGCCAGCCGCATCAGGCACGCCCAATCCCATGTCGCCCGGCATGCGAATGCCCGGATACTTGAGCGCCACGGACATGCCGGACAGCGTCGCGCTCGCGCCGCCGCCGCCGCTGCCCGGCTCCGCGGCCTTCGCCCGTGATGAAGAGGCGAATCGGCAAGCACTCGCGCTGCACGGCTCGGCGCGCTGGGTGCTCGCCACGCAGGACGCCGCCATCACGTTTCCCGAGATCGCCGAGACGTTCTCGTGCGCCTTGAATGCCTCGATCAGCGAGGCGCGTACGCCGCGCCTGCTGACGTTGCTGCGCGGGACGTTGATCGACGCCGGCCGCTCGACGTCCGCAGCGAAGCAGAAATATCAGCGCACCCGGCCGTTCATGGCGAACGGCAAACCGACGTGCACGCCGCAGCGCGAAGACGTGCTGCGCGCCGACGGCTCGTATCCATCCGGCCACGCCGCGATCGGCTATGCCCTCGGTCTCGTGCTGAGCGAACTGGCGCCGGAGCACGGCGATGCGCTGCTCGCGCGCGGGCGGCAGGTCGGCGAGAGCCGGCTCGTGTGCAACGTGCATTGGGCGAGCGATGTCGCCGAGGGACGGATGATGGGCGCCGCGATCGTCGCGCGACTGCACGCGAAACCGGAATTTCGCGCCGATCTGGACGCGGCACGCGCCGAGCTGGCCGCGCTACGCGCGGAGGCGCATACGCCCACGCGCGACTGCAAACTCGAACGCGAAGCGCTGTCGAGCGCGGCTCACGACGGTGGCTGAAGGCGAGCGTTAGCCTGCCGCATAAAAGAACTGCTCGCGAACGATCTTGTCGTTGCGGACCTCGTACACGCAGACCTCTTTCATTGCACGCCGGGCGCCGTCCTTGTAGGTGGCGTCGACGCCCATCGCAATCGTGAAAAACGGCCCTGCGATCAACGGATCGCTGACCAGGACCGAATGCACTTCGATGCAGCTCGCTTCGAACAGCCTGCCTTTGCGGCGAATTGCCGCGAGCCCGTGAGCAATCCCGAGTGCTCCCGAATCGCTGCCTTCCATCTCGATGCTGCGCGCGTCCTCCGCATACAGCTCATCGAGCGCTCGATCGAACTGGCCTGCCTTGCATAGCTCGATCAGACGACGCGCTACCGTTCCTGTGCTCATCTCTTCACTCCGACGAAGTTCCGGCCCCTTCGTGCCGACCGTGGAATGATGACGCGCTAAGCTGCCAAGTCTTGTCTACTTTTGACTTTCATTGGCTATCGCGCATACGGGCGGATGAGCTTCAGATCGGCCACGAAGCGCTGGTAAGCCGCCTCCTTGTCTTCGTGCGGAATTCGCAAGAGGAACGACGGGTGCACGGTCACGAGGATGTCGGCGCGGGAAGCGGCGCCGTCGTCGGCGGTCGCCTCGATGATGCGGCCGCGGTTCTTGTCGATCGGCGTCGTGCGGCCGAATATGGCGCGGGCCGCGGTCGCGCCGAGGGCGACGATCAAATCCGGTTGCACGATCTCGAGCTCGCGCTCGATCCATTGGTGACACGCGGCGATCTCCAGATCGCTCGGCTTCTTGTGAATGCGCCGCTTGCCGCGCGGCTCGAACTTGAAATGCTTGACCGCATTCGTGACGTACGTCTTCTTGCGGTCGATGCTGGCGTCCCCGAGCGCGCGATCCAGCAGCTTTCCAGCCGGTCCGACGAAAGGCAGGCCCGCGAGATCTTCCTGGTCGCCCGGCTGCTCGCCGATGAAGACGATCTTCGCCCGCTCGCTGCCGGCACCGAACACTGTTTGCGTCGCGTTCTTCCACAGCGGGCAGTCCCTGCAACGCGCGGCGTGCTCGCGTACGACGTCGAGTGACGTCTCGGGCATGCGCGATCTCGCGGACGGTGCCGCAGCCCGGCGCTTGTGCCCTGGGGTCGTGGGGGGCTCTCGTGGTCATGTCGAGGGTGCGCTCCTGCGCAGCGGCGATCATGGAAGGAATGAGCCCGCTCTCCGGCAGGTTCCGCCAGTATTTCTTCGGCATGTGCGACTGCATCGTCGCGACCTTAAGCCGAGCGGGATTGAAAATGCTCGCGTAATACGCCCGCCAGAGATCTTCGGTCGCGTCGTCCGCGGGCGCGTCGGCGCGCCGTGCGCCAGGGCCGAAACGC
This sequence comes from Pseudomonadota bacterium, assembly GCA_023428645.1. Classification (GTDB taxonomy): domain Bacteria; phylum Pseudomonadota; class Gammaproteobacteria; order Steroidobacterales; family Steroidobacteraceae; genus Steroidobacter. Next base: position 5,307 of record JAEYXD010000106.1, read on the forward strand.
AACGTGTTCGTGTCCCAATGCGCGCTGCGTTCGGGCGTCAGGATCGTCCACGGAAAATTCGCGAAGCGCCGGACGAAGAACGGTGCATTCGCTTCGACGATGTGATGCTCCGGCTCATACCACGCGGTGAACACGTGCGCCGCCGGACCGCGTGTTTCACGGAAACGGAGGAAGGCGCGCATCTTGTGGATGTCACGATCCACTGATGCCGACCAGCTCCGTGCGCGGGCAACATCCGGTTCCGTCGTCAGCTCGAGCAGCCGCGGCTCGGCGCGGAGCCGCCACAACAGGCGATAGAGCAGGGCAAAGCGCGTCGGCTCACGATGCATCGCTACGCTCGCGGCGAGGACGAGGAATGCCGGCGGAACGCGAATCGCGGGCGTGTTCACGGAAGATGCAGGTACAGCGCCAGGATCATCGAACAGCGATGCGGATTCGCCTGCGACGCTCCAGGTCACATCTTCCGGGCGCACGTCTGCCGCGATCAGCGTTCGAGCGGCCGCGCGCCAGCCATCGAAGTCGCCAGCGGCTGCGAGCGTGACGCTATGCATCCGGCATCCCGAGCAGCGACATCTGCTGCGGAGCGGGCTTCAGCATGTGGGCGAGGCGCTCGCTGTCGAGGGTCTTTGCGTGGCGCTGACCCGGCAGCTTGATGAATGGCAGCACCCGGTTGATCGGCACGCGCAAGCGCTGCAGGTCTTCGTAACGGATCTTCTTGATCGTGCGTGCGCCGAGAATGCGCTCGACGGCTTTCGTGCCGAGCCCCGGCACGCGCAGCAATTGCTCGCGCGAGCAGGTGTTGATGTCGAGCGGAAATTGCTCGCGATGGCTCAACGCCCATGCGAGCTTGGGATCGACATCCAAATCGAGCATGCCATCCGCGCGGACGAAGATTTCCCGTGCCTGGAAGCCGTAGATGCGCAGCAACCAGTCCGCCTGATAAAGGCGATGTTCGCGCAACAGCGGCGCGGCCTTCATCGGCAGCTGCTCCGATGAGTCCGGAATCGGGCTGAAGGCGGAGTAGTAGACGCGTCGCAATCGATACGAGCTGTACAACGTCGCGCTCTGTTCGATGATCGCGCGATCGGTGCTGTCGTCCGCGCCGATGATCACCTGCGTGCTTTGGCCGCCTGGCGCGAAGGGTGGCGCCTTCGCGTCTTCCTTGCACTCGTCTATTCGCGCGCGCAGCCGTGCCATCGATTGGCGGATCGTGAGCGCGCTCTTTTCGGGCGCCAGACGACCCAGGCTCTCCTCCTGCGGCAGCTCGATGTTCACGCTGACGCGATCCGCGTACCGGCCAGCTTGCGCGAGCAGATCGCCGTTGGCATCCGGGATCGTTTTCAGATGGATGTAGCCGCGGAAGTCGTGCACTTCGCGCAGGGTGCGTGCGACCGCGACGAGCTGCTCCATCGTGTAGTCGGCGTCGCGAATGATGCCGGAGCTGAGGAACAGCCCTTCGATGTAGTTGCGCGAATAGAAATCGAGCGTGAGCTTCACGACCTCATCGCTCGTGAAGCGCGCGCGAGCGACGTTGCTGGAAACGTGATTGACGCAATACAGGCAATCGAAGACGCAGAAGTTCGTCAGCAGGACTTTGAGCAGGGCGACGCAACGGCCATCGGGCGTGTAGCTGTGGCAGATCCACGTGCCTTCGGTCGAGCCCATGCCTTTGCCGCCGATGGAATCGCGCTTGACGGCGGCGCTCGATGCGCACGAGGCATCGTACTTCGCGGCATCGGCGAGAATCTCGAGCTTGCGTTGCAGGTCCATGGGGCGCGGGCGGGGTGGAGCCGATCGCGACTGTATATCGATACAGTGACGAGCTGAACCGGAATTCGCCGGACGCCGAAATCGGGATGGGGAAGAGGCGGCGGCGCATAGCATTGATGCCAGCGCCGCATGATCGCCGCGGTGAGTGGTGGAGGCGGCGGGAATCGAACCCGCGTCCGTAAGCACTACGCTACAAGATCTACATGCTTAGCCGCTTCGTTATATCTCGCCGTGCGCTACCCGAAGGGCAGGGAAGACGCACAGCCAGCTTCAGTTTCGTTTAGCGAGCCAGCCTGGAGCACACTGGACTCGCGAGCTTGTGAGCGCGTCCCCCGATTCCGGATGCACAAGCACATGCCGGGCGAGGGTTAGGCGGGATTAAGCCGCCAGAGCGTAGTTGTCTTCGTTTGCAACTATAAGTTTGTAAGCAGTTTAAGGAGTTACTTACAACTCCGCATGCACCTGGAGTTTCGCAACCCACGTCGAAGCCGGTCGCCCCCAAGGAACGAGACGCAGTGTAAGGCCGGAACGCGGTAACGCAAGGGCGGCGTCACGATTCGTGACGTCATTCGTCGCGCGGCGGCTCAGCGCGACGAGTGTTTCATCAAGCGCGACTTCTCACGGTTCCAGTCCCGATCCTTCTCCGTGTTGCGCTTGTCGTGCTCTTTCTTGCCCTTCGCGAGCCCCACGCGCAGCTTCGCCTTGCCGTTCTTCCAATACATCTCGAGCGGCACGAGCGTGTATCCCTTGCGCTCGACGGCGCCGACGAGGCGATTCAGTTCGGCCTTGTTCAGCAGGAGCTTGCGCGTGCGGATCGGATCCGGAACGACGTGCGTCGAGGCGGTGGGCAGCGCGGAAACGTGCGCGCCGAACAGATATGCCTCGGCGTCCTTGATGAAGACGTAGGCTTCCTTGATCTGCGCGCGCCCCGCACGGAGGCTCTTGACCTCCCAGCCCTGCAGCGCCATGCCGGCTTCGTATGTTTCCTCGATGAAATACTCGTGGCGCGCCTTGCGATTCTCGGCGATCACGGGATTGTCGTTGGCGGGTTTCTTCTTGCTCATGGTAGGGCGGGGATTGTAGCCGCAGCGCGAAGTTCTCGCGTGCTCGACGAGCACGATCTCTTACACTAGGCGCGCCGTCGCGCTGCCACAGAACAGTCACTGCATGCGTCAAGTCGATCGAAGTGCCTTGGTTCCCTTCACCCCCGCGCAAATGTTCGCGCTCGTAGCGGACATCGAGCGCTATCCGGAGTTCGTGCCCTCGGTCGTCGGGGCGAAAGTATTGAAACGCGAGGAGAACACGATCTTCGGCCAGCTCGAAATGGAACGTGCCGGCGTGCGCGAGAAGTTCACGACGCGCAACGACTTCGAGGCGCCGGTCAGGATGAGCCTGGCGCTCGTGGAGGGCCCGTTCCGCCTGCTCGACGGCCTGTGGACGTTCGAAGCGCTCGGCGATCGCGGGACGAAGATTCGCCTGACGATGCGCTTCGAGTTCAAGAATCCGCTCACGGCGATGCTGCTGTCACGTGCGTTCGAGAAGACCTGCGCCGATATGGTGGACGCGTTCGTGCTGCGTGCGCGCGCGATGTATGCCTGAACCCACGATCGCCATCTCGGTCGTCTACGCGCTGCCGGAGCGTCAGGCGCTCGTGCACCTGAGCGTGCCTGTCGGTACGACGGTCGCCGATGCGGTGCGTCTGTCGGATCTGTCGACCCGGTTTCCCGAGCTCGCGGCGGCGCCGCTCAATTGCGCGATTTATGGCCGCGTCGTCCCGCTGACTCGAATCGTCGCCGCCGGCGATCGCGTGGAAGTATTGCGTCCGTTGCTGATCGATCCGAAAGCCAGCCGGCGGGCGCGCAGCGCACAGACCAAAACCGGCCGACCGTAATGGCCGCGCACGAACGCGTGGCTTGCCCGCGCAGCGGGCAGGGTGTGAGGTGCTTCGCCGCTCGGACTAACCCGCGGCCGCCGCCTTGTCCGCGTCCGAGCGATCGATGCGCGTGACCTTGTCGTCCTCGAAAAATACGGTGAACTGACGTTGCACGGGCTTCGTCAGCCGCCCTCGCTTGAAGTAGTACACGTAGTCCCAGCGTTCCGTCTTGAACGGATCGGCGACCATCGGCGTACCGAGCAGCGAGCGCACCTGGACGCGCGTCATGCCGACGGCAACACGGTCGATATCCTTGGGCTCCAGGAAGTTTCCTTGCTGAATGTCGATCTGATACACGCAGCCGGACGCGGCAAGGAAGACACCGAGGATGAGCCCGAAGACGCCGAAGCGCAGCGACTGTGTGCGTAGCGAGAGCATGTTTGGCGGCGGATTCGTTGGTTGTACGGGTTGCAACGGCGCGGCATCATAGCCAAAAGCAGCGGTCGCTGCAGCGAGCGGGAGAGGACACCTTGGAAACCAACGATCTACGCAAGGCGGGCCTCAAGGTCACGTTGCCCCGAATCAAGATCCTGGAGATCTTGGGTACCGCGACGCCACGGCACATGAGTGCTGAAGACATCTACAAGCATCTGTTGGAATCCCATGAAGACATCGGCCTCGCGACGGTCTATCGCGTACTGACCCAGTTCGAAGCGGCGGGCCTGGTCACGCGCCATCATTTCGAGGGCACGACGGCCGTGTTCGAGCTGAACGAAGGCCAGCACCACGATCACATCGTGTGTCTGGACTGCGGGAAGGTCGAGGAGTTCATGGATTCGGGCATCGAAGAGCGGCAACGCACGGTCGCGAACAAGCTGCAGTACGAGCTGCACGATCACGCGATGATTCTTTACGGGCGCTGCAAGCGCGTGAACTGCCCCTCGCGCGACCAGGGGCGGACCGTGCGACGGATGACCGATAGCTGATTCCCTCTCGCGCGGCGGTCCGCGCGCCCCCTGCCATGCGCGGAGCGGGCACGTGCCGAGGTGCACGGCACGACCTGTCCTAGGTCACACCCTCGAAGGTCCGCGGCGTCCGCAACGTGTCACAAGGGATCTGTTGCTTTGCGGCCGGGTAGTGTTTTCTTGCGCATATTCGCCCGGCACTCGGATTCCACATGAGGCCGAGCGGCGTCAGCTCGCGCCGCCTGCGGCTCTGGCGCGCTGATGCAGGCGAGACGATGGGCGAGCACACGATCCATGACCGCAATGACCTCACTGGCACGATGGAACTGGCCCGGCGTCGCATTCCGGGAGCTGCGTCATCGTCGCGGTGATGTGAGCCGAGACCGCTGGATGGCGGCCCGTCCGGTTCGGGCTCGGTCGTAACATGACCGCCAGCATGCCATCGCAGCTGATCGCCACCGATCCAGCAAACGATGCGCGGACCGCGGCGGAGGACCGCGGCCAGGTGCTGGTGATCGAAGATCACGCGGGCATCGTCGCTGGATTGCGCTCCGCGCTGCAGAGCCAGGGCGAGCGAGCTCCTGACTACGACCTGGTGGTCGCAAGCGCCGTCCAGGAGGGGATCGACGCCCTCAATTCCTGCGTGCAACTCGTCCTGGTCGACCTGCGAACCACCGAGCCGGCGGAACGAGACCCGTTGCAAGCGCTGTATCGCATGAGGCGTGCGGCGCCGCGAGTGCCGATCGGCATCTTCGGCGCGGACGAGTCGGAGACCTTGATGGCTCGCGCCATGGCGAGCGGCGCGATCGGCTTCATTCACAAGCACACGCCGGTGAAGGTGCAACTCGCGGCCATCGATCTCATGCGCCACGGCGGCGTATATCTGAGTGCCAGCTTCATTGCGAATCTGAACACCGTGGGTGCGTCCCCGTCGCGGCTCAAATCGCCGTTCAGCGCACTGTCGGAGGCGCATCTCACGGCACGGCAGCGATCTGTTTTGGAGCTCGTGCTCAAAGGCGAATCCAACAAGGACATCGCCGAGCAGCTCGGGCTCGGCGTGGGCACCGTGAAGAACTATGTGTCGGGGCTGCTGAAGCTCGCCCGCGCGACCACGCGCGGGCGGTTGCAGGCACTCGGAAGCGTCGACTCGGACGATCCGCCGGTGAACTAGCCTCGTCGTCGACCCGCGTCCGCCTCGTGGAGGACGTGAGCGGTGCGCGCGAAGTCGCAAATCCCTAGAAGAAGCTGCACGAGCGACCTTGGCGCTCGCTGTCGCCCTGCTCGAATGCGACCGGGCGTTCCGGCATTCGCACACCGCTATCGTCGCTCGCCGCGCAGGGCTCGCTCGCCGATTCCTGCTCGCTGCCACGCGTGAGCGGAGCCTGCGACGCGGGATTCGACGCATCCAATGCGGACTGGGTGGGGTCCGACAGCCGATCGATCCCGCGCACCTGGATGAAGTTCGAATCGCGCGCGATGAGCGCGCGTCGTATGGCCTCGCTGAGCGCGAACTCGCTCTGCTCTTGCGTGAGGATCGCGCCTGCATCGCTGGGCACGAAGGTGAGGTCGTAGTTCTTGCCGCCGTTGCCGTCGTCGATGAAGCCGCTGGCGAGCAGCGTCTTGCCTGCGCCGATGTCGGGATCGGCGAAGACCTGCGACCAGCTCGCGGTGTCGCCGCTCACGAGCGAACCCGTGCTGAGCATGGGCAGCGCGGCCGACGCGGTCGTGCCGTCGTACGTCTTCACATCCGGTTGCGCCGCAACGGTGAGCGGGCGAGGGGTGATCATTCCGCTGCCCGCCGTGAGCGTGACCTCGTAGTTGTTCCCGCCGTTGCCATCCTCGAGCGTGAGCAGCATCGGTGTGAGTGCGCTCGTCCCTGCGTTGCGCGTCGCGAACACTTGCGCCCCGACGGCGGTATCGGTGCCCTGCAAGCCTGCGATCGTCGGCATTGCGCCGCTCGACGTCGTGCCGTCGTACTCACGCGTGTCCGGCGCTGCCGTCACGAGCAAGCGTGCGGGCGTGATATCGGCCGTCAGGCCGACCGGTTGACTCAAGACATAGTTGCCGGCGTCGATGCCGGAGACCCCGAACCCGGTGGCCGTCACCGTCTTGCCTGTGCCCACGTGCTGGTCCGCGAACGTGCCCCTGCCTTGCGCGAGGACGACATCGTCCTGGCCCAACACCCCGGCCAGGCTGCCTGCCGTGAGGATCGCGTCGATCGTCGCATCGTAGAGCTTGCTCCGCGCCGTCACGCCCGTGATGGTGAGTGCGGCGGGAGTAATGTCGGCGGTCACGTCATCGGGCTGCGCCAGATGGTAGTTGCCCGCGTCGGCGCCCGTCAGTGCGTAGCCCGTGACGAGCACCGCTTTGGCGGTGCCGACGTTCTTGTCGACGAACTGTCCTTCGCCGGCCATGAGCGCCACGACATCGGTGCCCAGCACGCCGCTCAGAATGCCGCCGGTGAGCGCCGCATCGGTTGTAGCGTCGTAGACCTTGTTCGCGGCCGTCATGCCGAGGATCGACAGCGACGCGGGCGTGATGTCCGCCGTGAGTCCCATCGGTTGAGCGAGCGTGTAGTTGCCCGCGTCCGCCCCGCCCAAGGCGTAGCCGAACACGCTGACAGCAATGCCGGCGCCGACGTTCTTGTCGGCGAACGTCGCGGTGGGCGTGCCGAGCACGACGAGATCGTCGTTGCCGAGCCGACCTTCGAGCGTCGCCGCGCCGGACAGCGTTGCGGTGACGCTCGCATCGTAGACCTTGTCGTTCGCGGACAGGCCGCCGAGCGTGATCGACGCGGGCGTGATGCTCGCTGTGAGCCCGGCCGGCTGCACGAGCTCGTAGTTGCCGGCATCCGCGCCGTGGAGCGCGAAGCCCGATGCGGTCACCGCCTTGTTCGTACCGACGTTCTTGTCGGAGAACGCGCCGATGCCGGCGCCCACGACGACCGCGTCGTTCGGCAGCGCGCCGATGAGCGTGCCGCCGAAGAGCGTGGCAGCGGTGGTCGCATCGTAGGTCTTGTCCAGCGCCACGACGCCGTCCAGCGTCAGTCGCGCCGGCGTGATGTTCGCAACGAGATCCGTGGGCTGGATGAGCGTGTAATTGCGCGCGTCGCTGCCGGCGAGCGTCAAGCCGGTCACGGTCACCGGTTTGCCGTTGCCCACGTTCTTGTCCGCAAACGCGCCCAGCGCGGCGCCCGTGAGGCTCACGTCGTCCTGGCCGATGATGGCGGAGAGGAACGCGCCGCTCGTGAGCAGCGGGGCGGCCGTCGTCGCGTCGTACACCTTGTTCTCCGCCACGATACCCCGCACGTCGATCGCCAACGGCGTGATGCTCGCGGTCGTGGTTTCGGTCGGGCTCAAAAGGTAGTTGTGAGCATCGCTGCCCGTCAGTGTGAAGCCGGTGATCGTGACCGTCTTGTCGACGCCGACGTTCTTGTCATCGAACAGACCGATCGCGCCCGACGTGACGAGCCGCACATCCTCGGCGCCGGGAAGCAAGCCCGCCAGTCTCGAGCCGCTCGTGTCCAGCGTGGCCGTGCGATTGCCGTCGTAGATCTTGTCCGCGGCCGTCGTGCCGCTGACCGAAGTGCCGTTCGTACCGAGCATGAACGGCGTGATGAAGGCCGCGAGCCCCACCGGCTGGAGCACGTTGTAATTGCCCGCATCAACGCCCGTGATCGCGTACCCGCTGGCCGTGACCGGCTTGCCGTTGCCGACGTCCGGCGTGTCGAACGACCCGAGCGCGCCGGCCGTCGACAGCACGACGTCGTCGTTAGCGAGGACACCGGCCAGCGCCGCATGGGCGTTGTCCAAGGTCGCGTTCCGGGTCGTGTCGAAAACCTTGTCCAAGGCGACCACGCCGACGACGGGCAGATCGCGCGGCGTGATATTCACCGTCAAACCGGTGGGCTGCAGCAAGCGATAGTTGGCCGCGTCCGTACCGGCAATCGCGAACCCGGTAACCGTCACCGACTTGCCGTCGCCCACGTTCTTGTCGGCCATCGCGCCGATTGCGCTACCGCTTGCCAAATCGACCGAATCGTCGAGCAGTACACCCTCGAGCCGCGAGCCGTCGGTGTTCAAGGCGACGCCAGTGGTTGCATCGTAGACACGGTCGTTGGCCGCGGTGCCGAGAACGGTCAGCGTCGCGGGCGTGATCGCGGCGGTGAGGCCGGAGGGTTCGGCCAGCGTGTAGTTGCCAGCGTCGCTGCCCTGCAGGCTCGAACCCGTGACCGTGACGGGCTTGCTCGTGCCGACGTTCTTGTTGTCGAACGCGGCGGCGCCGAGCACGAGCGAGACGTCGTCGCCCGCGACCGTGTTGCTCAGCGTGCCGCCGGAGATCTGCGCGACGTTCGTGGCGTCGTACACGCGGTCGTGCGCAATCACGTTGATCGCATTGATCATGCGCGCGGTGATGTTCGCCGTCAGGCCCGTCGGCGTGGTGAACGTGTAATTGCCGGCGTCGAGGCCGCTGAGGAGCATGTTGCTGGCAGTGACGCTCTTGCCGACGCCGACGTTCTTGTCGGAGAACAACAGCGTCGGCGTGGAGACTGCGATGTCGTCGCCTGTGATGACGCCGATCAGTGGGCCGACGCTCCCCGTTGCATCGAGCAGGCCGTCGTACACTTTGTGATTCACCGTGATCGCGGCGCTCAACGCCTTCGGCGTGATCGTGCCCGGTGCGCCGAGCAAGGTGACGGCGTAATTCTCCCCGTCGTTGCCGTCGCCGAGCAGGTAGTCGACGACGTTCAGCGTGCGCTCGCCCGCATTTCGCGAATCGTACGTCTGCACCAGCCGCGTGAGCGTATCGTCGAACGCGAGGCTGCCGGCGCTCAGGACCGGTCGCACGCTCGAAGAATCGTTGCCGTCGTACACCTTCGTGCCGGTTTGCGCCGCGATCGTGATCGGTCGCGGGGTGATGCGCAGCACCGAGGAGCCGGTGACCGACGCGAGGTTGGAGTAATTGCCAGCGGCGGGGCCGGTGGGCGCGTCCAACGTGGCGGCGGTGATTTGATAGGCGCCCACATTTTCACCGGCCTGGCGGCGCAGTTCGGTCACGATCGCGCTGACGCGGCCTCTGTCATCGATGTGCTCCACGGTGTCCCAGGTCGTCACCGCGCGGTTGACCGGTTGCAGTGTCACCGCGATGCTCGACCAGTCGGGATCGGCCTCGCCGTACACCTTGGTTTGGTCGCCGAGCAGGCCGCCGAGCGGCGCGGGCGTGATCGCCAACGTCGGCGCGGCGGCGAGCGTGGGCGCGAGATAGTTGCCGGCGGCGCTGCCCGTGAGCGCGCCGAACGTGACGCCCGTGATCGCACGAGTTCCGACCTCTTCTCCCGCTTCGCGATCGATATCGGCGATGGCCACCGCGAGCTTCGCGGCGTCGCTCACCGCCACGCCGCCGTTCCAGGTGGCGACGGTCCGGTCGACGGCGTTCAACGTCGGCGTGATGCCCGCGAGGGCAGGATCATCGTTGCCGTAGACTTTCGTCAGCGTGGGCAGCGCCGCGGTCAATGAGCGCGGTGTGATCTGCAATACCGGCGTGCCGAGCAGCGTCGGCGGCAGATAGTTGCCGGCCGCCTCACCGCCGAGAGCGGCGAACGTCGCGCTCGTGATGACCCTCGTTCCGACGCTTTCGCCAGCCTCGCGCGCGAGCGCGGTGACGGCGGTTTGCACCCGGTCGGTATCGTCGATGAGCACCATGCCGTTCCAGGTGGAGATGTCCCGCTCGACCACCGAGAGTGTCACCGCGATGCCTGCGAGTGCAGGATCATCGTCGCCGTAGATCTTGCTCGGATCGGCGAAGGCTGCCGTCAGCGGGGCAGCGCTGATCGTGAGCCGCGGGGTGCCTGCCAGCGTTGGGTGCAGATAATTCGCGGCGCGACTGCCGGTGAGCGGATTGAAGGTCGCGGCCGTAATGTCGCGGCTGCCGACGTCTTCACCCACAGCGCGGGTGAGCGAGCTGAGGGTGACTCGAACATCGGCCGAGTCATCGACGTTCACGCCGCCGTTCCAAGTGGTGATGGTGCGATTGATCAGGCCGTTGAGCGTGGGCGTGATGTCCGCGAGTGATGGATCGGCCTCGCCATACACTTTGCTCTGTGGGTCGATCGTCGCGCTCAGCGGTGCAGCGGTGATGCTGAGCGTGGGTGTACCGGTGAGTATCGGCTGCGCGTAATTCGCCGCGCGGCTGCCGGTGAGCGGCGTGAACGTCGCGGCGGTGATGTCACGCGTGCCGACATCTTCACCTGCGGTGCGCGTGAGCGACGCAACGCTCGTCGCGACTTCGCCGGTGTCATTGATCCGAGCCGTTCCATTCCAGGTCATGACATCGCGATCGACGATGTTGAGCGACGGCACGATACCAGCGAGCGCCGGATCGTCGGCGCCGTAGACCTTCGTCTGCTCATCGAGCGTGGCGAGCAGATCGCGCGCAGTGATGTGCAGGATGGAGCCGTCATCGAGCGTCGGCGCGAGATAGTTGCCCGCTGAGCTGCCGGCAAGATCGGTGAAGGTCGCGGCGGTGATGGCGTACGCGCCGACGTCCTCGCCCGCGGCGCGAGCGAGATGGCTCACGGTGGTCGATATGGCCTCCGCATCGTTGACGATGACCTCGCCGTTCCAAGTGGTGATGGTGCGATTGACGAAATCGAGCGCGGGCACGATGCCTGCCAGCAACGGATCATCATTCCCGTAGATCTTGCTCTGATCCGCGAGCGTGGCTGTCAGCGCACGCTGCGAGATCGTCAACGTCGGCGCACCGGTGAAGCTCGCCGAGCTGCTGTAGTTGAAGGCGCGGCTGCCGGTGGACGAGGAGAGCGTGGCGCCAGTGATCGCGTACGTGCCGACGTTCTCGCCGACCTCGCGCGTGAGTCCAGTGACGCTGGCGGTGACTTCACCGGTGTCATCGATCACCGTCGAGCCGTACCAGGTCGCGACCGTGCGGTTCACGGCATCGAGCGTGACGGGGATGCCGGCGAGGTCCGGATCGTCAGCGCCGTACACTTTCGTTTGATCCGGCAACGTGGCCGTGAGCGGCGCGGGCGTGATCTCCAGCACCGTCAGGCCGTCCAGCACCGGCGCGGAATAGTTGCTGCTGGAGGGGCCGATGACATCGAAGCTCGCGTCCGTGACGTGACGCGTGCCGACGTCCTCGCCGGTTTCGCGGGTCAATGACGCGACCGCGGCGGTGAGGAGGTTGCTGTCGTCCAGCGTCGTGACGTTGCCGTTGATGTCGGTGACGGTGCGATTGACGAGTCCGCTGAGCGTGACCGGGATCGCCGCGAGCCCTGGGTCGTCCGCTCCATACACCTTGCTCTGATTGGCGATCGTGGCAGCCAATGGCGCGGGCGTGATGACGAACGGGTTCGTCGCGCCGTCGAGCGTGAGCGCGTAGTTCCGTCCGCCGTTGCCGTCGCTCACTGCCAAAGAACCGACGGTGAATGTGTAACTGCCGGCGGTCTCGCCAGCGACGCGGCCCATGGCGCCGGTCATGGTGTTGCCGTTGACGAGAGTGCCGCTGGCGATGCCGAACGCGCTCGCCAAGCCCGCCGGATCGTCGGTGCCGTACACCTTCGTCGAGCCGGCACTCGCTTGAACAGTGATGGGCCGCGGATCGACCGTGAGCAGGCCGGGCGCCGAGTAGTTCGCGCTGAAACCGGAAGCGAGTAGCGAGGGCTGGTTGCCGAGATCGATCGCGTAAGTTCCGACGTTCGCGGTCGTGGCCGAGCCCGACGACGTCGGTGCGAACTGGCTCACGTCGCCCATCGCCTGCGTCGGGCTGATGGCGCTATAGGCGATTCCCCAGCCGTTCATCGCCGTGACTTGCGGCGCGAACTGCGCCGCCACCGCGCCCGCCACGATCGCGCTGCCGTCGTCGCCGTAGGTTTTGGTCGCAGCCGTCGTGGAGATGTTCAGATGCGGCGAGAGGTTGAACACATAGCGATTGCCGGCCGGCACGGACTGGGGCGGGAGCGTGTCGAAGTTGCTGCCCCAGAGGGCGTCATTGCCGCTGACGAGCGGCGTCGAGCCGAAGTCGGCCGCACCCGGATCCGGCAGATAGACGATCCATCGTCCAGCGCTCGGCATGAGCGGGCTGGACGTGCCTGTCTGATCGAACAACGTGCTCGACGACAGCACGATGTCGTTGTTCGCGCCGCCCGACGTGGCGACCGTGTGGCTGGCGCCCAGCACGATGCTGCCGCCGATGCGGGCAGTGAGGCCGCCACCCGTGTTGTACACCGTGCCGCTCGCGTTCAACGAGCCTGCGACCGGCGCCAGCAGCGTCACGGGATCGGTGAAGGTCACCGAGCCGAGACCGATCGCGCTCGAACCATCGCCGCGGCCGATGACGATCTCACTGAAGCCATCGGCGAAGCGGCGCGACGCGCCATTGAACATCGAGGCGGGCAATTGCAGCGCGCCGCTCACGCCGCCGATCGCGATGGCGCTGGCGCTCTCGTACGGTTCGAGGCGGAGCAGGTGGCTGCCGCTCGCCAGACCGGTGAAGCCCGTCAGTCCGCTGGTTCGCAACGTGATGTTGGCGGTGCCGCGGGCGGTGATATTGGCGCTCGATGTGAAGGTGCCCGGCGTGTTCACCAGAATGTCGCCGTCGGCAGTGAGCGCGCCCAAAGTCACATTGCCCACGCTGGGATCGACGGTGATCGTGCCCGCGGTGGTGTTGGCGGTGACTGGCGACAAGAAACTGATACCGCGATTGCCGGTGAGCCGTACTGGACCGTCGGCGACGATCGAGCCCGCGGCGCCGAAGCTGGTGATGGCATTCGCGGTCGTGCTCGCCGTCGTGCCCATGAGGGTGACGCCGCCGGTGCCGCCTGCGATCTGGACCGCGGCCGGCGTTGCGGAAACGCCGAACGAGATCGGGACGGAGCTCGCGCCCGTCGACGTGTTCGTGCCGGAGATCGCGACCGCGCCAGTCGCGCCCGAACGCAGCCGCACCGTTCCGGCACCCACGATGGCCATCGCATTGGAGGTCGCGGCATCGGCGACAGTCTGGCGCGCGGTGATCGTGAGATTGCCGCCTGCGGTCACATCGACCAGCGAGGTCGACGTGATGTTCACGCCGACACCGCCGACGCCCGTGCCAGTGCCCGTGATCGTGATGTCGCCGGTGCTGGTGAGCGTGTTGTTGCTGATTGCGACGGCGTAGGTGGTCGCCGCGGTGCCCGTGATCGTCGTGCCCCCCGTGCCGCTCGTCACGACCGTGCCGGGAGAGAAGGCGACACCGGCATGTCCCACCGGCCTCGAGTCGCCGACGAGCGTGATGCCACCGGTGCCGCTGGTCAACAATTGACCGCTGGCGACACGGACTGCCGGCCCCGCGGCGCCGCTCAGGCTGGTGGCGTTGAAATCGATGTTGCCGCCGCCGGCATCGACGATGGCGCCGTTCGATACGCCGATCCCCCAGAACCCGCCCGACCACGCCACGGCGGGTCCGGTGCCGGCACTGCCGCCCACGCCCGAGATGTTGCCGCCTCGAGTCGTGATGCTGCTGTTGATCGTGATCGGGCCGCCGGCTGCGTCGTTGAAGCGAGTGTTGAGCACGACGTTCAGCGGTCCGGTGCCGCTGTGCGCGGTGATCGCGTTGTCGATGAGGATCTGATCGTTCGTGCGGATCGTGACAGTGGAGAGGCCTGTGGCCGCCGACGTCTTGGTGATTGCGGCGGGCGTCAGCGCGCCCGCCGAGAACAACGTCAAGTCGCCGCTGCCGGCCAACGTGATCGCACCCGTGGCAAGCGTGGTGCCCGCACTGACCGAGCTCGCAGCGCTGCCGGTGAGGTTGATCGTGCCGGTCGTGATCGTCGTCGCGGCGCTCGCGGTCAAGGCGCCGCTCGCGCTGATGGGGCCCGCGAGGAGGCGATTGCCGGCGGCCACCGTGAGATCGCCGGCCGCCGTCAACCCATTGGGACTCTCGATATACCCCGCGGGTGCTTGTAGCGTGAGCGCGCCGCCGTTTTGAGCGAACCTGCTGACGATGATGTTGCCGCTGGCCGCGACGACGCTGCTCGGCCCGCCGGCGCTTTGTGTGATCGTGCCGCGGAAGAAGATGCTCTTGTTGCCGCGGATGTTCACCGCGCCGGCGGAGTTGATGACGTTCGTGGTGCCGAAGGAGTCGAACGAGAAAGTGCCGGCCGTGGCCGCGGTGCCGGTGATTTCCACGCCGCCGGTGCCGGCATTGATCGTGAACGGGGCCGCGACGGTGGTGCTCTGGCCGAAGACGATGGCAGCGAGACTCGAGAACGGCGCGGTCGCCCCGCCCGAGCCGATCATCGTTACTTTGCCGGCCGGGCCGGCGTTGATGCTGACCGCGCCCGTGCCGGTGAACAGGATGCCTTGCTGGCTGGTGGTCGCGCCGGTGGAGTGGCCGGTCAGGGACACGTTCGCACCCGTGAACGTCGACGTACTGGACGTCGAGCGCCAGATGCCGTTGTTGGCGAGCGACGTGCCGTCGAGGATCAGATCGCCCGTCGTGGTCAAGGCGTGGCCACCGGCCACGAACGCGACGGCCGATGCAGTGTTCGATGCGCCGAAGATGGAGATGCCGCCCGTTCCCGCGGTCATCGTCGACGTACCGATGCTCACGCCGCGGCCGGTGCCTTCCGTCCTGCCTTGCAACCGGATGGCACCGCTGCCGCTGGTGAGAAGCTGATGACCATCGTTGAAGTTCATCGCGGCGCCGCTCGACAGCGAGCGGGCGATGAATTCGATCGTGCCGCCGCCCGCGTCGATCGTGACGTTCGAGATGCCGACACCGTAGGCGCCAGAGCCGATCGCTTCACCGCCCGCGCTCGTGCCGCCGTAACCGATCACATCACCGCCCCGGGTGGTGATGGCCGAATCGATCGCGATGGCGCCCACGGCAGCGCCGTTGGCGCGGCTGTTGAGGATCGTGTGCAGGGGCCCGGACCCCTCTTGAGCGGTGATGCCGTTTGCGATCGTGATGCCTGCATCGGAGCGGATCGTGAGCGTCGAAGCTCCCGCCACCGCGCCGGTCTTGACGATCGGCGCGGGGGTCAGCGCGTTGCCGGCGGTGAGGTTGACCGCGCCCGTGCCGGTCGTCGTGATGGTCGCGTTCCCGCTCAGCGTCGTGGCCGCGGATAGCGTGATCGCACCGTTGCCGTTCTGCGTGATGCCGTGATGCATCACCGCTCCGGTCGCGGACGACAGTGTGACGTCGGCGGCTGCCGTGATCGCGCCGACCGCATCGAGCGACTTGTTGCCGGTGATAGTGACGCCGCCCGCGGAGGTGTAGCTCGCAAACGCTCGCCAGCTCCACAGGCTGGCGTCGGCGGTGGGAGCGGCGTTGCCCGTCATCGAAATGCCGCCGGTGCCGGCACTCATGGCGACGGTCGTGATGCCCGCCGATCCGCCGAATGCAATCGCCGACCGGTAGCCGTCGTAGGTCGCCGCGCCGCCGGTGCCGACGACGGTGATGGAGCCCGTCCCTCCGGTCGTGACGTTGAAAGGGCCGGTATTGGTCGTGAGAAAGCCCGCGTAGCCGCTCGCGGATGTGGACTGGCCGACGAAGCTGATATTGCCGCTCGCGGAGATGACGTTCGTCGCCGCCGTTACGCTGTCACGCCACAGGCCGCCGGCGCTGCCATTGGTCGTGCCCGTGAACGAGATATCGCCGCTGCCGCTCGTGAACGTGCCGTTGTTGAACGTGAAGCCGACGCTGCTGTTGGTACCGGTCGCGGTGCCGGTGACGTCGATGTTGCCGGCGTCGGTCGTGAGCTTGACGCCCGGCGCCAGCGTGCCGCCGCGCGTGGCATACGCAGTGGTGGCATCGATCGTGATGTTGCCACTGCCGGCGGTGGTGATCTCTGCATTGGTGAACACGCCCAGACCTTCGGTCGTCGACGTGGCGCTCGTGCGCCCGCGCAGCGTGATATTGCCGCCGCCCGCATCGAGCACGCTCGAGGGTACGATCGTGACGCCGCGCGTCGAGCCGGCGCCAGCGGCGTAACCGTCGCCGGTGGCGCTGCCACCGCCCACCAGGATATTGCCGCCGCGCGTGACGATGCCGGCGGTGTTGACCCAGCCCGAAGTTGCGTCGGTGTTGCGGCTGTTCAGCGTGACATGCAGCGGGCTCGCGCCGAGCAGCGCGTTGATGGCGCCGGTGGTGATGTTCGTGCCGGAAGAGATGTTCAAGGATGATGCGCCGGTCGCATGCTCCTGTTTGGTGAATGAGCCCAGCGTGAAGTCGCCGACCGTGGAGATGCTCACATCGCCGGCCGCTGTCACCGCGCCGAGTCGCGAAGCGTAGGCGCGGTTGCCCGTGACGGTGAGCGTGCTCGCCGTCGTGATGCGGCCGCCGAAAGCGACGGCGCCATCGCCGCTGATGGTGATCGGGCCGGCGGAATTCATGGTCGAGCCGGTGCCGTAGGTATCGAGGATGTATTGGGTCGGCGTGCCGGAGGCCGTGCCGGTGATCGTGATGCCGCCGGTGCCGGCCGTCAGATTGACGACGGTGCCGGTCGTGCCGCTTTGCCCGAATTCGATCGCGGCGAAGCTGCGATCGTTGCTCCAGCGGCCCGTGCCGCCGCGCCCGAGCACGCTCACTTTCCCAGCGCCGCCCGTCGTCACGTTCATCGGCGCGGCGACAGTGCTGTCGAACAGAATGCCTTGCGCGACATTCGGACCGTTGCCGGCGCCTTCCAGGGTGATGTTGCCGCTGGTCGAGGTGATAGCGGTCGCGGTGGTCGGAAAGACCGGACGATAGAACGCGACATCGGTGCCGAGGTTTTCGCCTTTGATATAGATATCGCCCGTGCCGCTCGTGACCGTCACGCCGTTGAGATACGTGCCGATCGCGCCGGCGATGCCGCCGGTGTTGGTGTTGATGCCGACGATCGAGATCGCGCCCGTGTCGCTGGTGATCGTCGCGCCGGTGTTGAGGTACAGGCCCGAGGCGTTCGTGCTCGTGTTGGTGCCCGTGAGATTGATGCTGCCCGCACCGGTGGTCTGCAATCTGGCGTCGGCCATCAGCGTGACCGCGGCACCGGTCGCGCTGGTGGCCGTGACGGAGATGTTGCCGCCAGCCGCGTTGAGCGCGCCTTGCAATTGCGTCGGCCCGACGAGGCTCAGATGGATGTTGCCGCCGCCGGAGCTGATGCCGCCGAGGATGTTGCTCTGGCCTGCCGTCGATGCGGTATTGGTGATCGACACGGCACCATTGCCGGTGCTGATGGCCGAGCCGACGTTGATCGCTCGTTGGGCGTTGACCATGACGTCGCCAGCGGTGGTGGCGAAGGTCATCCCGCTCGTGCTGAGGAGTGAATACGGCGACGTCGTCGTGCCGGTGTGATTCAGGGTGATGCCGGTGCCGGCCGAGAACGTACCCGCCGCGTCCAGTTGGATGCCGGCGCCTGAACCGCCGCCCTCCGCGTTGACCACGATGGGGCCAGCCGTACTGACGTTCGTCCCGCCGGCGAAATGAACCGGAATGATGCCGCCGACGGGAACCGCGCCGTTCAATGTGATGAGCCCGCTCGTCGAGCGGATCGTCGCCATGCCGGCGGCGGTGTTGCGATAGAGGCCTGTGTTGGTATTCGAGCTGATGCCCGTCATGGTGATCGGGCCCGACGTCGTCGTCACCGTGATCGCGGAGAGGGTCAAGCCGGCGAAGGTACCCGTCGACTGGCCATAGAGATCAATGGCGCCTTGCTCAGCGGCGATCGTCGTGCCGCCGTTGATGTACATGCCGAAGCCGGCTCCGACTGTCTCACCGCGCAGCGAAATCGTGCCCGTGCCGTTGGTGAGCACCTGAGAGTTGTTGACCAGCTCCATGGCGACCCAGCCGTTCGCGACCTTGCCGAAGGTGCTGATGTTGCCGCCGCCGGAGGCTGAACGAGCGTCCAGAACTCTGGAGTTGCCTAGCGCGATGGCAGTCCCCGAAGAGCCCGTGTCGTACGCATAGCCTCCCGGCGCGCTGCCGCCACCCAATATGATGTCGCCGCCGTTGGAGATGATGTTGCCGTCGAGCGAGATCCTGCCTGGCTCGGTGCCCGTCGGCGTGCCGGCCGCGCGTGCCCTCATGACGACGTTGAGCTTGCCGTCCGTCGCGGAGATCGCAACGCCATTCAGATAGATATGTCGATTGGCCAACAGCGTGAGCGTCGCATCGCTCGTGCCGGTTTTCGTGATCGGCGCGTTGATGTTGATGTCGCCCACCGAGCTACCGCTGCTCGCGGTCGTGAGCGTGACGCTCGTTCCGGCGCTGAGCGAGGCATTGATCTGGCTCGCCTGGACGTTCGCGGATGCTCCGCTCGGAGTGAACACGATGGGATTCGCGCCGCCGGTCGTCACGCCGCTGTCCACCGCGTTGCTGATGTTGACGTTCGTCGGATCGAGCAGCCATTCGCCCGCATTGCCGAGTGCCGCCGATGCATCGACCGAGCCGAGCGCCTGCAGGTTGTCCTTGCTTGAGGTTTCCACGCGACCGCCATTGCCTGCGAGCGCGCCGCCACGTGCGGCGATCGCGCCAGCAAAGTTCGTGTACGCATCGGACCACAGCACGACGGTGCCGCCGTCGCCGCCGCGCGTGGCGCTCGCATCGATGCGCGCGCCGTCGGCCATGACGACGGCGCGGGCGTTGTGCTCCGGACCTGCGCCTTGCCAATTGCCGCCGATCAGCACGGTGCCGCCGCCATTCGTGCCCGCGGCATCGAGCACCGCGTGCTCCACGAGGGCAACATTCTTGCCGAGCGCCGTGATCTCGCCGCCCGAGCTCGCGGCATCGTTGCCCGACACATCGACAGTGCCGCCGATGTAAGCCGTGCCTCCGGCGCCCGCGCCGAGAAAGATCCTGCCGTCGCGCTCCTCGATGCCGCGCGCCTGCAGCACGCCTTCCGTATTGATGAGCGAATCGAGCACCGCGTCAGCGGTGCCGGCTTGCAAGGCGATCGAGCCGCCGTCGGCCGCGATCTTGCCTTGATTGATGATGCTTGCGTCGAGCACCGCCTCGTCGACGTTCGCGGTCAGCAGCCCGTTCGCGAGAACGCTGACGGTCACCGCGTTGCCGGCGGCGAGTGTCGTGTTGCCGCCTGGCGTTGCGATGGTGCCGGTGTTCGTGATCGACGGTGCGACCAGCACGACGCTGCCCGCGGTCAGCGAGCCTTCGTTCTGGATCGAGCCGGCGCTGCCGTCGTGACGGAGCGTGTAGCGGCCGGCTGCGAAATCTTCGTTGCTCAGCTCGAGCGTTGAGGCGAGCAGGCCGCCGGTGTTGACCGCGGCGTTCTTACCGAACAGCACGCCGTGCGGGTTGATGAGGAAGACTTTCCCGTTCGCATCGACGGCGCCCAGGATGCGCGAGGCGTCGGCGCCGATGACGCGATTCAACGCGATGCTGTTCGCGTCAGGCTGGATGAAGGTGATCTTGCGATCGGCGCCGACGTTGAACGTCTCCCACTCGATGCCGAGCTTGGCGGTGTTCTGCAGCACCGTCAGCGAATGTTCGGACTGGCTGATGCTGCCCGCGCCGCTGATGACGTTGCCGCCGGTGGGAAGGTCGGCGGCGACGGCGCCGTGGCACGCCAGTTTGATCGCAAGCGCGAGCGCGCTGAGGCCCGAGACTCGCGAGGGCCTGACGCGGAGGGCCGGTTGAGAGGGCATGGCGTGTTCCCGTAGCGACATCAGCTGTGTCCCGATGCTGCGGATCGCTGCTCGCCCCGACGTGGCCGATGTGACATCCGCAGCCTGCATGTGTCGACAACGCTATGGCGGCGTAGCGGGCCTCGAACAGATGCCTTACGGACATGACCTCGGACAGTCGCCACGAGGCGAGGTGACCCGAGTCATTGCAACTCGCCGGTATTGCAACGTTTGCACGGTGGGTTCAGCGCGTGCGCGCCGTCTGAGCGGGCAGCACTTCGCGATCGAAGCTGATCGTCGTGATGCGCTCATCGAGCCCGGCAACGACCGCGGGGGTCAGATCGTTGCTGAAATTGCCGCCCAGCACGAAATTGCGATCGATCAAGAGGCCGCACCCCTTGTCCTTGTAGGCCGCCGCGATCACCGGTTGAGCTTCCATGCTGATGCGCTCCACGACTTTCAGGCGCGTCGCCTCGATTTCGCGCGAGAGTTGCTCGGCTCGCACGCGCAGCGGTTCGAGGCGGGCGGCGATGTCCTGCTCGCGTTTGCGCCGCTCCTCGTCGCTGAGCTTGGGCGAGCGCTCGCGCAGTGCTGCGAGCTCGTCATCGAGCGGCTTGCGCTCGGTGTTTATTTGTTCTTGCGCCTGCTGCGCGAGCTGCTGCAGGCGAGCCGTCGCGGCTTTGCCGACCTTCGCGTTCTCGAGCACCGCTTCGCGAGACAACAGACACGCGCCCGGCACCGCCTTGCCGCCGAGCTGCGCGTCGGCCGGGACCGCGCTGATCGCGGGCGCTTGCGACTCCGCCGCGCCGCACGTTGTCGCAGCGAGCACGCACGCGGCGAGGCCACCGAATCGATAGCGTAGGAATTGCATGTGACGTTCCTTTTTCGTGAGCGTGTTGAAACGCTAAGACGCTCGCTCGCGCGCACGACAGATGTCATGAGGCCCGTGCAGGGTGTCGAAGGTCACATTCGTCGTTCGCGTGCTGCCATTGCGCGCAGCGATGCGGAAAGTCCGAAGGTGCGGCACTGCACTATTGAACTTAACGTGTCGCCGATCGGATGCATTGGCGACGAGGTGGTAATGGCGGATCAGATTACCGGTGAGCACGGAAGCGAAGGGACGCAGCAAGGACGCGTGCTTCTGATCGAAGATGATGAGCTGATCAAATTCGGGTTGAGTGTCGGATTGAAAGAATGCCCGGCGAGCGCAGGGCTCGAACTGCTCGTGGTCGAGAGCGTCGCCGCAGCGCTGCAGATCAAGGACGTCAAGCCCGATGTCATCCTGCTCGACGTGCTTCTGTGCGGCGGCGGGTTCGAAGAAGCCCTCCATGCTTTCGAGCGCGTGCACGCGCACTTTCCCGCGAGTCCCATCGGCTTGCTGTCGGTGAACAATTCCGCGCGCATCTTGTGTGGCGCGCTCGAACGCGGCGCCGCGGGCCTGATTCCACGCAAGACGCCGCTGCCCATCCTCGCGATCGCGCTCAACCTCATGATGGCGGGCGGCGTGTATCTGCCGCCGGATTTCGCGTTGTCGTTGAATGCGGCGAGCAGCAGTGAGGGTGAGAGCACGGGCCGGCGCGCGCCGGGAGAGCTCACCGGCCGACAGCAGGCGATCCTCGATCTCCTCGCGATGGGCGCATCGAACAAGGAGATCGCCCTGCGCCTGCGTTTGAGCGTCGGCACCGTGAAGAACTATGTTTCCGGCCTGCTGAAGTTGATGCGGATGCCGACGCGCAATCGCTTGGTGGCGCATCTGCGCCAGCGCGAGGGCGGTCAAGCCGAGCCATGGAGCGAAAACCGCGCGGAATTACTGCGCGGCTGGAGGCGCGACGGCGTGATGCGAGCCGACAACTGAGCTTCAGAATCGATAGCCGCCGGAGAGCCACACCTGATAGTCGCGGTCAGGGCCGCTCACGCTTGCTTCCGAACCGCGAAACGCGAGCGTCGCCGCGAGCGACCAGCCTTGCTGCTGATTCCAGTCGAAGCCCGTGCCGTAACCATCGAGCGTGCGAGTCATGGCGGCGTCCTGCCACGGTCGCGCATCGGCGCGAACCCGGCCGCGATCGTAGAACGCGATGAGCTCGGTCGTGCCGCCGAACGGGCCGAAGAACACGCGCCGCACCTCGGCGGAGGCGAGATAACCCCGATCGCCGGCTGCTTCGCCAACCGCGTACGCGCGCACGGCGTTTGGTCCGCCGAGATAGAACTTCTCCGAGGAATCCAGATTGCGGTCGGCGATCTGGCCGGTCGCCTTCACGTACAGACTCCAACGGTCCGTGAGCTGCTGCGAGCGCGACAGCCAGTACGAGATCTTGTCGAAGTGCCCATCGGTGCGCACGGTGGCGGCATCGATCGCGGCGGACAGCGGCTCGCGAATCTCCAGCTCACCCGCGGTGTAGCCGAGCGACAGGCGATTGATGGCGAGCCTGCCGAGCCATGCGTCGTTGAGCGCGCCATCGAGTGTCGCCGTATACGTCGTGGCGACACGCTCGTTCGTGATCGCCGCCATCGTCACGTCGTCCTCGATGGACTTGTACGCGTATGTGACGCGGGCGCCAAGGCTGCGCCGCGAATCGCGAAACAGTGAATGCGCCAGGCCGATCTCGCCGCCAAGCGTGTCGCCTTCGGCGCCGAGCGCCGCGAAATCCTCCCGCAGCTCGTAATCCATGCGGTAGACGGAGACGAACGCCCGCGTGCCGCGATAGTTGATCGGCGCGTCGTAACCCAGGCTCGCGTAGGTGCTGCCGGCGGAATACGCGCCCTGGAAATTGGCTTGATCGCCGATACCGAACGGATTCGCGTAAGCCGCGGTGAGCGTGGCGCGCTCGCGGCCGACGTAACGTCCGCCGTGATTCGTCGCGTCGATCGAGCCTCTGAAACGGCGCGTCGGCTCGACGTTGAGCACGACGTCGGAGCTGCCCACGTCGCGCCCCGGCTGCAACTCGCCGCGCACGCGGATGCCCGGCAAATCGGCGAGCCGCAGCATGCCGCGCTCGAGCGGCGCTTCTCGAATCAAGCCGCCGGCGCACGTGCCGTCGCAGGCCGAGCGCTCGAGGGTGCCGCGCAGCCTGTGCTCCGAGAGGTTCGACGCATTCCGCACGCGCACTTCGCCGAAGCGCCCTTCGAGAATGTCGAAGCGGACGATGCCGCTGCGGATCTCCTGATAGGGAAGATAAGCCCGGGCAACCATGTAACCCCGATCGCGGTAGTGCCGGGTGATGCGCATCGCGACCTGCTCGAGCTGGCTCAGCGTCATGCTGCCGATCTGCTGCGAAATCAGCGCCAGCAGCGTCTCGTCGGGGAATACCGTGTTGCCGCTGAGCTGGTAGCCGCGCACGTCGATGCGGGTTTGGGAGAGCGCGGTGGATTCGGGCGTCAAGTCGGCATCGCGCACGGCCACATCCGGTGAGGTCGGAACAGGTGCTTGCGGCCGGCGCTGAGCCGGATCGCGTTCCAGCTCCTGCAATATCTGTCCGCTGTCGGGCCGCGGTGGAGGCGGCGTCTGCGCCGCGCAATCCATGCCGAACGCAGCCAGCAACACCGTGCCGTAAGCAAGGTTCTGTCTGTTCGAGCTCGCTCGCATGCTGTCATCTCATCATTGAGCCCGCGCACAGCGCGTCGTCTGACGACCGGTCGTTGCTGCCTTGGCCGCGCGGCATGCGCTTACAGTTTCCGCACGAGGCCGAGCATCACGACCGAAGCTTCGTCGTCGTTCGTCGTGTAGCGATCCCAGGATGCGCGCATGCGCCACTTGGAGTTGATGTTCACTTCGAGCCCGGCGCCGTACACGGTGTCGACGCCGTCGACATCGTAGGTCGTCGCGGTGCCGTCGACGGCCACGACCTTGTATTCGCTGCCCCAGCGCCATGCGCCGCCGCGGATCATCAAGCGAACTCGTGAGGCGAAGGTGTAGCTCGCGACGGCGTGCAGCTCGACGCCGTTGCCCGAGCTCGGCAGCAAGTCGCGCACGTCGTAGAAGTTCGTCGTGCCGAGACCCGTGATGCGGGTAGACACGTCACCGAGGTCGACGTAACCGCCTTCCACCGCGAACCAGCGATTGATCCGATAGCCGCCGAAGAGTCGCCACGCGGTTCGCGTACTGTCCCTCACGGTGGCGATGCCCGTGATGTCGTACGCGGCCAGCGCCGCATTGACGTCCGCGGTGCCGACATCCGTCGAGGCGCGTCCTCCTTGCGCCCCGGCATACCAGCCTTGTTCCGCGCGCGCCTGCGTGCTGACCAGGCATACGAGCAGCGCGGCCGACGCGAAACCGCGAGCGTGGCGGCGGATTGCGAACAGGAGCAGTGCGCCGAGGGATAGCCATTCGAACGCGCCGCCGCCGCCGCGGCTGGTGACGACGACATCGCCTTGCGGCACGAAGGTCACATCGAGCATGCAGGCTGCCGTGATTGCGTCGCTGACGAACGTGTTGCCTTCGAGCGTGCCGCTGCAGCCGGTGGCGCTCTGCACGGCGAAGCCGATGGCGGGCGACAGCTCGAAGGTGACCTGCTGTCCGTGCGTGACCTGAGTCTGCGTCGGCGTGACCGTGCCGGTGCCCACGGCGCTCGCGCTCACGGTGTAAACGTTTCGCGTGAAGCTCGCCGTCACCGCGCATGCGGCCATGACCGGGCCGGTCCGATACCGCGTGCCTTCGAGCGTGCCGTCGCAGCCGGTGACGCTTTCGATGCCGTAGCCCACGTGCGGCAGCACGGTGAAGGTTCTGGACGCGCCCTCCGGCACCGATGCATCGACGGGACTGATCGCTCCACCTTCGCCAGCGCTCGCGGTCACGCTGTGGAGGATGCGAGTGAACTTGGCCGTGATATCGCAGGCACCGCTGATCGGCGCCGTCGTATAAGTGTCGTCGCGCAACGTGCCGTCGCAGCCCTCGACCACGCTGATGTAATAGCCGGCGTCGGGCGTCACGGTGAAGACGGGTGTCGAGCCATGGTCCGCGGTCAAGCTCGCCGGGCTGATCGAGCCGCCGCCTTCCGCCGTTGCGGTCACCGGGTAGTGGTTCAGCGAGTACTTCGCCGACACGGTACAACTGCCGAGCACGGCGTCGATCGTGTAGACGTCCTCAATGAGCGTGCCGTCGCAGCCGGTCGCTTCCTGAATGCTATAGCCGACGTCTGGCGTGAGCGTGAGGCTCACTGGCGAACCGTGCGATACCGCGACGTTGTCCGGCGTGATCGTCCCTTGGCCCGCCGCGACGACGGCGTCGACGAAGTACGTGTTCAGCGTGAAGGCCACCGCGACGGTGCACGCGCCCGTGGCCGGCGCGGTGGTGTACGTGTTGCCGCTGAGCGTGCCGTCGCAGCCGGAGACGGCGACGATGTTGAAGCCGGGATCAGGCGTCAGGGTGAAGGTCGCGGAGGTGCCATGCGGCACGACGGTGTGAGCGGGACTGACGGATCCGCCAGGCCCCGCGGAGGTGCTCACCGTGTAGTGATTGAGCGAGAAGGTGGCGCTCACCGTGCACGCGCCGACGATCGCGCCGGTCGTGTACGTG